>CAZCMX010000083.1:0-8005 GCA_964499985.1 uncultured Mageeibacillus sp.
TCTCCAGGACACCGGTGATCGATTCCCCGGATTCAATCTGCTGCTTGCGGTTGAATTTATCCTGGGCCGAACCATTTGCAGGTTCTCTGTCGCCAGTGAAGGGCTCCATTGCAGGAGATTCCGATTGATCTGGTCCGGGCAGGCCCATGTCGGAAGCAGCCTGCTCTGGCATGATCTGATCCGGTTCCAGACGCTTGTGTGGCCCCTGGGGGTGTTTTTCCGGAGCCGCCTCCACAGGCAAGGGCTGGGGCGTATGAACGGCCACCAGCTCCTCTATGTTCTGGCGAGGTGCTGGATGATTTTGGGTGGCTTCCTGCTCATCCGCCTGATTCGCCAGCGGATTGGCAGGCACTCCGAATACTTTGACCCGCAGCGGGTGCTTATGCTCGGCAGCCGCATTCGCAAGGTCGCGGTCTTTGCCTGGGCCAGCTGGCTTTTTCTTATAGCGGTCCTGGCTGCGCGGGGCTGGCTGCTGCTGGGTTCTGGACTGCGGTTGTGGTCTGGCGGCGGATTTTTCTTTGCGGTGGTAAGGCTTGCCCGCTTTTTCCGAGCCAGCCTCCGGCTGATCGGTCAGGCGCTGGTCCTGCCCGGCAGCAAATCTGCTTTTGGGCTGGGGCTGTGCCTTGGGCTGGGCTTTGGGTTGTGTTTGGGGCTGGGGCTGTGATTCATCGGCTGGAACCGGCTCCGGCTGCCTGGACTCCTGCTCAGGTGCCGCAGCGGCTACCGGTACCGGTGGCTCAGACGGCTCAGATGCCTCAATGGCCACCGGTGCCTCAGTCTTTGGGGCCGGCGCTTCTTCGGTCTGCGCCACGGTTTTTTTCCGGCGGGGCTTGGATGGCTGAACGGGAGCAGGATCACTCTGGATCAGGACAGGTTCCTGGTTCGGCACAGGGGGTTGTGCGCTGTCGTTCGCATCAGGCGCCATCTTTTTCCGGGCGGCTGATTTGCGAGCGGCAGGTTGAGCTCGTGTTGAGCCTTTGGCCGAGGGCCGGGATGCCGGTGAGGCTTGGGTTTCGGATTCTGCCTGGGATGCTGTCTCAGCGGATTTCAGGAATTTCAGCAGTTCAGGCTTGGTCATCGCCAAGGCCTGCGCGCGGGTAAGCAGGCCAGAGACGGTGGCAATGGTGGCAAGGTCATCTTTTGACTTGCCAGTCAGACTGGATGTGGGCATCAAACCACCTCAAGTGTGAGACTCGGGCACCGGAAAACGCCGGCAGACCCGGTTTGCAAGGAATTTCGTGTGGAAAAATCTGTCAGGAAAATCAAGCAGTCATTCAGAAAGACGAAAGGAAAACAATGCTCCAGAAATTCTGCGAACCCGTCCAATCAGGACAGGATTCAAATTCTGACGTGAATTTGTTGTCATTATAGATTTTCGCCAAACACGCGTCAAGCAGGATTTTCAGCGGATTTTGCCGTTTTATCCCATATTCAAGCCAGTCTGAAGGAAAAAGGGATTGCCTGCATTGAGGCAATCCCTTCATCTGAGTCAAGGGGTGCGAAATCTGTAGCCAATGGTCCGCTGCCAGCCAAGAGACTCGAACAAGAGGATCAGGTGCCGTCGCTGAGGGCGGAGAATTTGTCCATCATATCGAGGGCCTTGCCGGTGCCGATCGCCACACAGGAGATGGCGTCATCGGCAACAACCACATCGATGCCGATCTTGGCCGCGAGCATGCGGTCGAGCCCGTAGAGCAGGGCGCCGCCACCCGTCATGACAATGCCACGCTGGCTGATATCCGCCATCAGTTCCGGCGGCGTGCGCTCGAGCACCGTGTGGACAGCCTCAAAAATCTGGCTGACCGGCTCCTCGAGGGCCTCGAGCATTTCGGTCGAATTAATCGTGATTGTGGCCGGCATGCCGGTGATCAGGTTGCGGCCACGGACTTCCATGGTCAGCTCCTCTTCACGCGGATAAGCACAGCCGATATTGATCTTGAGCTCCTCGGCGGTCCGCTCACCGATCAGGACATTGTGCTTTCTGCGGACATGCTTGACGATGGCCTCGTCAAATTTGTCACCAGCCACCTTAAGGGAGAAATCGACGACCGGCTGAGTCAGTGAAATGACTGCAATATCGGTCGTGCCACCGCCAATGTCAACGATCATGCTGCCACAGGCCTTGGTGATGTCAATCCCGGCACCAATCGCGGCCGCAATCGGCTCACGGATCAGATAGACGTCCTTGGCACCGGCATGCTTGCAGGCGTCCTCAACGGCTTTCTGTTCAACCGGCGTGATCACGCTAGGAACACAAACGACGATGGTTGGCTTGAAATATTTGGCCCGGATGCCCTTGCAGACCCGGTTGATGAAGGCCTTGAGCATGACCTCTGTGACTTTGAAATCTGAGATGACGCCATCACGCAGCGGCCGGATGGCATCGACAATGCCGGGCGTCCGCCCGAGCATCAGGCTGGCGCCCTCACCAACGGCGAGGACCTTGCCGGTCTTGGAATTGATGGCGACGACGGACGGCTCACGCAGGACGACGCCCTTACCTTTAACATAAACAAGCACCGAAGCGGTGCCCAGATCAATACCGATATCCATTCCCAAATGCATTTTTAAAAATCTCCAATCTGAGATGAAAGGTGTGTTTGAGTCCCATGCGCAACAATGATACAATAGAATCCACTGTTTATCAAATGATCACCCCGGCTTTGGCCGGTTTTTTCTCTGGAAAGGGCACTTTTCGACAGAAAGGCGGATAAACTTGCTTAAGCTCTTCGCCGCATTGTTCATGTTGCTCGACCATATCGGCTTTTATTATGGTGACGTCCTGCCGGGCATCCTGGTCATGCTCCTGCGTCTTGTCGGCCGCCTGGCCTTCCCTTTGTTTGCCTGGTCGGTCGTCCGTGGCTATCAGAGGACGCGGAGCCTGGTCTTGTATTTTATCCGGATGACCGCCTTTGCCCTGCTGGCCCAGGGGATCATCCAGCAGGCCAACCTGTGGATCGGCCTGCACCTGGAGTGGTCCAATGTGCTTTTCACCTTCTCCCTGGCCCTCGTCGCCCTGGCAGGCTACCGGCTGGCCCGCGATTCGAGCCGCGACCTGATCGCCAGCCTGCGGCCGATCCCCGCAGCCCCGAATACGGTGCCCGTGCGGCCGATTCCACCACGCTTCGATGTCCGGATCAGTCCGGGCGGGATCACGCTCGATGCCCGCACCGGTCTGGTGGCCGGCAGCCTGGCCTTGCTTGCCGCCCTGATTGCCGCCGAAGCGCTGCATGCCGATTATGGCGCCTACGGTGTCCTGACGGTGGTGCTGCTCGATGCCGCCACGCACCGGATCGAGGAAGCCCACTGGGAGCAGCGGATTTTCCAGTTTCTGCTGCCCTTGAACCTCCTCTTTCTTTTGATCCGTCTGGTGACTGCCAGTGCTCCACTTTACTGGGCCATCATGCAGCTGGCCTCCCTCATGGCAGTGCCCCTGATGATAGGCTTCCAGCGCGACCGCAAGCCGCCGCGCTGGCAAAAGTATGCCTTTTACTTTTTCTATCCCCTGCATATCCTGCTCCTATGTGCCCTGCGCATGGCTTTTCTCGGTCCATTGCCCTGAGGACGGTCCCGGCCGGCAGAATCTCCAGCCATATTCCCGTGCAAAGCGCCTGAGATTTTGTTAAAATAGCCGGGAAATCAAAGCTTGAATGAGGATAACGACATGGCATATTCCGTAGAAATCGACCGTAAATGGCAGGAATACTGGGAACAGTCCGGCCTGAACCATTTTAATCCCCAGCACCAGGACAAGAAGCTCTATGTCCTGGAAATGTTTTCCTACCCCTCCGGCGCCAATCTCCATGTCGGTCATTGGTACAATTACGCCCTCTCCGACTCCTGGGCCCGGATGAAAAAAATGCAAGGCTATGAGGTCTTCCAGCCGATGGGCTTTGACGCCTTCGGCCTGCCGGCGGAAAATTATGCGATCAAAACCGGGATCCACCCTCAGGACAGCACCTATAACAATATCCGCACCATGGAGAAGCAGCTGCGCGAAATGGGCGGCATGTTCGACTGGGACGCCGAGCTGGCAACCTGCGATCCGGAATATTATCGCTGGAACCAGTGGATCTTCCTCCAGCTGTACAAGAAAGGCCTGGCCTACAGAAAGAACGCGCCGGTCAACTGGTGCCCCAACTGCAATACCGTCCTGGCCAATGAGCAAGTCGACGAAGGGGCCTGCGAACGCTGCGGCACCGAGGTGACCCGGAAAAACCTGACCCAGTGGTTCTTCCGCATCACCGCCTATGCCCAGGAACTGCTCGACTGCCTGCCGACCCTCGACTGGCCGGAAAAGACTAAGAAGATCCAGACCAACTGGATCGGCCGCTCCGAAGGCTCGGAGCTGGTTTTCGGCGCCGAAACCGACGGCCAGCCCACGCTCGATCACGACGGCCAGCCGGTCAGCCTCAAGGTCTTCACGACGCGGGCCGACACCGTCATGGGCGTCACCTATGTCGTCGTCGCGCCAGAAAGCGAGCTCTGCGAGCTCCTGACCACCGATGATTGCCGGTCAGCCGTCGAGGCTTATATTTCGGAAACCCGCAAGGTCTCCGACATCGACCGCATGTCCACCGTACGCGAAAAGACCGGTGTCTTCACCGGCTCCTATGCCATCCATCCCCTGACCGGCGCCAAGGTCCCGATCTGGGCCGCCGACTACGTCATCGCCGGATACGGCACCGGGGTCGTCATGGCTGTCCCCGCCCATGATGAACGCGACTTCGAATTCGCCCAGAAGTTCAACCTGCCGATCCAGCGGGTCATCCGGAGCGCCGACGGCTCGCCGGACGAATTGCCCTTCTGTGAGAAAGGCATCCTGGTCAACAGCGGCGAATTCGATGGTCTCGATTCAGCCGCCGCGATCAAGGCCATCGTCGCCAAGCTCGAGCCGACGGGCCAGGGCAGCCTGAAGATCAACTACCGCCTGCGCGACTGGCTGGTCTCCCGCCAGCGGTACTGGGGCACCCCGATCCCCGTCGTCCATTGCCCGGATTGCGGCGTCGTCCCGGTCCCCGAGGACCAACTGCCCGTAAAGCTGCCCTATGATGTCGAGTTCCGTCCCGACGGCGAATCGCCGCTGAAAAAGTGCCGTTCCTTCATCGAGACCACCTGCCCGGCCTGTGGCGGTCCGGCTGAACGCGATCCGGACACCCTCGACACCTTTGTCTGCTCGTCCTGGTACCAGTTCCGCTATGTCGACAATAAAAACGACCGTGAACCCTTTGCCAAAGCCAAGGTCGATGCCATGTGTCCGGTCGACAAGTATATCGGTGGTGCCGAACATGCCGCGATGCACCTGCTCTATGCCCGGTTCATCACCAAAGCCCTGCGCGACATGGGCTACCTCTCCTTTGATGAGCCGTTCAAGTCCCTCGTCCACCAGGGCACCATCCTCGGTGCGGACGGCCAGAAAATGTCCAAGTCGCGTGGCAATACCATTTCCCCGGATGACTATATCACCCGCCATGGCTCTGATGTGTTCCGCATGTACCTGGGCTTCGGCTTTGCCTATACCGATGGTGGCCCCTGGAATGACGACGGCGTCAAGGCGATCGTCAAGTATGTCAGCCGGGTTGAGCGTCTGGTCGAGGAGGCCAAGACCTGGCCGGCCCCTGCTGTCGCCACCACGCTCGACAGTGATGGCAAAGACCTGCAATATGCCCGCCATTACGCCATCAAATCCGTCAGTACGGATGCCGAACGCTTCCAGTTCAATACCTCGATCTCGCGCATGATGGAGCTATTGAATGCCATCAATAAATACCAGGGGCTGGCCACTGCCGACCTCGCCCTGCTGCGCTCGGTCACGGAGGATCTGCTCCGCCTGATGGCCCCCTTTGCCCCCCATTTCTGCGAGGAATCCTGGCGCCAGCTCGGCCATGCCGATTCGATTTTCCGCACTGTCTGGCCGGCCTTCGACCCGCAGGCCCTGATCCGCGATACGATCGAAATCGCCGTCCAGGCCAATGGGGTGGTCAAATTCCGCCTCGATATCCCGACCGATGCCACCGCCGACCAGGTCGAAGCGGTCGTCCGGGCGGATGAACGCACCCAGGCTCTGCTCACTGAAAAGCAGCTGGTGAAGTTCATCTACGTCAAGGGGCGCCTGGCCAACCTCGTCGTGCGCTGAACGCAGCGGCCGCATGTTCTATCTGCTGCCTCTGGTTCTGGCTATCCTTCTGGGGGCGATCCGGTCCCGCAAGCTCACTGCTCTGATGCTCTGGGAGCTGCGGGCGGTTTTCCTGCTGCCGCTGGCCTTGTTCACCCTTTTGCTGCCGTATTGGCTGGGCACCTACTGGCCCAGCCTGATCTGGACAGAGGACCGCCAGCTCCTCAAAGTGCTGCAGCTGAGCGCGCGCAGCCTGGGCCTGATTTTCGTCCTGATCAACCTGGTGCAGACCAGTGGCCGCACCAATTGGACCGACCTCCGGCGTGTTCTCCTGGTCACCTACCTGCGCCTGGTCCAGCCATTCAAGGCCCAGCCACACCGGATTCCGGCCGGCCTGTCCCGCCGCAGCAAGCAGATCCGGGACTTGTCGCCCCTGCGCTTGATCGGCCTGTGCCTGGCCATCCCCGGCCTGATCGGCCAGATGCTGGTCTTGTGGACAAACCACGGCTACTGGCCCTTGCCCGCCTCGTATCTGGACCGGATCGAAGATCCCTTGCTGGCCGAAGGCATCCGCAACGGCGCCCTGCGCCTGGCCCGTCTGATCGATGATCAGACTCGCTGGGCATTCCTGGGCCGGATGATCGCCTGGCCAGACTGGACGGGACGCCCGATCACCCCATCTTCGTATGTCAGCCTGACCGACCTGGTCCTGGCCCTTGCCCTCTTCCTGATCACCTTCAGCCTCTTCCCTGCCGCCAGAAAAACCCGACCCTGAGACCAGAATCTCCCCAGAAATGAGGACAGCAAACAATGCGTCAACCTCTGTTCAGCCGGCCTGATGGCAAACGTCTGCGTGACATCGACCCCTTCATGCAGTTTTTCCCGTTCATCATGAAAAACCGCAACGAGTCCGCCATCTACTTCAAACAGGAAATCGACATCACGGCTGTCAAAGCCTACCTGCACGAGCGCAACCGGGCGGCAGTCACCGAGGGCGGCAATGGCATCAAAATGACTTTGTTCCACATCATCCTGGCCGCCCTGGTCCGGATCATCGCCGAACGGCCGCAGATGAACCGTTTCGTAGTTGGCCGCCGCGTGTACCAGCGCAATGACATCAAGCTGGCCTTTGTCATGAAGCGCGAGTTCAAAGACGATGCCAAGGAAGAAATCGTCGTCATGACCTTCGACCCGGCCGATACACTGGACTCCCTCTCCGACAAGCTGCAAAAAGAAATCCACCGCATCCGGGCCGAAGCGAAAAAGGACGAGGTCTCCCGTTCCGGCATCGTCAACTGGTTCAATGTCCTGATGCTCCTGCCCCGCTTCGTCCTGCAAGGCTTCGTCTCCTTGGTCATCTGGCTCGACTACCATGGCTGGCTGCCCCGTTTCGTGATCGATCTCTCCCCCATGCACACCAGCGTCTTCGTCTCCAACCTCGGCAGCCTGGGCATCGACGCCCCCTTCCACCACCTGTACGAATTCGGCACCACGCCCTTGTTCCTGACCATCGGCGTCAGCCAGAAAGTCCCCAAAGTCCTGCCCGACGGCTCGATCGGCGTGCGTGAAGTCGTTAACCTGGCCGTCACTCTCGACGAACGGATCGGCGACGGCTTCTATTATGCCCGCTCCCTGAAGCGCTTCCAGCAAATCCTGGAAAACCCCCGTGAGCTCGAAAAAGCCTGGGTGCCCGGTCGAGAGGCCAATCGTGACGAATAGCGACATTTTCGCTGACGAGCTATACCATGACATGATCACTGATCAACATCAATCGGCGGCGGCCAGTCTTGACAGGCCGGCCCTGCTTCTTTAAACTATCCCTTGCGCAGGTCAATCCGGCGCAAGGTCCAATGCCTGTTTAGCTCAGTTGGTAGAGCAGCTGATTTGTAA
>CAZCMX010000084.1:0-7878 GCA_964499985.1 uncultured Mageeibacillus sp.
ACGCGGCAATTGCCGCCCCAGGTGCCACCCCTCGCGCGAAGCCCGGCGACTCACGCGGCAAATGCCGACCCAGGTGCCACCCCTCGCGCGAAGCCCGATCACGCCAGCGGCAATTGCCGCCCCAGGTGCCACCCCTCGCGCGAAGCCACGCACAGCCAGACACCGCGCCAGCGGCAATTGCCACCCCAGGTGCCCATTATTGATACAACCTTTGAACATCCTTATTGCCTTGAATTAGCTAATAAGATAGAATCAAGTTAGCTAATTTGAGGTGATTTTATGTACGTTACAGCGACTGATCTGAAGAACAATCTCGGCAGGTACCTGGAGCTGCTCCAGGAGGAGGGGAGTATTGTGGTGACTCGAAATGGTGCACCCATTGCTAAGATCATACCTTTTGTCCAGGATAGGAAGTCGGCGCTGGATAGCCTGGTTGGATTGATTCCGGACCTCGATTTGGATCAGGATGAGATCAAAGAGGAAAGGCTCCAAAACACATGAACATCCTTCTGGATACCGATATCATCCTGGATATCCTCTTGAAAAGAGCGCCTTATTTCCAGTTTTCCTACGAGATCCTGGCCCGGGCAGAGGAATTGGAGCTTGTTTGCTTTTTGCCGGCCACAGCAGTGACAGACATCAACTTCTTGTTGCGAAAAAGCGGCTTGTCCGATGAGCTGTCTCGCACGGCATTGCACCAGATCATGAGCTTGGTCCAGGTGGCCGATATTCGTTCGGATGATATCCAGCGAGCCTTGCACGGTAAAATGAGTGACTTTGAGGATGCCGTGGTGGCAGAGACCGCGCATCGACTCAAATGCGATCGCATCGTCAGCCGAAGCACCAGGGCCTTTGCTGATTCTCCCGTGCCAGCCCTGGCCCCGGCCGACCTCCTCCAGGAATTGGTGAGGGATTGATCCTCGCCGGTCCAGACCGAACAGTATGAGTCGACACTGACCACAGCAACAGGAGCCAAGCGATGACGAAAAAGCAATTCCACTTTCAATCCAGCGATGGCAAGACTCGGATCTGGGCGATCGAATGGCAACCGCAGCAACAACCAGGGGCCATCGTCCAGCTGACCCATGGCATGGTCGAGTTCATCGACCGCTACGATGGCTTTGCTGAGTATCTGACCGGTCAGGGGATGGTCGTTTTCGGCCACGATCACCTCGGTCATGGCGGGTCGGTGCAAAGCCAGGCGGACTGGGGCCACTTTGCGGACCAGGCAGGGGACCGGATCGTCCTCGACGATATCCGGCAGCTGACCCGGCTGGCGCGTGAGCAATACCCCGACCTGCCGCTGGTCCTTTTTGGCCATAGTATGGGATCCTTTTTCACCCGCTGCTTTTTGGCAGAATACGGCGCTGAAATCGATGGTGCCATCCTGTCCGGGACTGGCCAGCAGAGCCTTCTGGAGCTGACCTTTGGCCAGGCTTTGACGACGGCCATCCGGACAGCGAGAGGCCCGAGATACCGCAGCAAGCTGGTCGATGATCTCGCCTTTGCCAACCTGAACAAGGCCTTCGCCGGTGGCCGGACGGCGCGCGACTGGCTGACCCGCGATGAGGCGATCGTCGACTTCCACCTCAGCGACCCGCGCTGCAATTTCATGTTCACTGTCACCGCTTACCGGGACCTGTTCCGCTGCTACCAGAATGCCCAGGACCCGGCCCGGATCGGCAAAATCCCGAAGGACAAACCGCTGCTGATTCTGGCCGGTGACCAGGACCCGGTCAGTGGTTTTGGCGTCGGGGCAGGCAAGGCTCATGACCAGCTCCGGCAAGCCGGACTCAGCAATGCCCAGCTCAAGCTCTACCCCGGCTATCGGCATGAGATTTTGAATGAGATCGGCAGGGAAGTGGTCTACGCGGACATCGTCCAGTGGATCCGGACCCAGGTGATCGGACAGGAGACCTGATCTTGGCTATCACACTGATTCGTGCCACTCCGGAAGATGCGGCCCTGCTGCAGGCGCTGCAACGCCAGGCCTTCTGGCCGCTGCTGGAAAAATACCAGGACAGCGAAACCAATCCGGCGACCGAAACGATCGCGACCGTGCGGGAGAAAATCCTGCATCCGGATTACGATACGTACCGGATCGTTGCCCATGGCCAGACGGTTGGCGCGATTCGCATCGCCCGGAAAAATCCCGGCCGCTACCGGATCGGCCGGCTCTATGTCATCCCGGAGAGCCAAGGCCAGGGGATTGCCCAGGCAGCGATCCTGGCTTGTGAGGCCGTGTATCCGGATGCCCGGGTCTGGGAGCTGGATACGATTGAGCAGGAGGCGGGAAATTGCCACCTGTATGAGAAGCTGGGCTATCGCCGCACCGGAGGCCGGGAGGTCATCAACGAGCGGCTGACCCTGGCCGGATTTGAGAAAACTGCAGGAGTCAAGTCATGAAAATCCTCCACACCTCCGACTGGCATCTCGGCCGGCCGCTCTACAGCCGCAAGCGCTACGACGAATACACGGCCTTCCTCGACTGGCTGGCCGGTGTGATCGAGCGAGAGCAGGTCAATGCCCTCGTCGTTGCTGGCGATATTTTCGACAATACCACGCCAAGCAACCGGGCCCAGGAGCTCTACTATGGCTTCCTGCACCGGATTTCGCAGCTGGCCTGCTGCCGCCATGTGATCATCGTCGCCGGTAACCATGATTCGCCCTCCTTCCTCGATGCGCCCAAGCCCCTGCTGAAGGTGCTCCAGGTCCACGTCGTGGGCGACCTGTCCGCCGACCCGGCCGATGAGGTGATCGTGCTGCGCGATGCCCAGGGCGAGCCGGAGGCGATTGTCTGCGCCGTGCCCTACCTGCATGACCGCGACCTGCGCACGGTCGAGGCTGGCGAGACCATCGAGGCTAAAAATGCCAAACTCGCCGAGGGGATCCGGCAGCACTATGAGACGGTCTGCCAGATCGCTGAGCCGCTGCGCCGGGAGGCTGGTGCGATTCCGATCATCGCCACCGGGCATTTGTTCACGGCCGGCGGCGCGACCGTGGAGGGTGACGGCGTGCGCGAGCTGTATATCGGCTCCCTGGCCCATGTCGAGGCCGGGATTTTCCCCGCCGCCATCGACTACCTGGCCCTCGGCCACCTTCACGTGCCGCAGACGGTCGGCTCATTGCCGACCCGGCGCTATTCAGGCTCCCCGATCCCGATGGGCTATGGCGAAGCCCGGCAGCAGAAAATCGTCCTGCTGGCTGAGTTTACCGGTCGCAACCCGGCGATCAGGGAGCTGCCGGTGCCCTGCTTCCAGAAGCTGGAGCGCATCCAGGGCTCACTCGAGTCCATCCTGGACCAGATCGCAGCCCTGCGCCGCGCGGCGAGCACGGCCTGGCTCGAGGTCGAATACACCGGCACGGCGCCACGCCCAGATCTGCGCGAGCAAATCGATGCTGCCCTGCAGGGTACGCAGATGGAATGCCACCGGGTCCGCAACCAGCAGGTCACAGCCCAGGCCTTGTCCGGCATCAGCGAAACGGAAAATCTCGACGAGCTCGATCCGGCCGAGGTTTTTTCCCGCTGTCTCGACGCCGGCCAGATCCCGGCAGAGGAACGGCCGGAATTGATCGCCGCTTATGCGGAAATTCTCAAATCCCTACAGGAAACCGATCTGCTGGCCGAGTGATCTCAGGAAGCCAAGGAGCCTGACCGCATGAAAATCCTGTCCCTTAAATTCATGAACCTCAACTCCCTGTATGGTGAATGGTCGATCGACTTCACCCGGCCGGACTATGCTGATACTGGCCTGTTTGCAATTGTCGGACCGACCGGCGCCGGCAAATCGACGATCATGGACGCGATCTGTCTGGCCCTGTATGGCGAGACCCCGCGCCTGGGCAAAATCACCAGCAGCGGTAACGATATCCTGTCGCGCCAGACCGGCGAATGCTATGCCGAGGTCGTCTTCGAATCCCAGAGCGGTCGCTACCGCTGCCAGTGGCGCCAGCATCGGGCCCGCAAACGCCCGGATGGCAAGCTAGCCGAGGCCAGCCACGAGATTTCCGATGCGCTCACCGGCAAACTGCTCGAAAATAAAAAGCGCGATGTGGCCGCCGCGATCGAAGACAAAACCGGCATGAATTTCGAACGCTTCACCCGCTCGATCCTTCTGGCCCAGGGCAGCTTTGCCGCCTTCCTCAAAGCCAGCCCGGACGAGCGCTCGCCGATCCTCGAGCAGATCACGGGCACGGAAATCTACAGCGATATTTCGATCGCCGTCCATGAACGGCAACGGACTGAACGCCAGAACCTCGAGCAGCTCCAGGCCCAGATCCAGGGCGTGACTGTCCTGAGCGAAGACGAGGCAGCCCAGCTGACCGCAGACCTCATGCGACTCGATCAGCAGGCCGCAGAAACGGCCTTGCAGCAGAAACAGAATGTGGCGGGCCGGGCCTGGCATGAGACACTGGCGCGGCTGGAACAGGAATTGACCGCTTTGGCGGGCGACAAAGACCAGCTGGACCAGGAGAACCAGGCCGCCGAGCCGCTGCGCCACTCCCTGGCGGCAGCCTTGCGAGCCCAGCCCCTCGATGGCGCATATGCCAGCCTGGCCACGATGCGCAGTGAGCAGCACAAAGACCAAAGCACCCTGGCCGAGCTGGAGCGACGATTCCCTGAGCTGGAGCAGGCTGCTGCAACCCGGGCAGCTGCTCACGACCAGACGGAGCAAGCTTTGCAGGCTGCTCAGGCTGCTCACGAGGCCATTCAGCCGATCCTTCTGAGCACGCGGCAGTCTGACTGGGATATCCGCGCCAAGTCCACGACAGCCGCGCGGCTGGGAGACCAGGTCCAACAGCAGACCCTCCAGATCGAAAAAACCAGCCAGGACCTCAACCTTGAGCAGAAGCGTCTGGCAACTGCCGCAGCCGACCAGGCCCTGCTCGATGCGACCCTGGTCCAGACAATTGCCGATGAACCGCTCGTGACCCAGATTGCCGGGATCACAGCCCAGTTCGGGCAAATCATGACGACCCTTGAGGAGATGCGCAGCCGGGAAAAGGAATGCATCGACAGCAGTGTGGCCTGTGCGCAGCAGGCAGCTGCCAGCGGCATAGCCGACCAGGAACAGGCAGCGTATGCAGCGCAGGTCCAGCGGGAACAAGCCGTTCTGGACCAGCATAGGGACCGCCTGCAGGCTCATCTCAAGGACCGCTCGTTTGGTGACTACCGGACCGAACTGGCTGCCCTGCAAAAAGAAGCCCGCCTGGTCCAGAAAATCATCGACCTGGAAACCGAGCGCAAACGCCTGGTCGATGGCCAGCCCTGCCCCCTGTGCGGTGCCACAGACCACCCTTATGCCGCAGGCAATCTCCCGGAAATGGACGCCATCGAGCAGGCGATTGAACAACTGACCGATTTCATCGCCCAGGCCGATACGATCAGCCAGCAGATTGCAGACCAGCTGGCGCAGGTCGCGACCGCGCAGCAGACGCAGGCAGCTGCCGAACGGAAGGCCCAGGCGGCCAAGGCAGACTGGGCTCTGCTCCAGTCACGGCTTGAACAGCAGACCCAGGATCTGAACGCCCGGCAGGACCGTCTGCGGCGCCAGATCCAGGCCGCCCAGGACCTGGTCCAACCCTATGGCATCACCGACTTGTCTGTGCCGGTGCTGGATGATGTTCTCGCTGGCCTGCAGCTGCGCAGCCAGGCGCGCCAGACACTCAAGATCCGACAGCTCGAGATGTCCGCACAGATCGAGCAGGCCAGACACCGGATCGAACTTCTGCAGCAAAAGCTGAGCACCTCCAGCCAGGCCAGGCAACAATCGGCACTCGAACTCGAACAGGTCCAGCAGGATCTGGCTGCCACCAGACAGGCGCGGCAGGCGCTGTTTGGTGCCAAAGATCCCGATGCCGAGGAGGCCTCCCTGCTGGCCGCGATCCAGACCGCAGCCGAGGTCGAGAAAAAGGCCCGGGCCGAGGCCGCCGAGCATGCTCAGCTCCTGGCCGCCAACCAGTCTGCCCGCCAGACCCTGGCCGCCCAGCTCGGCGAGCGCCAGCAACGCCTGGCCGAGCTCGAAACCTCCTGGGCCAGCCATCTCCTGCAGGCCGGCTTTGCCAGCGAATCCGACTACCTGGCCTGCCGACTGCCAGCGGCCGAACTCCACAATCTGCAAGGCCAGATCCAGGCGCTGGACCAGAAACGTTCGGAGCTGGCCACCCGGATCGCCGACCGGACGCGGCAGCAAGCACAGACCCTGGCAGATCCCCAAACGACTCAAAGCCTCGAGTTCCTGGCCGAGGAACAGGCCCAGCTCGAGATGCGGCAAAAGGAAATCCAGCAGAAAATCGGCGAATTGCTGGCCCGCCAGGCGGATAACCAGACCGCCAGAGAGAAAACAGCCGCGATCCGTGCGCAGCTTGAGAAGCAACAGGCCGAATGCCGCAAATGGGATCGTCTCCAGCTTCTGATCGGCTCAGCCGATGGCAAGAAATACCGCAATTTCGCCCAGGGCCTGACCTTTGAGCGGATGGTGGCCCAGGCCAACCAGCAGCTGATGCAGATGACCGACCGCTACCTGCTCGTCCGCGACACCGAGCAGCCCCTGAACCTGAATGTGATCGACAACTACCAGGCGGGCGAGACCCGCACCACGAGAAACCTCTCCGGCGGCGAGAGCTTTTTGGTCAGCCTGGCCCTGGCTCTGGGGCTGTCCAAAATGGCCAGCCGCAAGATCCGGGTCGATTCCCTGTTCCTGGACGAGGGCTTCGGCACCCTTGACGACGAGGCCCTCGAGACCGCTCTGGAAACGCTGGCTGGCCTGCAGGCGGAAAACAAGCTGATCGGCGTCATCTCGCATGTCCCCGCCCTCAAGGAGCGGATCAGCACCCAGATCCGCATCCAGGCCCAGGCCGGCGGCAAAAGCACAATTTCCGGCCCCGGAGTGGAAAGGATACACCCATTGGCCTGAGATAGGATTATAATTAAGACATAGAGCGACCCTGCAACGAAGACGATGCGCGAAGGAGGTCCTTTATGAATAAGTCAGTGCCGGTCACTTCTTTTGACTGGGATGGATTCCTCGAGGAGACTGCGAAAAACCTCGAGCACCTGATTGATGACGACCGCCTCGTCATCAAGCTGGTCGATGGCCAGGTGATCTTTTTCGAAGACGGCTGGAAATCCGCCGACCTGCTGGAAGAACTTGCAGTGGCCGAGACCCGGCTGTTTGTCCCCTTTGCCATCGACAACCTCGACAATGCCGTCATCCTGGCCGATGGCACAACCCAGCTCTATGTCGATCCGACGCTGGTCAGCCCGGAGGACGAGGACGACTATGAACAAGCGATCGAACAGGCGAGAGAGTTTTTCATCGATGACAAATCCGAGTCCGTCGGCTATCTCTTCTCCCTCGACGGCGAAGATCTGGCCATCACAGCCGCCTGGTTCCGTGACGCCTCCGACGATGGCCCCGCTTCGATCGACCCCCTCGACAATAACGAAGAACTCGATTTTTACGGCTTTGCCATGGAGCGCTACATCGACCAGTTCGAACTGTCTTGACGCCGGATCGACTTGCCGCTATGATACAGGTGAACAAGCAGTTTTCCGGGGCAGGGTGAGATTCCCTACCGGCGGTGATGCAGCTCTGCGATGCTGATAAGCCCGCGACCCTCCTGATACAAGGGAGGCTGACAAGGTGAGATCCCTTGGCCGACAGTAAAGTCTGGATGAGAGGAAAAACTGGACATGCCCTGGCATGATGCCGTGGCAAGCCGGACGCCCCCTGCAAACCGTTGCAGTGGGCTTTTTTATTTCTCATCACGCTGACAACAGACCGGACGACTCGGGCTCCGGGAACCTGCTTTGTCACCAAAAATCCGATGAGAGAAGAGGTCTTCACCATGTCCACACAGAATGTTTCCAAATCC
>CAZCMX010000085.1:0-564 GCA_964499985.1 uncultured Mageeibacillus sp.
TGATCGAACCGATGTGGGCGGCGGTGCCGGAGGATCCGGCGAAGAAGCCGTGGACACCTTCGGAAACGTCGTGGACGGCTGTGCCGACGTTGGTGACGCTTTCGCGGACGGTGCCGGTGACGGTCTGGACGTCATCCAGGACGGTGGGGACGGATGTCTTGGCCGAGTCGGTGATGGTTTCGACGTGGGCGCTGATCCGATCGACTTTGCTGATCAGATCAGGCAGCTGGCGAATGGTCTCGGTGACAGGTGCGTCGATCTGGCCGAGGAGGGTGTTGACTTTGCCGAGGACCTTGACCAGACGGGCGATGGCAATGACCAGAAAAATGAGCAATACCACGCCGGCTATGATCAGAAGGCCCTGAAGGACTGACAGCAGATCTATTGTGACGACCATGCGGACGCCTCCTTTCTCATCTGGAAGAGCGGGAGGTTATTCGGTTTTCTCCGGCTCTTCAGCGGCAGGTGCGGCGTCCTCTAGGGTCGTGGCAGTCTCGTGATGGATCTTCTGCTTGAGGGTGTCCTTGACATCCTCGTATTTATCCTTGGCTACGTCGTACTTTT
>CAZCMX010000085.1:574-7437 GCA_964499985.1 uncultured Mageeibacillus sp.
GGCATGGCTGGCAGCCTCCTTAGCCTTTTCGGCACCGATCTGGGCGCCGACCCGGATGTCTTCACGGGTTTCCTTGCCAGCCTTCGGGGCAAAGAGGATACCGGCGATGGCACCGAGGAGTGCACCGGCAGAAACACCTGCGGCGATCTTGCGATTCTCACGTTTCTTGTTGGCACCAGTCACGGCACCGAGGATGTCTTTGAGCATAAATGTTGCCTCCTTTCAGTTGTGGACAGTGGCTGTCTGAGATCCGGAATTGTGTCATTGAAAGGTCTGGAATGACACTTCCAGCATAACATGAAATGGTTGATTTGTAAAAAGATTAACCGGGATCAGGCGTGGTGCAAGGGGCTCAGTGAGGTGATCCTGAGATTGACGTGTCCCTATGAACATGGTGATAATTGCTGACAAATCCTATAACTTTTGCGATAATAGATCCAGGAATTGGCAGGATGGATGCCAAGCCATGACAGGAGGTGCCTTATATGGCCAAATTATGCAGCAAGTGCGGCAAGGAAATTGCAGAGGATGCGACATTCTGCAACTATTGCGGTGCAAAAGTCGGTGACAGCAGCAACACTCAGTGGGCTAATTTTTCCAGCCAGTCGGGCCGGGCGACGGAGGCCTACTCATCGGAAGACATCCAGGCCAACAAAGTCTGGGCTGGGCTGGCGTATTTCCTCTTCTTCCTGCCCCTGATCATCTGCCCCGAGTCGCGTTATGCGCGTTATCACGCCAACCAGGGGCTGGTGCTGCTGATTGTCAGCGCGTTGGGCTCGATTGTGCTCGCGATCATCCCGATCATCGGCTGGATCTTGTCGCCGATCTTCGGACTGGGCGTCCTGGTCCTGGCGATCCTGGGCCTGGTCAATGGCCTCAACGGACAAGCCAAAGAATTGCCGCTGATCGGCAAATGGCAGATCTTGCACTGATCTCTCACAGGTGACGGGCTGAACGGCTGGGACAAGAGCGTCAGATTTTGACGGATCAATCCGGTCGCAAGCCTTCGAAAAAGGCGATTTCCTCGAAAATTTTCCGAGCAAACAGGTAGTGGGCATCGTCCAGGAAAAGCTGGATGATGCTCACTTTTTCATTGTTGACGAGTTCGTCGACCAGCGAGTGCTCGTCGAGGCGCTTGTCCTGCTCGTTGAGCAATGCCTGGCGGGCCGGGATGACGAGGCTCTGGTCGATCGGCCAGAGGTCTGGATCAGCGGGCGCAGGAACAGGTCCTGACTCCGGCACAGCTGCCACGTCCGGTTCTGACTCAGGCACAACATCTGGATCCAGCACCGGTGATGGCTCTGGCTTGGTGCCTGCTAGATTGGCCTCGATCACAGCCTGTTCCTGCCAGCGGGTCTGCGTTTCGGCAAAAAGCCTGGTCGGATAGAGGTAGAAATGCGGTTCACCACGACGCAGGACGATGACCAGGCGCGGCAGGTGGATGACGACTGTTTGCGGGGTCAGGAGCTGGGCCGGCTCGAGGAACAGGTAGTAAAAACGGCTGAGCAGCTCGATCTGGCGCGGGGTCGTGAGCAGGCGGCGCAGACTGTCGAGTTTGCGCCAGGAAAAAAAGCGCCGGGCGGCCAGAGGCGTCAATACAGCCTCCGCAGCGGTGGCTAGAGCTTTTTCGGTCCAGAGTGCCTGATCCAACGGATCGAGATCCAACGGATTGGCAGCATCGAGCAAGGTCTTGTCCACCAGACAGCCGATGCGATCGTCCCAGCAATCGGCTGGCAGGGTCTCCCCATAATGGTTGATCACCACCCACGACAGGGGTGTGGTCAGGGCGAGCCAGTCGGACAAAATGGCGGTGTTCATTTCCAGGCTGGTCTGATTGGCCTGGCTGAACGTCTCGATCAACAAGTCGCGGACCCAGGGGCTGGCGAGTTGGAGGTGGAAGCGTCGGAGCACGTCGACGACCGGATAGCGGGTGCAAGCGTGATGGGCCAGATAGCGCCGGCTGGCTGCGGCAAATGCTGCAGCCGGCAGTGAATCGCCATTGTGCTCAGCCAGGGTGCGGGCGGCCAGCTCGACACTGGGCTCGAGGTCGGCGGCGATCCGGCCGTGGTGGGCCGTGAGGACATCGCGCGCGAGCTGGAGCATGAATTCGCTGTAGACCAGGCGTTCAGGCTGGTTTTGCACGTGCTGCCAGATCGGATCGGCCAGACGTGGACGCAGGCGGATACTCAACAGCTTCTGTGCGGTCTGCTGGATGACTGGGTCATCATCGCGGGCGAGCAGGGGGATCAGGCCGGAGAGCTGGCTGGTCGGGATCGTATAGGCCATGGCCCGCTGGATCAGGGCAGGTTTGTTTCTGGCCTGCGGCACCAGGCACAGGACTGCAGCTGGCATCGGGGTCTGGGTGGATGATTGATTGCTCAAACGAGCAGAGCCCAGGGCGTTCTGGGTCAGAACAACCTGGGCCTGGAGGCGGGCTGGGGTAAAGGGCACCATCGGCTGCATGGCAAAAACCAACTCAGGCAGTCGTTGACGGGCTGGCCGACACAGCACTGGAGTCGGTCAGGACTTCACGGGCACTGATGATCGCGCCGGGCAGATCGTCGACGGCATCGCCGATCAGGCGCACGGTATCGGTCAGCTGGGCCACGATGTCAGACAAGCCCTGGTCAAAGGACTGGAAGGTCGACTGGGTGCTGAGCTGGATCTGTTCGCCGAAATTCTGCACCGAACCATCGAGCGATTTGTTAAGACCAGCGATTTCCGACGTCACGTCGCGCACCAGGAAGGTCAGGTCGCGCACCTGGTCGTCGAGGGTATTCATCAGGGTGGTCGAACTGTCTGTCAGGCGGGTCATCAGGTCCTGGTACTGCTCATCCGACTGGGTCAGCGTCATCTGGGTCAGGTCATTGTATTTGCCGAATATGTCGACCAGGTTGGCCTGCAGGTCATCCTGGAGGCGGTTGATCTGGACGTGCATCTGGTCAAAGTAGCCACCGATCTGCGACTCGACTGCGACCTGTTCCTCGCGGATGCGCTGGGCATCGGCCTGGCTCGATTCGATCATGGCCCTGAGCTGCTCGACCATATCGCTGCTCTTGACCAGGGTCTGGCTGAGGGCCTCCGTGGCACCATTGAGTGTCTGGACCAGCTGCTCCTGGCCAGCCGAGAACGACTGGGTCAAAGCGGTCGAGCCATTGTTGAACAGATCGGTGAGCAGGGCGTTGCTCTTGGTATAGGATTCCTGCAGGTTCGTGCTGCCTGTGGTCAGCGACTGGGTCAGGGACTCGGCGCTGTTCTTGAACGCCGATTCCATCTCTTCGTAGCCCTGGGTGAAGATCGAGCGCAGCTGTTCCGAGCCCTGCGACAGGGCGGACTGGACCTCCACCGCGCTGGTGTGCAGCGTGCTGGCGAATTGCTCGGTCGAGCCGGTGAAGGCGGCCTGCAACTGGCTGGAGCCTTTGTTGAACAGGTCGGTGATCAGGGTGCTGCTCTGGGTGTAGGAGTCCTGCAGATTGGTGCTGCCGGACTGGAGCGACTGGGTCAGGGTGTCGGCGCTGGTCTGGAACGCCAGTTCCATCTGATCATGGCCCTGAGTGAAGACGGCACGCAGCTGTTCCGAGCCCTGGGCGAGCGCGGTCTGGACCTCCATCGCACTCGTGTGCAGGGAGCTGGCGAATTGTTCGGTCGTGCCGGCAAAGGCAGCCTGCAATTGGTTGGAACCTTTGGCAAACAAATCGGTCAGCAGGGTGCTGCTCTGGGTGTAGGTGTCCTGCAGCGTCGTGCTGCCGGACTGGAGCGACTGGGTCAGGGTGTCGGCGCTGGTCTGGAACGCCAGTTCCATCTGATCGTGGCCCTGGGCAAAAACCGAACGCAGTTGTTCCGAGCCCTGGGAGAGGGCGGACTGGACTTCCATGGCACTGGTATGGAGGGTGCTGGCGAATTGTTCCGTCGTCCCGCTGAAAGCGGTCTGGAGCTGGCTCGAGCCCTCAGCGAAGCGGCTATTCAGGAGGTCACTGCCAGCATTGAAAGCAGCCTGCAGGCGATCGGCACCAGTGACATAAGTCTCGCTGACCTGGACGGCACTGGCAGCAGCGGCGGCCTGGACCTGGGTGGCGCTGGCTGTGAGGAGCTGCTCGATCTGGGCCGAGCCACCGGCCAGGATCTGTTCCATGCGGGTGGTGCCACTGTCGAAAGTCGCAGCCAGGCTGGTCGAGCTGGTTTCAAAGGTCGAGGCCATTTTCGCGGAGCCGGATTCATAGGTTGTGTTCAGGTTCGCTGCCCCGGTCTCAAGCGTTGTCGTCAGGCTGGACGTGCCAGCTGCGAGTGCCTGGCTGAGTTGCTCGGTGCTGCTGCTAAAGACCTGGTTGATCTGGCCAGCGCTGTCGGCAAAGACCTGGCTCAGTTGGCTGGAGCTGGTGCTGAAGACCTCATTGAGCCGGGTGGTGCTCTCGATCACGGCCTGGTGCGAGGCAGACAGGCCGGCGAGGATGGTCTGGGCGGACTGCTGGGCATCCTGTTGCAGGCCAGTAGACTGGTCAATCGCAGCCAGTAGTTCCTGGGTGCGGCCGGTAGCAGTGGCGTGGAGCTCGTTGAGCGCGGCGATCGACGCCGACAGGTCCGTGAGGTGCTCGCCGAGGAGCTGGTCGAGCTGGCGGGCGAAATGGGCGGCCAGCTTGCCGATCCCCTGCTGCTGCTGTTCGTTGACGTGCTTGACGGCCTGGTCAAAGGATTGGCTCATGTTGCGGATGACCGGCACCATCTGTTTCTGGGTCGCATCGGCCATCGCGGTACTCAGAGCCGGACCGAGATTCTGGATCTGGTCGATCAGGAGTTTCTGGTCAGCCAGGATGCGGTACTGGACCTGGGCATCACTCATAACAACGAAATGATGCGACAGCATGTCCTGCAGGGCTTCGATCTCGACAGTGGCCTTATGGATCTTGATCTGGTCGAGAGCGCGGAACAGCAGAATCAGGAACACGGACAGGCTGGCGACCAGGAAAATCGGCAGCAGGCTGGCAGCTGGATCCTGCTGGGACTGGCTGTAAATGGCCGTCAGGGTGCCGATGACCGTGATCGAGGCCATCAGGACGAATGCCGGCATGACCAGGCCCCGGTAGGGCGTATGGCGGACGAGCGTGCGGGGGTTGAGATGGACGCTGAGATCGGCCAGGGCGTGGGGCTGGCCATTCGAATCGTTGATGATCGAGCGCACGATCGCCGGTGAGAGCATGCCGAGTCGCTCTGGCGTCGCCTGGGAGCGGAGCAGCTTGAGGTTCTCAACCGGATCGCGTTTCCAGAGCTGAGCCACCTCCTGGCGGACGGTCTGGATCGAGCGGAACAGATGTGCAAAACCGGCCAGATCACAGAGGATCCAGCCGGCGATTGCCAAGAGAAAAATCAGGGATGCGGTTCCGGTCAAGACCCAATTGACAGGCAGGTCAGCGAGAAATTGAGTCAGATTTGTCATTCGGGCCTCCTAGGGGTAGCTTCTGAAATCATGAATCGGTGTCTGCGGCGGCGAAGGGGTCTGCCTTGCCATAGGGTCCGGTCAATTCCCAAGCCTCGTATTCCTCGTCCTGGGTGACCAGTTTCGGGATGGCGTTGAAGGCCAGGCTGAAGTTGCAGTCCAACAGGCCATTGGGCACGGCTACGGTCACCGGATTGCCATTTTCGTCGGTGATCGTCTGCTCCGTGGCGTCGCCAGGGGTTAGGCTCAGGCTCTGGAACTGGACCGAGCGGTCCTGCTCCTCGACCAGACGCATCCAGTCGATGGCCTGGGCATAGGTGGCCTGGAAGGTGACGTTGAGATTCATCGAATCGATCGAGGTCACAGCAGCCTGCATGGCAGCGGTGTTTTCGTCACCAGCGGGAGCAGCTGGCGCTGCTTCGCCTTCGGCTACAGGCTCGGTAACGGCGCCACCCAGGGAGGCAGTGTATTCACGGACGATGACGCCCAGGCTGTCGGGATTTTCTACCGGTGCCTGGCCGGGTGCGCGGGGCAGATCATGGGTGACCATCAGGGTGAAGGCCTCGTCAGACACGGCCACATCGCTTTCACTGTAGAGGTCGTTTAAGGTCAGCATCAGCTTTTCCTGGATGATCGAGGGGTAGTAGACCTGCGTCCGTTCCATCACCTGCGCGGACAGGGTGGCGACTTCGCCCTTCATCTTGTCGAGCGAGGCGATCTTGGCCATGGTTTCGTCGTAGGTCATCTGGACCTCATCGCGCTGGGCCACGAGTGATTCGTGGGTCTCCCACATCGGCAGGTAAACGAGGTAATAGCCGACAGCGAGCAGGGCGATGATGGCCAGGACAGCGAGCAGGAATTGTTCACGTACGCTCAGTTTCATTCCGGCATCACCTCCTGGAGGGTCGCATGGATGACAATCGTCCGGTCGTTAACCTCAGCGTCCTCGGCATCGCTGCTGGTGGCCGAGAGGAGCTCGACATTGGCGAAAAGTCCGGTATCCTTGAAATTGCGGACGAGCTCGGCATTGGCGGTCAGGTCGGTCGAGGTGGCCTCGAGCATCAGGTCGCTGGAGGTGATCGTCAGACTCTGCAGGGTGACCGTCTCCGGAATCGCGGCGGCAATCGTGTCGAGGGTGGCTTTCGCGATCCGGTCGTCAACCTGGAGTGCACCTGCGATGGTGGTCAGGCCTTCGTCATAGCGCTTCAGGAGCGAGAGCTGCTTGCTGACGACATTGACTTCATCGAGTTTGGCGACGACTGCCGGGGAGGCCAGTTCGTCCTCCATCAGCTGGATCTCCTGGCGCACGGCCGTGTTGAGGTTGTCGAGGAAAAAGTACAGGCCACCGACAGCCAGGGCGATCACCACAATGGCGACGATCAGGATGCGACCGATCGGGGTATGGTCCCTTTTCGCATGTGGATTGATGAAA
>CAZCMX010000086.1:0-7290 GCA_964499985.1 uncultured Mageeibacillus sp.
GAGGCGGATCCAGTTGCCGGCAAGAGTGCCAGGCGCGAGGCTGAGGCGGATCCAGTTGCCGGCAAGAGTGCCAGGCGCGTGGTCGAGGCGGATCCAGTTGCCGGCAAGAGTGCCAGGTCAATATTTTGAGAACTGGAATGCTGAAAAGCTGAAATTCCTAGAGCCTCAGTCTTTTTCAGCCTTGGCAAAGCGATAATTTCAAAAAAGGTACCTGGCACCGCTTCTGAAGCAGTGCCAGGTACCGAACTAGGAATCATAAACCATCTAAATCTCAGACGGCCTGGCAATAGGGCGTTTCGAGCGCTCGGTTCAATGATGTGCAAGAATGGTACCGGATCCAATTGCCGGCAAGAGTGCCAGGCGTGAGGCTAAGCCGCGTCCCCGCCGCCCCCGCCTGGCGCGTCGCCCAGCCCCGCGTCCCACGCAACCCGGCCCCGCGGCCCCGCCGCCCCGCCTGGCGCGTCGTCCAGCCCCACGTCCCCCGCGGATCCGCGGCAATACTCAGACAAACTTCGGGAGGTAGTCACCATGGGCAGCAATCAGTTCGTCAACCATGGCGATCGTATCATCGATCGACAGCTGGGCTGACGTATGCGGATCGAGCAGAGCCGCATGGTAGACATGTTCCTTCTTCAGGGTCCGGGCGGCTTCGATGGTCAGCAGCTGGCAATTGATATTGGTCTGGTTGAGGGCGGCCAACTGGGGCGGCAGGGAGCCGACGGCGCAGGGATGGATGCCCATGCCGTCGACCAGGCAGGGAACTTCGACGCAGGCTTCGCGGGGCAGGTTGCTGATCAGGCCCTGGGTATTGAGGACATTACCGCCGATCTTGTAGGGGGTATTGGTGACAATGGCCTCAAGAATATAGGAGGCGTATTCGTGACTCCGGACATGGGTCAGGTGGGGGTCGTTGACCAGCTCGTCACGTTGCTTTTCCCAGCGGGCGATCTGCTCGACGCAGCGGCGCGGGTATTCATCCAGCGGGATATTGAAACGGTCGATCAGATCGGGGTAGGTTGGCTTGATGAAGTAGGGGTTGTATTCAGCATTGTGTTCGCTCGACTCGGTGCAATAGTAGCCGAATTTGTCGATGTACTCGAAACGGACCATGTCCTTGTGCTTTTCGCTGGCGTTCTTGAGCCGGGCCAGACGGCGGATTTCCGGGTAGAGGTCATTGCCGTCGCGGTCGCGGATTTCGAGCAGCCAGCCCATGTGGTTGATGCCGGCGATCAGCTCTTTGCGGCCTTCGAGCTGGTCTTCGAGGCCCAGTCCCTTGAACAGCTCCGAGGAACAGACCTGGACACTGTGACAGAGGCCGATCGTTTTGACCTTGGTGTAGCGCTGGAGGTAGCCGGTCAGCATGGCCATGGGATTCGTGTAGTTCAAAAACCAGGCGTCGGGGCAGACTTCTTCGATATCGGCGGCAAAGGCCTCGAGGACCGGGATCGTACGCAGGGCGCGCATGATGCCGCCGATGCCCAGGGTGTCGGCGATGGTCTGGCGCAGGCCGAACTTTTTCGGGATCTCGAAGTCGATCACGGTCGAGGGCTCGTAGCCGCCGACCTGGATGGCATTGATGACGAACTGGGCTCCGCGCAAAGCGTCCTTGCGCTGGTCCGCACCGAGAAACGAACGTATGGTGGCCTTGCCCTGGTTCATGTTGCGGTTGATGGCGGCAAGCATTTGCCCGGATTCGGCGAGGCGAGTGGCGTCGATGTCGTAGAGGCAGATTTCGGCATCGGACAGGACGGGGGTGGCCATGCAGTCGCCGAGGATGTTTTTGGCGAACACGGTGCTGCCGGCGCCCATGAATGTGATTTTGACCATACAATTCTCCTTTGGGTTTTTCTGGCCAGAGACTGGCGCAAAGTGGCTGTCCCAGGCTTGGCCCGGGACACCCTGAGCCGGCTGTCCCTGGCTTTGACCGGGACCGCTTCAGTCAGCCGTCCCATGGCATCTTTTGCTACAATCACAATAGCGCAGTTTGCCTGGAAGACCCATTGGCCAATGCCGCAAAAAGATGTCTGAAAGTAACTTGTTGCAGAAAGGTGAGGAACGGATGCCAGTCAGGGACAAATACAGGGGCAGTGGCAGCCAGCAAAGCCTGGTGATTCGCGATGAAGGTTTCTCGGACATCAATCCGGTGGTCTGTGGTTGGGAACATTGTGTTCCCGGACACCGCTATGGTCCGGCAGCCCGGGACTACTATCTGGTCCATTATGTGTTTTCCGGCCGGGGCTGGTTTGAAAGCCGCGGCACAAGGCATGTCTTGTCAGCGGGCTCCCTGTTCCTGATCACGCCTGATGAGCTGACCTGTTACCAGGCGGATGAGCAGGATCCCTGGTCCTATGCCTGGATTGGGTTTACCGGCCAGCGCTGCCTGCAGCTGCTCGGCCAGACGGTGCTGGCCAATGGCCTGGTCACCGTCCGGGACCCGCGCCTGGCCCAGGTTTTCGAAAGTTTGCGGGCCGAGGCCGAATTGGTGCCAGCCCAGGAGTGGTTTGTCTGTGGCAAGATTTACGAGCTTCTGGCGCTGCTGCGGCAAAAGCCCAGCCGGCCGGCTCTGCGCCAGGAGTATGTCCGCCAGGTCATGGATGCCATCAAGGCCAACTATGACCGTCCGGTCAGCGTGGAGGACCTGGCCCGGGCGGCGGGTCTCGACCGGCGCTATCTGTCACGGATCTTTGCCGCCGAGACCGGCCAGACCCCGCGTGACTATCTGTCCAGGTTTCGTCTCGAACGGGCCGCCCATTATTTGTCCGATCCGGCTTATTCGGTTGAGAACACGGCCCTGAGTGTCGGTTATGCCGATGCCTTTGCCTTCTCCAAAGCCTTCAAGCGCCACTTTGGCGTTTCGCCGCGCCAATACCGCGTATCGGTGCATCACCGCAGCCAGGAGGATGAAAACCATGCCATTGCGCCATAAGATCCTGATCATTTTCCTGGTTTTCGTGATTGTGCCTTTTGTGCTGATCTTTGCCTATTACGACTATAGCTCGCAGCGGACGGTCCAGACGCAGGTAGGCAAGATGGCCGGCCAGACGGTCGAGCAGACCACGATTGCGATCAATGACCGCATCCGGATGATGGAAAAGGCCTTGCTCTCAGCCAGCAATAATTCCACCATCCTGGACATGCTCTTGCCCAGGGAATACGAAATCCTCGGTCTGAGCCAGATCGATCTGCCGAGCATGAAGCATTTCTACAATTCGATCATATTCACCAATACCTATATCAAGACGATCCGGATTGACCTGTATGAAAACGACATGGAAGGTGAGAACCAGACCTTTTTATTTGGCGCCGGTTCGGGTGACACCTATAGCCCGCTGAATGTCGAGCGTTATGTCCGCTATTTCCGTGACCGCAATTTGCTGGCCCAGGAGAATCTGCCGGAGTTTCGCGACAATCCGGTCTACCGCCAGGCAGTGGAGATGAATGGGGACATCCTCTGGTCGTATGGGCTTTTTCCCGATGATGATAACCTCTATGTCCTCAAGCAGTTTACGTATCTGTCCTATTCGCAGAAAATCGGCACCATCCTGTTTGTTGTCGACCCCGATCTGCTGCGCGAACTGTGCAATGACACCCCAGATCTGCACCATTATATTTTCGACCAGAACCAGCAGCTCCTGACCGGGCAGGCAGACACAGATGACCTGGATGCCCTGGTCGCCGTGCAATTGCCCAAGGCGGGCACGTCGCAGACCATCAATGACCAGCTGGTCACCAGCCAGCCGCTGGTCAATGGCTGGCGCTATGTCCACACCGTGTCCATCCCATCCCTGATGAAAGATATCCGGCAGACCCGGGGCTATGTCCTGTCCCTGGCCGGTCTGCTGCTTGTGGCCCTGCTGGTGGTTGTATCCCTTTTGATCCGCCACTTTGACCGCCAGCTCCAGGTTCTTCTGAAAAAATTCGAGTCGGTCGAAAAGGGCGATATGGTGATCCGCCAGCATCTGGATTCGCAAGATGAGCTCGGCAAGCTTGACCGCCACTTCAACCGCATGGTTGAGCAGCTGCAACGGCTGATCCATACCAATTACATCAGCCAGCTGGAAAAGCGCGAGGCCCAGCTCGATGCCCTCAAATTCCAGATCAATCCCCATTTTCTCTACAATACGCTCAATGTGATCAGCTCGATCGCGACGATTCACAAGACCCCCTCGATTCCGGCGATCTGCCAGAACCTGAGCCAGCTCTTCCGCTATAACATGAGCGGCCACAGCAATGTCACCCTGAAACAAGAGCTCGATAGTGTGAGAAACTTCATCAGCCTGCAGCAGGTCCAGTTTACCGAGCCCTTCCAGGTTTTCCTCGACATCGAGCCGGGCGTCGAGTCTTGTGCCGTCCAGAAATTCATCCTGCAGCCCATTGTGGAAAATGCCATCAAATATGGTTTCTCCAAAAAAGACCGGGTCTATTGCCTGGAAATCAATGCACATGCCGATGGGGATCTGCTGGTCATCGAGGTGGCCGATGATGGGGAAGGGATGTCGCCAGAGGATCTTTCTGCCATCAAGGCCAGTCTCGAACAAAGTGGCCGGCCGGAGGCAGCCCGGTTGGCGCCAGCCAGGCCGGGCCGCAATTCGATCGGCCTGCCGAATATCCGTGAGCGGCTGCGGCTCGCCTATGGCCAATCCAGTGGCCTGGAGATCCAGAGCGAACTGGGCAGCGGCACAACGGTCACCTTGAAAATGCCTTTGAAGGAGCGGGAGAATCATGCTTAATATTCTGATTGTCGATGATATCCATTGGATTCGCAAAGGCATCCGGGCGCTGCTGGAACCATATGTCAGCGATTGCACCTTCCTCGAGGCCAATGATGGCGAAGAGGCCCTGGGCCTGGTTCGCTCCTCGCCGGTCGATCTGGTGATCGCGGATGTCCGCATGCCCAATCGGGATGGGATTTCCCTGCTCCAGGAGATCCGCAGCATGGGCCTGGACATGCCATATCTGGTGATCAGTGGCTACTCCGAATTCAAATATGCCGAGCAAGCCTTGAATCTGGGGGCCTGTGGCTATCTGCTCAAGCCGGTGGATGCCCAGCAGCTGTATGACCAGATCGACAAAGCCTTGGCCAGAATCCGGCAAAGCAGCCAATACCAGACGATCCAGGCCGATGCAGAACGGATGCGGGCTCAGCTGGAAACCAGCCAGCAGCAAGAAGAGCTGCGCCTGGTCTTGTTTGAAGGCCGCCCGGACCTGGCTGAAAGCGTCCGGCTGCGCTTTTTCAAACCGGAAACCACCTGGATGGCCCTGGCGATCATCAATATCACCAGCAGCCAGGCCATTGGTTCCTTGTCAATTTTCAGCGATCCGGACCTGGTCCGCTATTGCATCCGCAATATCAGCGAAGAAGTGTTCCAGGATTTCCAGCCGGTTATTTTGCCCCATCCGACTTTGCAGCAGCAAGTTCTCGTCTTGCTGGGGCATCCGGTCAAGGATTTCCTTTCCCTGGAGAAAGACCGCCTGTCACGCCAGATCGTCGAGCATGCCGCCAATTATCTCAATAGCGACCTGGCGATCGGGACCAGCCTGGTCCAGGCGGTGCTGGGGCCAGATCTGCTGCTGCAGGCCCAGCGGGCCATCCAGACGCGATTCAGCGAAGGTAATCGAGGTGTCTACCGTTTCGAAACCATCGGTGAGCAGGATGCCAAGGTCCCCGTTGAGGAGCTCAAGCTGCTCGAACGCTATCTGCAGCGGCAGGACTTGGCCAATGCCCGCCAGATCCTGGACAACTTGTTTGTCCAGAGCCGGATCGGACCGGCGGTGTCGGTCTATACCCAGCATATCTGCCGCACCCTGCTCGATCTGCTGGTCAGGGAATTCGGCGCCAGGGCCTATGATCTGGTCGAGCCGGAATTCATCCAGGTCAGTTTCCTCGATGGACTCGATTCCCCGCAAGCCATAGCGCAGCGGATTTATGACAATCTGGCCAAGGTGGTCCGCGGTCAGGCCACTCCACCGGCCAGCGGGGCCAATCTGATCGAGCAGATCACGGCCTATATGGCTGAGCATTATCAGGAAGATATCAGCCTGAAACACCTGGCCGATACCTTTGCCATCAATTACAGCT
The DNA here is from genome assembly GCA_964499985.1 of uncultured Mageeibacillus sp. Lineage (GTDB taxonomy): Bacteria > Bacillota > Clostridia > Saccharofermentanales > UBA5734 > UBA5734. Next base: position 6,080 of record CAZCMX010000086.1, read on the forward strand.
ACCTGTCGACCTTGTTCAAGCAGGAAACCGGGCAAAGCGTCGTCAATTACCTGACCCGCATCCGGCTCGAGCGGGCCAGCCATCTCTTGCAGACCACCACGGCAGATATTGCAACGATCGCCGAAATGACCGGCTATTCGGACCTGAACTATTTCTACCGTTTGTTCAAGAAACATTTTGGCCTGACGCCTCTGTCTTACCGGAATCAAAAAAATATCCAGTGAACAGCCAAAATAACTCCAAAGCCTCAGGTCTTGCCTGCGTCTAGAATGAAACCAAGCCCGGAAGAGATCCGGCATTACTCAGAGGAGGAACCTTATGAAGACCAGAATTCTTGCCTTGTTCCTGATTCTCGGCCTCGTCCTGTCCCTGGCAGCTTGTGGTGGCTCAGCATCGACCACCGCAGCAGCTGGCGGCCAGGCTGCAACCACGGCTGCACCTGCCGGTGACAGCGGTGAGAAAGTCCAATTGACTTTCGGCATCTGGGACTCGTACCAGAAACCTGGCATGGAAGCGCTCGCCGCTGCCTATACCGCGAAAAACCCCAATGTCACCATCGAAGTCCAGGTTACTGGCTGGGACGAGTACTGGACCAAGCTCGAAGCGGCTGCTTCCGGCGGCGAGCTCCCGGACATCTTCTGGATGCACACCAACGAATTCGTCAAATACGCCTCCAACAACATGCTCGTCGACGTGACCAACCTCTACGACGACGCGACCGATGCTGGCTACAGCAATTTCCCGGAAGGTCTGGTCAAGAACTTCACCTTTGATGGCAAAATCTATGGTGTACCGAAGGACTGGGACACGATCGGCCTCGCTTACAATAAGGAAATCTTTGACCAGGCTGGCCTTCAGTATCCCGATGACACCTGGACCTGGGACACCCTCGTCGAGGCTGCCAAGACCATCAAGGAAAAAACCGGTCTCTATGGATTTGCCGCGCCTTATGAAGATCAGCAGGGCTTCCTGAACACCATCTACCAGGCTGGTGGTTTCACCGTGGCTGACGGTAAAGTCGGTTATAACCAGGAAGGTGCCAAAAAAGGTCTTGATTTCTGGATCGGCCTTCAGAAAAATTACGATTTTTCGCCGACAATGGAAAAATTCGCAGATGCTGATTTCGGCACGCTCTTCCAATCAGGTCAAGTTGGCATGGTGTACATCGGCAGCTGGAACATCACCCCTTACATGAACAACGAAGACATCAA
>CAZCMX010000087.1:0-7071 GCA_964499985.1 uncultured Mageeibacillus sp.
ATGAAAAATGGCCGGCAGCGATTCCAGACCCGACAGCATATGATGAACAGTGACTACGAGGTCTACCATTATTTCGACCGGGGCATGACCAGCATCCATCTGCACCATCATGATTTTTACGAGGTCTATTTCCTGATCGAGGGGCGGGTCACCTCCCAGATCGAGGGCCGCAACTATGACCTCAAGTCCGGCGACATTGTCCTGATGAATACCAGCGAACTGCATCAGACGGTGATCCATGACCTGGACAAGCCCTATGAGCGGATTGTCCTCTGGCTCAACCGGAACTTCCTCAAGGAATTGTCGACCGAGCAGAGCGACCTGACCTTATGCTTCGAGGGCCCACAGCACCGCAATGTCATCCGGACCGATGTCGACCAGCAACAGCACTTCCGTGCCCTGCTCAATAAGCTTCTGGCCCTGAAGCAGTATACCGGCTTTGGCCAGGACCTGTATCCCAGGACTTACCTGATGGAGATCCTCCTCTTCTTGAACGAGGAAATCAACCTGATCAAACAGCGGCCGAAGATCGAAGTGCGCAAGGATCGCCTGATCGATGCCGTGATTCAGTACATTGGCGAGCATATCGAAGAGGAAATCAAGATCGACGACCTGACCGAGGTATTCTTTCTCAGCAAATTCCACCTTTGCCGCGAGTTCAAGAACCAGACCGGAACTACCTTGCACCGTTACATCATCCAGAAAAAGCTGATCCGGGCCAAGGAGCTGATCTTGAAGAATATTCCAATCACCGAAGTGTACCAGAAGGCCGGATTCGGCGACTATTCCAATTTTTTCCGGGCCTTCCGCAATGAATACAATATGACCCCACGCCAGTACTATGACTTTGTCGCCCGTGAGGTGGTCGAAGAGATGTAGATCCTGCCTTAGCAATTCCTGTTGACATATGACCGAAACCAGTCCCCTGTGCGGGACTGGTTTTTTCTTGCCCTCCCGGTCTGATTGGAGAGCAATTATTACCACCCCCAGAGCAAGAAACACACAGCTTTGACCGGGGAGTAAAACCTATAATGAACACCAAGACGATCTGGTCCGGATGACTGGAAGCGTGCCGGAACCATCATGGAAATGCGAATGAGGTAAGAGCATGAAGTTGAATCGACAAGAATTGAAAAACCCGGAAACCTGGCTGGCCAAGGGTTACCAGCTGCCCCAGTTCGATATCGAAGCGGTGCGCGCCCGGACTGTGGCCGAACCGATGTGGCTCCATTTCGGAGCAGGCAATATCTTCCGCGCTTTCCCGGCCACGGTGCACCAGAAACTTTTGAACCAGGGACTGTGCGATCGCGGCATCATCGTCGGCGAGGCCTTCGACGAGGAAATCCTCGACAAAGCCTATACTCCTTTTGACAATCTGAGCGTGACCGTTTCGCTCAATTCCGACGGTTCCCTGGAAAAGGAAGTCGTCGCCAGTGTCGTGCATACGGTTAAGCCAAGCACGGACATGGCGGAAATGATCCGGATTTTCCAGGCTCCTTCGCTGCAGATGGTCAGCTTCACCATCACCGAAAAGGGCTATTCGGTCAAAGGCGCTGATGGCTCCTATCTCAAATGGATCGCAGCTGATTTCGAGGCATTGCCGGAAAAGCGTTCCTCGAGCCTGGTCAGCCTCCTGACCTACCTGATGTTCCAGCGCTATCTGGCCGGCCAGCTGCCGGTCGCCCTGGTCAGCATGGACAATTGCTCGCATAATGGCACCATGCTCTATGATGCTGTCATGACCTTTGTCAACGAGTGGCAAAAACGTGGCCTGGTCGACCTGGGCTTTGCCGGTTACCTCAACAATCCGCAGAAAGTCTCCTTCAACTGGAGCATGATCGACAAAATCACCCCCCGTCCCTCCGATGTCGTCAAGAAGACCCTCGAGGCGGATGGCTTTGAAGATACAGACCTGATCATCACCGCCAAGAACACCTTTACGGCAGCATTTGTCAATGCCGAACCGACCCAGTACCTGGTGGTCGAGGACTGGTTCCCCAATGGCCGGCCGGCCTTGGAAAAAGGTGGAGTCCTGTTCACCGACCGCGAGACGGTTGACAAGATCGAGACGATGAAAGTCACCACCTGCCTCAATCCCCTGCATACCATCATGGCGATCTATGGCTGCCTGTTGAATCTGCCGACCATCGCTGACATCGCCGCTGACCCGCAGCTGAAGGTCTTCATCGAGAAGGTCGGCTACGATGAGAGCATGCCGGTTGTCGTGGATCCCGGGGTCATCAAGCCGCTGGATTTCATCCGCACGGTCATCGAAGTCCGTTTCCCGAACCCTTACCTGCCGGATGCTCCGCAGCGCATCGCCACCGACACATCCCAAAAGATCCCCGTCCGCTTTGGCCAGACCCTGAAGGCTTATATCAAGCGGGGCCAGGGAGAAGAGAAGAACCTCAAGTATATCCCGTTGTTCTTTGCCGGCTGGCTGCGTTACCTGCTCGGAGTCGATGACCAGGGCCAGACCATGCAGCTCTCGCCAGACCCGATGCTCGAGGAACTCCAGGCCAAGCTGTCTGGCATCGAGCTCGGCAGCAAGGGCCCGTTCGAAGAAACTCTGCTGCCGATCCTGGCCAATGACCGCATCTTTGGTGTCGACCTGGTCGCCCAGGGAATCGCTCCACTGGTGATCAGCTACTTTGGCGAACTGGTCGCCGGCGCTGGTGCCGTTCGTGCCACTTTGGTAAAGTATTTATAATCCTGCATCCCTGTACTGGACAGGGACTGGCCTGTCAGAGGATTCTCCTGCAGGCCGTCTCTTGCCGATAAATAAGAATAATCCAAGAAATGAGGTATTCTCCCTTGAAACTGTCTTTTCGCTGGTATGGTCCCCAGGACCCGGTCTCCCTTGCCTATATCCGCCAGATTCCGTCGATGCACTCGATTGTCACTGCTGTCTATGATGTCCACGTCGGCGAGGTCTGGAGCCATGAAAGCATCGCTGCCCTGAAGCAGGACATCGAAGCCAATGGCCTGCATTTCGACGTGATTGAAAGTGTCCCGGTCCATGAGGACATCAAGCTGGGCCTGCCCACCCGTGACCAGTACATCGCCAATTACTGCGAGAATATCCGTCGTCTGGGCCAGGCCGGGATCAAGGTCATCTGCTACAATTTCATGCCTGTTTTCGACTGGACCCGCACCCAGCTCGAAAAAGAGCTGCCCGATGGTTCCACCGCCCTGGTCTATTATGTTGAGGATGTCAAGAAAATGGATCCGCTCACCGGCGAGCTTTCGCTGCCCGGCTGGGACAGCTCCTATAAAAAGGAAGATCTTCAGCGCTTGTTTGACCATTACAAAGCCGTGGATGAGGAAAAACTCTGGGAAAACCTGGCCTACTTCCTCCAGGCGATCATTCCAGTCGCCGAAGAAGCTGGCGTCAAGATGGCCATCCACCCGGACGACCCGCCGTTCTCCATCTTCGGTCTGCCCCGCATCATCACTTGTGAAAAGAACCTCGACCGCTTGCTCAAGATCGTCGACAGCCCCTGCAATGGCCTGACCTTGTGCACCGGTTCGCTGGGCAGCGGCAGCTTCAACGACATCCCTTACCTGGTCGACAAATTTGCAGCCATGGGCCGCATCCATTTCATGCATATCCGCAATGTCAAGCTCCTGGAAGACGGCAGCTTTGAAGAATCCGCCCATATGTCTTCCTATGGTTCCCTCGACATGGTGGCCATCGTCAAGGCTCTGCACCGGAACGGATTTGATGGCTATGTCCGGCCTGACCATGGCCGCATGATCTGGGGCGAAACCGGCAAACCCGGTTATGGCCTGTACGACCGTGCCCTCGGCGCGTCCTACCTGACCGGCATCTGGGAAACCCTGTCCAAAGCCTGATCCCATCAGAACGATCACAAGGAGATAGTCAAATGGATCCAATTACACAAAGAGTTGCTGCTCTCGGCATCCTGCCCGTGATCAAACTGGACCGTCCTGATACCGACGCTGCGCCTCTGGCCCGAGCCCTGGTTGCCGGCGGCGTGCCGGCTGCTGAGATCACCTTCCGGGCCGAAGGTGCGGACCGGGCCATCCGGATCATGCGCGAGCAATTCCCGGACATGCTGGTCGGTGCCGGCACCGTTCTTACGGTCGAACAGGTTGAAAAGGCCCATGCGGCTGGCGCCCAGTTCATCGTCTCGCCCGGCCTGAATCCCAAGACCGTTGCTGCCTGCCAGAAACTGGGCCTGCCCATTTTCCCCGGCTGCATCACCCCGACGGAAATCGAAGCAGCCATCGGTCTTGGCCTTTCAACAGTCAAGTTCTTTCCGGCCGAGCAGGCCGGTGGACTGGCCCGGATCAAGGCCATGAGCGCACCCTTCAATATGGTCAAGTTCATGCCGACTGGCGGCATCAACTTGCAGAACCTGGCCAGCTATGTCAGCCAGTCCTGCATTGTCGCCTGTGGCGGCTCCTATATGGTCACTGACGAATTGATCAATAACCAGCAGTGGGACAAGATCAGCGATCTGTGCCGCCAGTCTGTGGCGGTTATCCAGCAGGCCAGAGGTGAAAGCAAATGAGTAAGCGAGTTGTGACTTTTGGAGAATTGATGCTCCGCCTGGCCCCGCCCGGATACGAACGGTTTGCCCAGGCCAGCACCTTTGGCGCGACCTTTGGCGGCGGCGAAGCCAATGTGGCCGTTTCCCTGGCCAATTATGGCCTGGAGGCAGATTTTGTCAGCAAGCTGCCGAAACACGAAATCGGCCAGGCTGCAGTCAATTCCCTGCGCCGTTATGGCGTCGGGACCCGGCACATTGTCCGCGGCGGCAACCGGGTCGGCATCTATTTCCTGGAAAAAGGCGCCTCCCAGCGCCCTTCCAAAGTCATCTACGACCGCGCCCATTCCGCTATTGCCGAAGCAGACGTGTCGGAATTCGACTGGGATGCCATCCTGGCTGGCGCGGACTGGTTCCATTTCACCGGCATCACACCCGCCTTGGGCGAGAAAGCGGCTGCCCTGACCCTGGCTGCTGTCCAGGCCGCCCGCCGTCTCGGTGTCACCGTCTCCTGTGATCTCAACTACCGCAAGAACCTGTGGAGCAAAGACCAGGCCCGGGAAGTCATGACCGGCCTTGCCCCCCATATCGATGTCTGCATCGCCAATGAAGAAGACTCAGCCGATGTCTTTGGCATCCGGGCTGCGTCGACCGACATCACGGGCGGACACCTGAGCCATGACGGCTATCGCGACGTGGCGCGCCAGCTGGCCGAGACCTTTGGCTTTAAAAAGGTCGCCATCACCCTGCGCGGCTCGATCTCGGCCAATGACAATAACTGGGCCGCCCTGCTCTATGACGGCCAGGATTATTGTTTCTCCAAGAACTACCTGGTCCATATCGTCGACCGCGTCGGCGGTGGCGACAGCTTTGGTGGCGGCCTGATCTATGCGCTGCTGAACAACTACAGCTCCCAGGACAGCATCGAATTCGCTGTTGCGGCCTCCTGTCTCAAGCACTCGATCGAGGGCGACTTCAATCTGGTCAGCGTCGATGAAGTGACCAAACTCGCCCAGGGGGATGCCTCGGGCCGCGTCCAGCGCTGACCCCCCCCATCCAGACACCATCAAATACCATCCTCCATACCTCCCCTGTGAAGAAGCCCGGGCTTGCATCCCCCGGGCTTTTTCATACGGGAGAACCCAGTCAAAAAACAGGTCAGGATATGGCGCATCCTGACCTGTTTTGAACTCGTTTCAGTGCAAAATCAATCCTGTTTCCAGGGCGGCGTTGTGGGCAGATATTCCCTGAACGTCTCGATCAGGCTGGTTTCGTAAGCACCAGCATAGGATCCATCGAGGAATTTGGCGAAAGCCTCGTCATGAAAAAGCTGCCAAGATTCGTCTTCCTTGCCGGGCAGGATCGGGAAAAACAGGACGCCATTGTCTTTGGCTGACTCAAGGTCTCCCAGGGCGTCCCCGATCATGAGGACTTTGTCCTTGTCATAGCGTCCTTCGATTGCCTGGCGGATCTGGGCGGTCTTGTTGCCGACCTCCTGGCCAGCCAGCGCATTGAGATAATCAAACAGGCCGTGCTCAGTCCATTCCCGTGTGATGGTGGCCTGGGCAGCCGCTGAGATGACCACGACATCTGCCTGGACGGCGCTTTTGGCCAGGGACTCGCGAACCCCGGGGAAGGGGGGGATATCATGGACGATTTTATCGACTGCTTCATTGACATCGAGGGAATAAGCCAGCGCTTTTTTCAGCCCAGAGTCCTGGGTTTGGGCGATGGCTTCCATCAGCGCGGGATTGCCCAGGCGGGTTTCTCCAGCGACCCATTGCTGCAGACTGGCAAGATCGGGAATCGCAAAGCCGCGCTTTTTGACTTCAGGCCGCTCGGCCAGCAGGGCAATCGCCTTCAGGGGGCCGATGAACCGGTTGCAGCCGCGATCTACAGAATACAGATTGACAAAATCCCAGCACTCGCGGGCGTATTTAGCCACGGCCTGCAGGCCGAAGTTATTGATGAAGGCAGGGCAGAAGCATTCCTTGTGCTTGATTTCCATGACATCGAAAACGGTGCCATCGCTGTCGATACAGACGAGAAAGTCGTGTTGCTTTTCGAGCTGACTGAGGGGCTTGCCGATAGGATTCATATCAATCTCCTTGTGTGGATTGGATGCAGATCTTGCTTGGAATAAAGGACACTGGCCTGGCTGATGGAGCAGCCAGACCAGTGTCGATCAGAGGGACATATTGGAAACGGGCTGGTTCATGAGCGGAGATCAGGTACCGACTTTGCCGGCCTGGCCGATTTTGCGCAGGTGGATTTCATGCTGGATCTCATGCATGCGCTCGGCAGTCAGTTCATACCATTTCATGGAGATGATCGAAGCGATATGGCCAATCAGCGGCAGACCGAAGATGACAAAGAGAATGGCGATTTCGAATTTGGAATTGGTGGCTTTGTTCGGTTCGATCTTGACATTGCCGAAGCCGGCCCAGGCGATGGCAGCACCGATGATGAAGGTCGACGCGGAGGAGATGAGCTTGTCAACGAAGGAGAACAGGGTGCCCATCATGCCGGGGATGAAACGGCCGGTGCGGTAGGTTTC
>CAZCMX010000088.1:0-1603 GCA_964499985.1 uncultured Mageeibacillus sp.
TCCGCCTGGGATGCCGCGGTGATGGCGTCTGCGAAATCAGCCAGTTTCTTCTCGCCGGTCTTTTTGTCAACCTCGGGCAAGACTTCGCACCCTTGGGCATAAAGCCAGCTGATATCAGATCCGCCGGCGGCTTTCAGCCCGGCCAGCACCGACTGCATGGGTGGCATGGCATCGGCGACACTGAGGCGGTCTTCCGGCAGCTCGGTATTGGCGAAATTGTCTTCGGCCATGTCCAGCAGGGATTCGACATGGGCGGGGTAGCTATAGTCGCCCAGCATGTTCCGGATGCTGTCGGCATTGGGCCCGATCACAGCAATCGTCTTTTTGCCAGAAGCCAGCGGCAGCGTGCCGTCATTTTTCAAAAGGACAATCGATTTTTCGGCAGCCTTGCGTGAAAAGGCCCGCTGCAGGGCACTTTGGAAATGGCTTTCCACATTGTTTTCCGCCACATAGGGCTTCTCGAACAGTCCGAGACGGAACTTCATGGCCAGGACTCGGCCGACAATTTTGTCAAGCAGAGCCGCGTCAACCAGGCCATTTTCCACAGCCTGGATCAGGGGCGTGCTATAGACATCGGTCGACGGCAATTCCATGTCGACGCCGGCGGCCAGGGCCATCCGGGCCGCATGATCCTTGCTGGGTGCCGCCTTGTGGTAATCATAGATCATATTGATTCCGAAATAGTCGCTGACGACCAGGCCATCAAAGCCCCATTCCTGGCGCAGCAGATCATCAAGCAGCCACTGGTTGGTATGGCAGGGCACGCCATCCAGCTCATGATAGCCGGGCATGATGGAACGCAAGTTGGCTTCCTTGACCGCTGCTTCGAACGGGAACAGGAAATTTTCCAGCAGGTCGCGCCGGCTGATATGGGCAGGGGCCCAGTTCATGCCACCTTCGGACTGGCCATAGCCGACAAAGTGTTTGCCGGTGGCCAGGATGCCCTGCTCAAGCGAGGCATTCTGCAGGCCCTGGATATATGAGACACCCATGCGAGCGGTCAGGTAGCGATCTTCGCCATAGGTCTCCTCCGTCCGGCCCCAGCGCGGATCACGGGTGATGTCCAGGAGAGGTGCCAAGGCCTGGCGGGCTCCGAGTGCCATCATTTGTTCCCGGATGATCTCGCCCATCTCGCGGGCCAAATCCGGCTCAAAGCTGGCCCCGATCCCGAGTGCCTGCGGAAAGACATTGGCGCCGCGCGTCAGGTACCCGGCACAGGATTCCTCATGGATGATGGCCGGAATACCCAGGCGGGTCTTTTCGACCAGGAAGTGCTGGATCTGGTTGGCTGCCCGGGCAGCTTCGTCCGGCTTGAAGGAGCTGGCACCGCCCAGGCGAGTGATCTGGCCCAGGCCCTGTCCCATCTTGGCCTGGCATTTTTCTTCACTGATCTGGCCATTGCGAATGATTTCGTAAGCCCAGACACTGGTCAGCTGGCTCACTTTCTCGGCGAGGGTCATGTGCGAAAGCAAATCATTGACTCGCTCTGCAACAGGTTTGCTGGCATCTTTGTAGATCATTATGGGGCCTCCTTCAAAATATTTGATTGCTTTTCCGATAATCAGTGGGAGACTGGCCGGAGAATTTCCGGAAAGTGAGTTAA
>CAZCMX010000088.1:1613-2830 GCA_964499985.1 uncultured Mageeibacillus sp.
GTCTTGGTCAGCAGAGACTGGACCAGTTCCATCCGCTTTCGCACGATGTATTCATTGCAGCCTTCGCCGATATCCTGGCGAAAGATCCTTGACAGGTAATTGGGTGAAACATGCAAAGTCTCAGCCAGCCCGGCGACCGACAATTCCTCCTTCAGATGCGACTTGATGTACTGGACAGCCTGGAGAACGACCGGATGGATAGCCTCGGGCGACTCGCTGAACAATTGTGACTCCTGGATATAGCGGCTCAGACGGTTGCAGGCCGAGCCCGCATCGAGACTGGCCAGATCCTGCAGGAACTGGTCAAACGACTCCAGGCTGGCCGCTGTGCCATCCTGGCGCCGGTGCCGGAGCTGGCGCCAGTAGTATTGCAAAGCCAGCTCACCACATTCCTTGCGAACCCAGTCGGCAGGCTCCTGCAATCTGGGCAGCAATTCCGTCAGTTCGGCGATATCCTCCTGGAGCTGCCAGTCCTCGGAGACCGTCTGCAGATGGTTCCGCTTCAGGCCATACCGGTTCTTGAGCATCAGGCGAGTCCTGGTCTGGTCATCCGCAACATAGACCTGCGCCCCGATCGCCTGGCCCTGGTTCAGGGCAGCCTGCACCTCCAGCCAGCAGTTCCGGCTGTCCTGGATCGACTGGGCGACTCGGCTCAGGCCTGCTTTGACCGGGAGCTGGTACTCTTGCCGGGCCAGCAGGCAAAGCCGGTCACAGGTTTCGATCAGCCGGTCATCATCCTCCAGGAAAAACCAGCAGCAGAATCCGGATTCCGAGGGCAGATAGACACATAAGCCCAGCTGGGCAGCCTCGATCATTTGCCGGCACAATTGGCTCAGGCCAAATTGGGCCAGGTCACGGTCATCCGCATCCAGCTGAGCCAGGCCATCGACCAGAAAGAAGCCCAGCCGGTATGTCCCCAGCAGCCTCGATTCATTTCCCGTCAGCCAGGCCAGGTCTTCCTGGGACAAGGTGCCCTTCTCGACCGCCTGGCGGGTGATCTGTTCGAGTCTCAGGCTTCTGGCAGTGACCAGCTGACGGTCCAGCTGCTGCTGCAGGGCTCGTTTTTGCTGCTGCTCATCACGGATGCGATCGATCGCCTCAACCTGCCTGGCGAGAACAGAGACCAGGACAGATTCATCAACGGGCTTGAGCAGCAGGTCCTTCGCCCCCAGCTTGCAGCTTTGCTGGGCATAGTCAAACCGGTCATGGCCAGTCAA
>CAZCMX010000088.1:2840-6994 GCA_964499985.1 uncultured Mageeibacillus sp.
CAAGACCCGTGGTTCATAGTGGACCTGGTCCGTCTCCAGGCCAAGGTCCAGCAGCGCGCGGATGAATTCCAGACCATCCATGTCTGGCATGCAGATATCGGTCAGGATGATCTCGGGTTTTGCCTCACGGGCCATTTCCAAGGCCTGGCGGCCATCCTTGGCTTGCAGGACCGTATCGATCTTCAGCTCTTGCCAGGGCATCAGCTTGGCAATTCCTTCCCGGATGATCCGTTCATCGTCAACGATCAGTATCGAGTACACGGGCATTGACACCTCCTTCCCGGGGAATCCGGACCGTCACAGTCAAGCCTCCGGCCTCGTTTCTGGTAAAATGCAAGCCAGCTTCAGGGCCATAGGTCAGGCGCAGGCGCTGATGGACATTGGTCAAGCCATAGCCAGCTTTGCCGGGCGCATGGATTTGCTGGTCTTGCATCGTTTGATTCATCGCCTCGAGGGCTGCCGGATCCAGGCCAACCCCATCATCACTCACCTCAATGATCACATATCCGGCCTCGACTTTGGCTTCGATCCGGATCCAGCCGGGTTGGCCCTTGGTGCGCAGGCCATGGTAGATGGCATTTTCGACCAAAGGCTGCAGGGTCATTTTCGGCACCATGAAGGCTGTCAATTCCGGGGGTATCTTTTTCTCGAATTCGAACAGATCACTGTAACGGATGCGCTGGATCACCAGGTAGTGCTCGACATGTTCGAGCTCGATCCCCAGAGGCAGCATATCGCGTCCCTGGCTCAGGCAGATCCGGTAGAATCCCGCCAAGGCCTTGACAATCGTCGATATTTCCTCCTGGTGATTGACTGCCGCCAGCCAATGGATCGAATCCAGCGTATTGTAGAGGAAATGCGGTTTGATCTGGGCATGCAAGGCTTTCAATTCAATTTCCTGCAGCTGTTTCTCTTCCATCACGATCTGGTGCAGCAGCTGGCGGATCCGGGTAGTCATGGTATTGAATCCGGCCGAAACGAAACTGTGCCGCACGAAGGTTATTCGGGAAATGGTTTACTTGGCAAGTTCTGCCGATTTGGCTTCCATGATCTTGTTGACTTCTTCCGGAGTCTTGGTCAGGCCAAAGATTTCCTGGCAGGTGTCCTTGTGGAGATCACCGAGTTCTGGCTTGAGATACTGGTCATACCAGAGCTGGTTGGATTTGGCCTTGGTGGCCAGGTCGAGCACGGCCTGCATCATCGGATCTTCGAGCTTGACACCCTTGACCGGCGGGATCTTGCCATCGGCAATGCGTTCCTTGACCGACTGGTCGTCCAGCAGATAGGTCAGAGCTTTGAATGCACCTTCAACAGAAGCACTGCTGGCGGAAATGGAATAGAAGTTGTCGCCCACGGTGCCAACGGTATTCGAAGGATCGCCTTTGCCGCCTTCAACTGCCGGGAACGGGAAAACACCGAGATTGGGCAGGAAATCCGGATTTTCGCTATTGATCGTGGAGACAATCCAGGATCCCATCAGAGTCATGGCTGCCTTGCCGGAATAGAGCAGGGCGCGGGACTGGCCGGAATCTTCGTCCAGGCCATTGAAGCCTTCATTGAAGTAGCCTTTATTGACCCATTCCTGGATCTTGGCCCCTGCCTGGGTGAAAACCGGGTTTTCAAAGCTGCCATTGTTCTGGCGGTTGGCTGCATTGGCGAAGACTTCCGGACCACCGAAACGATCCACCAGATACATGTAGTACATGGAACCGGTCCATTTGGTCTTGTTGGCGAGGGAGAACGGATAGATGCCCTTGGCCTTGAGCTTATCGGCCGCAGCTTCGAGTTCGGTCAGAGTGGTGGGAATCTCGATGCCATTGTCAGCAAAGACTTTTTTATTGTAGAAGACCATGGCAACAGCCAGGTTTTCCACCGGCATGGCCCAGATCTTATCCTTGTAGGTCGCCTGGGAAATGCCTGCCGGCATGAATTTGTCGACATAGTTGTCTTTTTTCATGAATTCCGTGATATCAGCGATTTTTCCCGAATCAACATATTCAATCATCGGGCCACCAGACCAGTGCGGGAAAATATCCGGCAAGGTATTCGAACCCATTGCAACGGCAATCTTGGTCTTGAAGGCATCGTTCTGCATGGCTTCGACCTTGACATCATATTCAGGATTTTCCGCCATGAAGCGGGTCATGGCATTGTCAATCAATGCCTTCTGCTTCTCCTGGGTCTGGATATGCCAGAAGGTCAGCGTTGTTTTCTGGCCGCTGCTGCCACCTGCGGTCGTTGCAGCCGGAGCTTTCGTTTCAGAGCTGGCTGCGGCGGCGGTCGTTGTTGCCGCGCCATTGCCGCAGGCACCCAGCGCTGCCGCCAGCATGGCCAGAACCAGGAGCAGAGCGAGTTTGGACATCACTTTCTTGGACATGAAATCTTACCTCCTGTAATTGTGGCAGGGATCAACTCCCTGCTTTCTGGCTCCATTCTGCACCAGACTTCATGCAGGATGAATAAAAATTTCTATCCAAATGCTTGATATTTGTGTCATCTGACCGCTTGACCGTCCCGCAGGCTGCATAGCCCTGCAGGAATGATCGATTGGCCTGAACAATGGCGCTGATTGTTTTCCGGTGGAAAATCCGTTTTAATGGAAAGAGCGATCCTGATCGAGCAAAGGACACCGAAAGCCTATGCACCGGACCAATTTCTATGACCGTTACCAACCGGGCCTGGCACCGGAAAATCCGGGTGACCGGCCTGAGCGCTGGCTGATCTTCAGCGATACCCGGCTCTTGATCCACGTCACGGCTGACGGGCCGGAAATACCCGGTCCGTCGGTTTTGACTTTTTTTACCGATTCTCCGCAGGGGCACCTCTATCTGGGGGATTTTCTGGGAGAGGATTTCTATTGCATTGCGATTCCGGCCGGGGCCGAGGCACCGGCGGGCCATGCCTTCAGTCCTTTACGGGCTCTGGGCCAGGAATTGCCCTATGACTTGTTCATGCTGGCCGGACGGGCGTCCCAGATCCTGCACTGGGATAGCCAGAGCCGTTTTTGCGGCCGTTGCGGGGCCCCGACCCGGATGAAGGATGATGAGCGGGCCAAGGTCTGCGACGCCTGTGGCAATCTGATTTTTCCCCGCATCTCACCTGCCATCATCATTGCCATCCTGAAAGGCGACCAGATCCTGCTGGCTCATAATAAGAATTTCCGGCCGGATCTCTACAGTGTGGTCGCGGGCTTCATGGAGCCGGGCGAAACCTTTGAGGATACGGCCCGGCGGGAAGTCCAGGAGGAAGTCGGTATCCGGATCCGGAATATCCACTATTTTTCCAGCCAGCCCTGGCCCTTCCCGGATTCCCTGATGATCGGCCTGCTCGGTGAATATGAGAGTGGTGAGATTGTGGTTGACGGCATCGAGATCGAAGCCGCGGACTGGTATGGCCGTGATTGCCTGCCCCAGATCCCGGATCCGACCAGCATCGCCGGCCGGATGATCCGCTGGTATATCGAGCACCCGGATCCACTGGCAGCCCTGGCCGAACGCTGATTCTGGCGCCAGGCAAACGCATCTAGCATTATTTTGCAGCAAATAAATCCAGATGGATTCAGGGCACAACCGATTTCACTTAAAATATGAAAGAATTGTGACAAGCAAGTGAAGATTATGTTGTGTTAGCCTTTGATTGTAGGGCCGGGGAACGACTCCGGCCATAACATGAGGAGGAAAGAAAAGATGAAATCTGTCAAGAAATCAGTTCTGACGCTGATGCTCGCTCTGCTCGGCCTGGCTGGCTGTGCATCGACTTCCACCACGGCTGCTCCGGCCGGTTCGACCGCAGCCGGCGAAACCACAGCTGCTCCGGCTGCTGGCGGTCTCGATGTCGGTATCGTCCTGCCGACCAAGGATGAACCCCGCTGGGTCCAGGATGAAGGCCGTTTCACCGCTGCTCTGAAAGAAGCCGGCTTCACCTCGGAAGTTCTGTTCAGCCAAGGCTCTTCCGCCACTGAAAAAGCCAATGTCGAAGCACTGATCACCAAGGGCATCAAAGTCCTGATCATCTGCCCGCAAGACGGTGATGCTGCCGCTGCCGCTGCTGATGCTGCCGCCGCCGCTGGTGTCAAGGTCATCTCCTACGATCGTCTGATCACCTCCACCGCCAATGTCAACTTCTATGTGACCTTTGACAGCATCGCTGTTGGC
>CAZCMX010000089.1:0-6967 GCA_964499985.1 uncultured Mageeibacillus sp.
AGCGCCAGCTGCCCGAAAAGAAAGTCAATCTCTGGCTCGGGGGCTGCCATGTCCATGCGGCCGTCACGGAAAAGGACGTCCTGACTGCGAAAAAGCTCCATCCCGGCGCGCCGATCCTGATCCACCCCGAATGCGTCCCAGATGTCGTCAAGCATGCCGATTTTGTCGGCTCCACCTCGGCCATCCTCGATTATGCCGCGCAAAGCGAGGCCAGTGAATTCGTGATCGGCACCGAGATGAGCATTGCCGAGCACCTGGCCTACCAATTCCCGGACAAGCAATTCCATATGCTGTCGAAAAAGCTCGTCTGCCCGAATATGAAAATCACTTCACTGATGGATGTCTATCGCGCCATTGCCGGCAGCGGTGGCGAAGAAATTATCCTGACGCCAGAGCTGATGCGCGATGCTCGCCGGCCGATCGACCGGATGATCGAGCTGGGCAGCTAAAACTGGCCCAGCTAGGCCAGGACGCCCTGGACCAGGACCATATAGAGGGCTGTCCCAGCCCCGATGCTTAAAAGCGAATTGCCCTTCCACAGCTGCAGCGCCACGATCACGCCGATCGCGAGCGCTTCCGGCAGGCCATGCGGCGCCACCAGGATCGAGACACTTTTCAGGCAATAGACGACCAGAAAGCCAATCACCGCATAGGGCAGCACCTGGCCCAGATACGTCACGTACGGATGGGTCTTTTTATCTTGCGGGAAAAGAAGGAAGGGCAAGAACCGCGTCGCCATGGTCGCCAGCATCATCAGGATGATCGTTATAACGGTTTCGAACGGTGTCAGCATCAGGCTCATACCTCCCCGGCAGAAGGGTCTTTTGGCACAGAGGACTCTGACGTCCCTGGCATGGCCCCGGACTCTGTCACACTCATGGATTCAACCTCGGCCACCTGCAATTTTTCCCGGAAAACAAGCAATATCACCAGAATCGCAACCATCGCCGGGATAATGAAGCGATCTGCTCCGAAAACAAGCAGGCAGACCACCGAGCTGGCAACCCCGATGATCGCTGGGCCATGCTTTTTCTGGCTTTTCCACTGGCTGGTGAAAATCACGACAAAGAGCGCCGTCAGCACGAAATCGAGCCCGCGCGTATTGAAGGCCAGCATCGAGCCGAGCAGCCCGCCAATGACCGAACCGAGCACCCAATAGCCATGATTCAGAGCGGTCACAAAAAACATGAACCAGTTTCGGCTCACGCCCTCCGGCGGTTCGGCTGAGCACAGGATCGAAAAGGTCTCATCGGTCAGGCCGAAGATCAAGTATGGCCGGAACCGTCCTGCCCCGCGGTATTTTTCCAAAAGGGACAGGCCATAGAACAGATGCCGCGCATTGATCATCAGGGTCAGTAAAAAGGCATAAACCGGGTTGAATACCGTGGTTAAAAATGTGATGCCCACGTATTGCGCCGACCCCGCAAAGACGAACAAGCTCATGAGAAATGTCCAGCCAACCCCATAGCCTTTGCTCGCCATCAGGATCCCGAACGCCATTCCCAGAAAGGAAAAGCCAGTCAGGACCGGGACCGTATGGGGGAATGCCGCCCGCAATGCCTTTGCTTTCATGTCCATCACTCCTCGTCGACCGGCACATAGACCGAGCGCTTCTCAATCCCCATGACCATATTCGTTTCCAGCCGGCTGATGGCAGGATTGCCCATCAGCGAATCAATCACGAAATCGCGGTAGCTGGCCATGTCCCGCGCGACAATTTTCAACAAATAATCATGGCTGCCGGTCAAGGTATAGCATTCCTGCACCTGGGGCAACCGTCCGACATCACTGAGAAACGAATGGATCGTCTCGCGGTTCAAGGGCGTCAGGTTGACCAGGGCAAAGGCCAGAACCTCCATCCCGAGCTTTTTCTCATCCACCAGCGTCGCAAACTGGCGGATCACACCTGACTCCACCAGGTTCTTGACTCGTTGCAGGCAGGCCGATGGCGAAAGCCCGATCCGCTTCGACAGCTCCAGATTGGAAATCGAAGCATCTTCCTGCAAGACTTTCAAAATCGCCCGGTCACTTGAATCCAGCATGCCCTGCCTCCTAAAAAGCAACTTTGCATGGTTATGCAATTGCTGCTGCTGATTATGCAAGATAAAATTTCGAATGTAAACCGTGATGATGAATATTATGCCGAAAATATTCAGATGCAAAAAATATAAAGCGGAAAGCATGTGAAAAATGACGAAAAAACCTCCAGATCGTCCCAAATGCTGAATCAATTGCCGCAAGATCCCCCGCCGCATTCTTGCCCGCCTGCCTTGCCCCCCTTCAGCAGCCCGCCCGCCACTGGATATTTTGCCGCATATCGGACCCGGTCCCTTTTCTGATATAATTTCCTTCAGGAGGTTCAATATGAAACTTTCACCGCGCAAAATCGCATTTATCGTGGTCATTGCTCTCGTGGGACTTTTTGTCCTCACGCTCGGCAGCTCGACGGTGTACACGGTCGCCGAATCTGAGCAGGCAATCATCACCACCTTTGGCCGCTATACCAAGACCAGCAGTGCCGGCCTGCATGCCAAGCTGCCCTGGCCGATCCAGTCGGTGACCATCCTGCCGGTCAACCTGACCCAGAAGATCGAGCTTGGTTATATTGAAAACAACGACGGCACCTTCACCACGGTCCGCGACGAAAGCAATATGATCACCGGCGACATGAATATCGTCAATATCGACTTTTTCGTCGAATGGAAGATCAGCGACCCCTACAAATACCTCTTTGTCACGGACAATCCGAAGCTGATCCTGAAAAACATGATCCAGGGCGCCGTCCGGGCCGTGGTCGGCACCAGAAATATCGACGACGTCCTCACCACCGGCAAAATCCAGATCCAGTCCGATGTCAAGGAACAGCTCAACCAGAGCCTGGCGGCCAATGATATCGGGGTCATGATCATCGACGTCAAAGTCAACGATTCCGAACCCCCGACCGAAGAAGTCGCCAAAGCCTTCCGCGACGTTGAAACCGCCAAGCAGGAAAAGGCTACGGCCATCAACCAGGCCCTCGAATACCAGAATGGCAAGATCCCGGCGGCCAAGGCCCAGGCCGACAAGATCGTCAAGGATGCCGAAGGTGCCAAGCAGGCCAAAATCAACCTGGCGACCGGTGAGCGCGACAAATTCCTCGCCATGTTCACCGAATACCTCAATTTCCCGGCCATCACCCGCCAGCGCATGTATCTGGAAATGATCGAGACCGTCCTGCCTGGCGTCAAAGTCTATATTGATGACGGCACCGGCACCAGCAAGCTCCTGCCGCTGGAGCCCTTCTCCGGCTCCGGCAGCCCGGGCACCAGCAGCACGACGGGGGTGAACTGATATGCCTGAGAACACCTTCAATACCAGTGGCCCCAATCCATTCAGCACCACTGCCGGCCGCACCGCGCCAGCCAAGTCCCCCCTGCGCCAGATCGGCCGCGCCAGCCTGGTCATCATTCTGATCGCCATCCTCATGGTCGTCTCCGGCTCCCTTTACACCGTCAAAGAAGGCGAATATGCCTTCATCACCCAGTTCGGGGCCATCCAGTCGATCCAGACCAAAGCCGGCCTCAACCTGAAGCTGCCCTTCATCCAGGACGTCAACCGCCTGACCAAAAAGCAGATGATCTACAATATCGCACCCAGCGAGGTGCTCACCGCCGATAAAAAGGCCATGATTGTCGACAGCTACTCGATCTGGGCGATCGAGGACGTCACCACCTTCATCCGCACCGTCGGCAATATTGGCGAAATGCAAAAGCGCATCGATGCCTCCACCTATAGCGTGATCAAAAACGTCATGGGTGGCCTCGAGCAGAGCGCGATCATCGCCGACACCGAAGCCGGCCGCACCTCCTTGAACAAAACCATCACCGGCCAGGTTGCCGCCCAGCTCAAGGGCTATGGCGTCCATATCCAGACGGTCGAAATCAAACGCTTCGATCTGCCCAGCGACAATGAAGCAGCGGTTTTCAACCGCATGATCTCCGAACGGGCCCAGATGGCTGCCACCTTCAAGGCCGAAGGCGAATTCGAAGCCGCCAAAATCCGCAATGAAACCGACAAGACGGTCGAAATCCTGCTCGGTGAAGCCCGCGCCCAGGCCCAGCGCCTGGTCGGTGAAGGGGAAGAAGAGTATATGGCCATCCTCAAGGAGCTCTACAATGACCCGGCCAAGGCAGATTTTTATGTCTTTGTCCGCGAACTTGAGGCAGCCCGGAAAGCCCTGGCCGGCGAAAAAACCCTGATCCTTGGTCCGGACTCACCCCTCGTCGATATTCTCAATAACCAGTAGACAAAGGAGCACCCACAGCCCATGGACTGCAAACACCAGGCCAAATTCTCATTCAAAACCCTTTTCGCCAGAAAGCCGACCTATATCTGTAAAAAGTGTGGCGTCGACCTTGAAATGACGGTGATGACCCAATCGATCAGCCGGGCCCTCAACAGCATCCTGATTGCCGCCCTCTTCTTCAAAGTCCTGGCCGGCAAACCCGCCGAAAATGTCCAGGGCATGATCACGAGCTTTGCCGTCCTGCTTTTGTACATTTTGATCTATATCATCGCCTACTATTTCCTGGTCACCTTCGGCAAATTTGTCGAAAAGACGCCGGCCGAACCGGCTGCCACCATCGAACCTGCCAGTGAACCAGCCGATGAACCAGCCGGTGCGCCTGCCAGCGGACCTGCGGCAGACCTGGCCCACCCAGACGATACTGCAAGCACGGACGCCCTGACCAAAGAGCAGCAGGATTTGATCGCCCTGTACAATTCCTATGCCCCGGCCGAGGAACAGGCGTCAGCCGATACGCCTGCTGCGACGCCCACCCCTGCTCAGGTTGAGCCTGCTCATGAGGCCTGTGTCCATGCGCCGCAGAAGAGCTGGAAAATCTATATCCCCAGCCAGTTCAATTTCACCTGCGAGCATTGCGGCCAGCCCATCACGTTTTCCCAGCAAACCAAAAAGTACATCAATCTGGTGATCATGGCGATCATTTTCGCGATTCTGATGCCGTCGTTCATGAATCCCAGCGTCAACTGGTTCCAGTTCCTCGGCCTGACCGCCCTGGCTGTGGCCTTGTCCACCGTCGTCCAATACTATTTCGTCACCAAAAGCAAATACATCCTCAATCCACAACCGCCGCAAAACCGCCCATCTCGCCAGTCTCGCCTGCGCTGAACGCTGCCAGCAGGCCCTGCCAGACATGAAATTCCACCTTCCATACCCCACCCCGCCTGCAAGAAGGCCGGCAGTCCGGTTCCGCCTGGCCCGTTGGTCCAGAGCGCTGGCCATGCGACCGACTGTCCTGATCCTGACCCTGAGCCTGACGCTCAGCCTGACTCTCGTCTCCCTGAGTGGCTGCTCCGCCCGGTCCGCCCAGTCGATTGTCAACCAGATCAGGGAGCCTGTGGGCCAGATCCTGACGGACTCATCAGCTGCCCTGGAATCGGCAGCGGAACGACTCCCCTCCGAAACAACCCATGGCAGCACCGACTCCCCAGAAACCACCCCAGCGCCCGCCCTTGACACGACCCGGACCCTGCCCAGCCAGTCCTTTGACGAACTCGTCCTTACAGCCATTCGTGATGCCCTCGACCATTACCAGACCAAGGCCGTGCTCGACGAAGCCGTGACCCAATACACCTTTACCGAGGACCAGACGGATGCCCTGATTGAGCGAGTGTATGCGCTCTATGACCAGGTCTTCCGCGAAAATGCCCAGTATTTCTGGCTTGACGGATCCGCCCGCATCGAATATTCCATTCTCCAGACCAAGCATCCGACCTTCAATGCCATGACACTCGAAATGGGCTATACGGCAGGCTATGCCAATGCCAGCCCGGAGACCCTCAAGGCGCGCCAGACCGCCCTGCTGGCCGAGGCCAGCCGCATTGCAGCCCAGGCCAGCCAGGCTGACACCCCCTGGCAGCAATTGCAGATCATCCACGACCAGCTGATCCAGAACATCCTCTATGACACCACGCTCGACCAGACCACGAACAATGCGGCCAGTGCACTTTTGGACCACCTCACCCTTTGCCAGGGCTATGCCCAGTCCTTCCAGCTGATCACCCAGCAGCTGGGCATCCCGGTCATCCTGATCACGGGCAGTTCGGAGGGGGTAGACCATGCCTGGAATCTGGTCTGGCTCGATGGCCAGCCCTATCATATCGACGTGACCCACGATGATCCCGTTCCTGATGGCGGGGCAAATGACCAGCCCACACATATCAATTTCCTTCGCTCCGATGCCATGATGCGCCAGACCCATACCTGGAAGGCAGCGGACTATCCCCAGGCGAGCAGTGACGGGGCCCATTATTATCGCCTCCAGGACCTCACCGCCGCCACCCTGGATGAACTCGATGCCCAGATTGCCCATTTCGTCGGCCGGACGGATTTCACGGACCGCCAGTCCGATCTGCTGGAAATCCTCTATCTGGGCGATGACCTGCCAGATAAATCAACCGTCGAAGAGCTTTTGATCAATCAGCTGCGCGACCAGACCAGACTCCAGACCATCACCTATCGCGCGGCCATCGACAAATCGATCATTTCCCTCGAGGTCCTGACGGAATAACCAGACCATTCCCCACGATCCAATCACTGGAGGTCGCACCCTATGCCTTGGATTTTCACGATCAACCCCGGCTCCACCTCCACCAAAACGGCCCTGTTCCATGACAGCCGCTGTGTCTTTGAGTCGGTTGTCCGCCATGATCATGCCGCCCTGGCCGCCCTGCCCACCCTCCAGGACCAGATACCATTGCGCCTCGCTGCGATCGAGCAAGCCCTCGCACAAGCGATCATCCAGGCGGCACAGCAGGATCCGGCCGCGCCAGCCAGCCCCGCCGAAATCGATGCCTTCGTCGGCCGCGGGGGACTCCTGAGACCTCTCGCCAGCGGGACCTACAGCATCAATCCAGAGATGCTGCAAGACCTGACCGCCAATCGCTATGGCACCCATGCCAGCAA
>CAZCMX010000090.1:0-4162 GCA_964499985.1 uncultured Mageeibacillus sp.
CGACAGTGACACACTGGCGGCGATCACTGGCGCGATGGCCGAGGCCTGCTATGGCGTGCCGGTTGCCATCCGCGAACAGGCTTTGCCGTTTCTGGATCTTGAGCTGCGGGCGGTTTTTGCCGCGTGGGAAGCGGCAGGGCCAGCGGTCAGGTCCGGTCCGGTTTAAATCTGAGCTCCCCTGAAAGGACCCCGGCCTGCAGCCGATCTAGAAGCTGACCAGATAGGTCCCTTCCGTATAGGAGAGCTCGTAGTCTTTGATCGCCAGCTTGAAGGCAAGCAGGGTTTTCGAGTATTGCAGGGCAGCCTGGTAGGCACCGAGCTGGGCCAGCTGCAGGTCACTTGGGGTGATCAGGCCGTTGTCGAAGGACAGCTGGGCGACGCGGGCGGCTTCCCGGGCCTTCTGCTGGGTTTCTTCGCTGGCGATGGCGCTGGCCTGGGCGGCTTTGACCTGCAGGAATTTGCTGCGGACGTCGATTTCAATCTGGTCAGGCAGATCGTCAGCAGCCTTTTTTGCGGCATCCAGGGCAGCCTCGGCTTTTTGGGCCTGCGGCGAGTCGTCGCCGTAGACTTCCTGGGCATCATAGAGGGTGTATTTGGCAGCCTGCCGGGCAAAGCTGGCACCGAGGATTTCGTTGCGGCTGTTTTTGGCAGCGGCCAGGGTGTCACTCAGGGCGGGCAGGCTGGGCGCATTGACGACCAGGGCGTCAGTCGGCAGCGTATTTTGCAGCAGGGGATAGCCCAGGGCCCGGTTGAGGCCCATCACCGCCAGGATATGGCCATTCTGGGCGGCCAGAAGATCAGCCCGGGCCTGGTCAACGCCTGCCTGGGCCTTGAGCAGATCGAGCCGAGTCAATAGGCCCTGGTCATATTTTTGCTGGGTGTTTTTGGCAATCGTTTGCTGGGCGTCGAGGTTGTCCAGGCTGAGCTTGACGGCGTCACGGGCTTGCGCTGTTTCATAGTATTTCTTGACGGTGTCGCGCTTTAGGGCATTGATTTCGGCGGCATAGTTGCGGTCGGACTGGTCGTCAGCAAAATCAGCGGTCAGGTCCGCAAGCTTCCTGGCATCTGCGCTGGCAGTCGAGCCGGGAGAATCGAGCTTTTCTGCGGTCTGACGATAGACGGCCGCCTTGGCTTGGCCCATGTCGCGATTGAGCGAGGCAGTCTCGGCCAGGGTGCCCTGGCTCAGTGCCAGCTGGATCGCCTGGTCGAGGCTGAGGGCGACTTCCGCGCCTTCCAGCTGCATGTCTGGTGGCAGATAGCCCTGGTTGCTGGCCGGGGCCAGAGGCGGGCTGGTCCAGCTTTGCGGCAGATCCTGAGCTTTGACCAGACCAATGCCGCCGAGCGCGATGACGAGCACCGCTACAAGGGCGGACTGGACCGCTTTCCGGCGACTGAATCGCGGTGCCTTAGGCAATAATCGGCGCATCATGCTTCCCTCACTTTCCCGCCCCTGTGCCGGACCTGGGCGAGGATCAGTTCGACCGTCTGGTCGAGGCCGCATTGGGCGGTGTGGATCGCAAGGTCATAGCGGGTGGCATCGGTCCAGCTTTCGCCGGTGAAGGTCTGGTGGTAGGCGGCACGGTTGCTGTCGCTCTGGCTGATCATTTTGCGGGCAGTCGCTTCCGGGACTTGGTACAGGCTGCTGACCCGCTGGGCCCGGAAGGCCAGGTCGGCATGGAGGAAGACGCGGAGCACCTGGGGCCGGCCAGCCAGAACGCTGGCGCCGCAGCGGCCGATGATGACCAGGGAGCGGTCGCGCGCAGCCTTGCGGATGACTTCGCTCTGGGCCGCAAAAAGGTCCTTCTCGGTCGGTGTATAGGTTATTTGCGGCGGAATATAGGCGTCCCGGCTGATATAGCTGCCCAGGCTGGCCAGGGTCTGCCAGAATCGCGGGGCCGATTCCTCCCGGTGGCTGAGGCTTTCCACAGGCGCAGCCAGAAGTTCGGCTGCCTGGGTGACGATTTCGCGGTCAAGGCAGGCCCAGTCGAGGCGCTTGGCCAGCATCTGGCCGATTTCGGCGCCGCCGCTGCCCATCTGGCGGCTGATCGTGATGACGAGGGGTGGTAGCTCAGTCATGATTCAGGCCTCCTGCCAAGATACATCGGCTTTCATGCCGGGTTTGATCTGGCCATCCGGGTTGCCGAGGGTGATTTCCACGGGGAAAAGACCGGTTTTGGCGTCGCAGACAGGGGCGATGCTGTTGACTTGGCCGGCCAGAGTCGCATTGACGGCCTGGATACGGACCTGGGCCGTGTCGCCGAGCCGGATTCTGGTGATGTCACTTTCCGTCACATTGATCCGGACCAGGACACGCGAGATGTCGACCAGGGTCAGAGCCGGTGCCTGGGGTGAAGCGAGGCTGCCGGTGCTCACCAGGCGGGTGGCGACCAGTCCGTCCATCGGGGCCCGGACGGTGCAGCTGTCGAGCTTTTTCTGCAGCAGGTCGAGCGAAGCCTGGGCGCTTTCGAGCTGGGCGGCGGCGGAGTCAGCCTTGGCCTTGGCCGCATCACGGTCGACGGCGGAGATGGCGCCGCCGGTGAACAGTTTCTGCATGCGGCTGTATGCGCGGCTTGCCTCCTGGCTGGCAACGGACAGCGGTGCCAGGCTGGCGGTCGCCTGTTTGACCTGCAGGGCCAGGTCGGACGAATCGATTTCAAACAGGACATCACCGGCTTTGACAGACTGGCCGACTTTGATCTGGACGGAGGTGACCTTGCCACTGACCTCCGGCAGTATGCTGACCTGGTCATTGGCTTCGACTGCGCTGGTATAGGAGGTGGCGGGCAGGGCCGGCAAAGCGGAATCCGAATCTGGTGTCACGGTTCCTGACTGGGTATCGACAGGGGCCAGTGGATCTTTGAGGTGGACCCGCACGGTGGCATTCATGCCGAAGGCCATTGGCAGGTTATCGGGGTTTTCGATCAGGACTTTGACCGGGATCAGCTGGGTGACTTTGGTATAAGTGCCACTGGTGCTGAAGCTGGAGGCGCCTGAAAAATATTGCTGGGTGGCGAGGTCGATGTCCGAGATGACGCCCTTGAACAAATTTCTACCATAGGCGTCGATCCAGACGTCGACAGTCTGGCCGACTTTGATTTTGGTGATATCAGTCTCCTCGATATTGACTCCGATATAGGGGTGGTCGGTGTCAGCGATCACTGCCAGCTGGGTGGTCGGCGCGACGATC
Source organism: uncultured Mageeibacillus sp. (assembly GCA_964499985.1). GTDB lineage: Bacteria > Bacillota > Clostridia > Saccharofermentanales > UBA5734 > UBA5734. The sequence goes on from CAZCMX010000090.1 coordinate 3,188, forward strand.
TGGCCGGCCGTGCCATTGTTCTTGACGACCGTGCCGTGGATCGGCGAAACAAGATAGGGCAAGACCTCCTGGCGGCCGAGGTTCTGGTCCTTGGCAACCGCCGCCCCGTCGGTGACCGTCCATTCGAGCAGCTTACCTGCGGCGACCGGAGTGATGGTGTACATTTTGGCCGTCACCTTGGCATTATCGGTCTGGAAATAGCGGCTGGCTGTGTCGAGCAGGTAGAAGCCGTAGGCGCCACCGGCCAGGACCAGTCCAGCCAGGATGACGAGCAGGATGGCCCTTCTCTTCCCGGGTTTTCGGCCTGAGACAGCAGGTGTCTTGCCCGGTCCCTGGTCAACGGCTTTCGCCTCAGTCTTTTCATTCATTTTGTCTTCCATATCTGGTTTCCTCCTTCGGATTGGAACATTGGCAGGGCGGGCCAGGCCCTCTGGTCTGGATGAGAGGCCAGGACGGTCAGGTTTCTTCGCCTTCAAACTGGCTGCGATAAAGCTCGGCATAGGCCCCATAGTGGAGCAGCAGCTCGCTGTGGCTGCCCTGTTCGACGATATCGCCGTCTTTCATCATGAAGATCAGGTTGGCATCGCGGATGGTTGACAGCCGGTGGGCGATGACAAAGCTGGTCCGGTTGCGCATCAGGTTCTCCATCGCCTTCTGGATCTGGATTTCGGTCCGGGTATCCACCGACGAGGTCGCTTCGTCGAGGATCAGGATTTTCGGATCGCTGAGGATGACGCGGGCGATGGTCAGCAGCTGCTTCTGGCCCTGGGAAATATTGCTGGTTTCCTCGTTGAGGATGGTCTGGTAGCCGTCCGGCAGGGCATGGATGAATTCATCACAATGGGCGGCCCTGGCGGCTTGGCGGACCTGCTCATCGGTGGCACCAAAAGTGCCATAGCGGATATTGTCGGCAATCGTCGCATTGTAGAGCCAGGTATCCTGCAGCACCATGCCGAACAGCGAGCGCAGGTCCTC
>CAZCMX010000090.1:4172-5345 GCA_964499985.1 uncultured Mageeibacillus sp.
CGCCGCCATCGATATCGTAGAAACGCATCAGCAGCTTGACTATGGTGGTCTTGCCGGCGCCAGTCGGTCCGACGATCGCGACGCGCTGGCCAGCCTTGATCTCGGCTGAAAAATGCTTGATGATCTGTTTGTCTTTGGCATAGCCGAACTGGACATCGCTGAAGGTCACCTGGCCCTGGATATCGCTGGCCGGGACCGGTCTTTCGGTATCCGGGACCTCCTCGGCTTCTTCGAGGAATTCGAAGACGCGCTCGGCGGCCGCAACGGTCGATTGCAGGGTATTGGAGATGGCGGCGAGCTGGCCGATCGGCTGCATGAAGGAGCGCATGTACTGGATGAAGGCCTGGATATCGCCCAGTTGGACGACCTTTTTGACCGCCAGGTAGCCGCCGAGGATGCTGACGAGCACATAGCCGGCATTGCCGACAAAGCCCATGACCGGCTGCATGATGCTCGAGACGAACTGCGAGCGCACGGCCGACTGGTAGAGCTCGTCATTGACGACCTCGAAGGTCTTGATGGAGGCAGCCTCCCCATTGAAGGCCTGGACGATGTTGTGGCCACCGTACATTTCCTCGACATGGCCGTTGATCTGGCCGAGCGATTTCTGCTGGGCCTTGGAATAGCCCTGCGAGCGCTTGATGACGATGCCGACGATGGCCAGGGATGACGGTATCGCGAGGAGGGCGGCCAGGGTCATCAGCCAGCTGATCGACAGCATCATGGCCAGGATGCCGACAATGGTCGTGACCGAGGTGATCAGCTGGGTCAGGCTCTGGTTGAGTGTCTGGCTGACCAGGTCGATGTCGTTGGTGATCCGGGACAAGATCTCACCATGGGTCCTGGTGTCATAATAATTCAGCGGGATCCGATTCATCTTGGCCGAGATGTCTTTCCTGAGGTTGTAGGTGATGTCCATCGAGATGCTGGACATGATATAGGCCTGGATATAAGAGAAAACCGCGGAAATGATATAGAGCAGGATTAACAGCAGGATGATGCGGCCGATATAGGCAAAATCGGTCAGGAGGCCAGTCTGGGCATACCAGGCCAGGAGGCCTTCCGCGAGCTTGGTCGTCACCTTGCCCAGGAGCTTGGGGCCGACGATGGTGAAGACAGTCGAGAGCATGGCGAAGACCAGGACGATGGCGACGGCAGTCCGGTGGGGCTCCA
>CAZCMX010000090.1:5445-6833 GCA_964499985.1 uncultured Mageeibacillus sp.
CATGCCGCCTGCTCCGAGTCCGCCGCGCGACTGGTTTGTTTTCTCACTCATAGGCCCAGCTCCTCCTCTGTCAGCTGCGACAGGGCGATCTGCTGGTAGACCGGACAGGTTGCCATCAGTTCCTGGTGTGACCCCAGGCCGGCGATCCGGCCGTTTTCGAGGACCAGGATCTGTTCTGCATGCATGATGGTGCTCACGCGCTGGGCCACCAGGATCACGGTGCTCGAGCCGGTCTCCCGCTTGAGAGCGGCGCGCAGATTGCGGTCGGTCTTGAGGTCGAGGGCTGAGAAGCTGTCGTCAAAGACATAGATCGGGGCATTTTTGACCAGGGCCCGGGCGATCGACAGTCGCTGTTTCTGGCCGCCGGACACATTGGTGCCGCCCTGGGCGATTGTACTGGCATAGCCCTCCGGCTTGGCCTCGATGAATTCGGTCGCCTGGGCGATCGCGGCGGCTTTTTCGAGATTTTCCCGGCTGCTTTGCGGATCCGCATAGGTCAGGTTCGAATCGATCGTGCCGGAAAACAGGACGCTTTTCTGGGGCACATAGCCGATCCGGGCCCGCAGGTCGCGGCGCTGGACGCTGCGGATGTCTTGGCCACCGACCAGGACGGCACCGGACGCGATGTCGTAGAAGCGCAAGATCAGGCTGACCAGGGTTGATTTGCCGCTGCCGGTCGAACCGATGATCGCTGTGGTCTGGCCGGCCCTGGCGACGAAGCTGATGTCCTGCAGGACGTCATCCTGGCCACCAGGATAGCGGAAGCTGACATTTTTGAACTCGATCGTTGGTGCGAAGGGCTCGCTGAAGCTCGCCGGGTGGAGAGGATCGACGATGCTCGGCTCGGTCGAGAGGACCTGGGCCACACGGTCGGCAGAAACGGCAGCGCGGGGGAACAGGATGAACATCATCGACATCATCAGGAAGGCCATGATGATCTGCATCGCATACTGCATATAGGCCATCATGTCGCCAATATTGAGGTGGAAGGCGGAAACCTGGCGGGCCCCGACCCAGACAATGGTCACCATGGTCAGGTTCAGGATCAGCATCATGGCGGGCATCATCAGCATCATGGCCCGGTTGACAAACAGGTTGGTGGCGGTCAGGTCGCGGTTGGCGCGGTCGAAGCGCTCCGTTTCGAAGCTTTGCGTATTGAAGGCGCGGATGACGAGCATGCCTTCGATATTCTCGCGGGTGACCAGGTTCAGGCGATCAACCAGCTTCTGGACGAGCTTGAATTTGGGCATGACAAAGGTGAATAAAATGAGGATCAGGCCCAAAAGGCAGATGACCGCGATGCCGATGACCCAGGACATCGACGCGCTGCTGGAGATGGCCTTGATCACACCACCGATGCCCATGATCGGGGCATAAAAGACCAGGCG
>CAZCMX010000091.1:0-6689 GCA_964499985.1 uncultured Mageeibacillus sp.
GGCTTTTCGTACCGCAATCTGGCCTATCGCTTCAAGGATCGCCGGATCGAACCTTTCCTGGTCACAGCGCCTTACGAAACCGGAGCTGAGGCCGCACAGATCGAATTGAACAACCATGCTGGCCAGGAAATGGACCTGGTCCTTTCCGGCAGCCTCAAGATCCAGATCGGCCAGCATGTGGAAATCTTGAATGAGGGTGACACCATCTATTACGATTCGAGCCTGCCGCATGGCATGGTCGCCATTGACAATATGCCCTGCCAGTTCCTGGCGGTGGTGGTCCGGCCCCATTGAACCGATCCTTGTCCGAATTCAGCTTGCCAGAAATTGTGCAGGAACAGGAGTGATTTGCCATGCTTCATCTTTACAAAAACTACTTGAGCGAAACGCTCGATGCCAACGGAGGTGTCACCGACTACCAGCTCATTGTACCCGGCCCCTTCAATTTCGCCTATGATGTCGTTGACACCATCGCTGCAGCCGAACCGGGCCGCCGGGCCATGCACTGGTGCAATGAGGCCGGGCAGGCGAGGACCTTCACATTTGCTGACCTGAAAGAGCAAAGTGACCGGGCTGCCGCATTTTTCCAGTCCCTGGGCCTGAAAAAGGGCGATCCAGTCATGCTGATCCTCAAGCGCCATTATGAGTTCTGGTTTGCCATCCTGGCTTTGCATAAAATCGGTGCCGTGGCGATTCCAGCCACCAACCAGCTGCAAGTCAAGGACCTGACTTACCGTTACCAGGCTGCCGATATCAAGGCCGTCATCTGTACTGGCGAAGGCGAGATCGCTGCCCATGTCGATGAAGCTGCTGCCCTGACTGGCCAGAAGCTGATCCGGGTCATGACTCATGGCAGCCGCGACGGCTGGCTTTCTTTCCAGGAGGGCCTCGAGCAGAGCCAGCCCTTCGTCCGCCCGACAGGGGACGCCGCCCCGATCAATACAGACATGATGCTTTTATATTTCACCTCGGGCACCACCGGCATGCCGAAAATGGTCACCCATGATTTCACCTACCCGATCGGTCATATTCCCACCGCACGATACTGGCACCGCGTCGATCCGGACGGCTTGCACCTGACGGTTGCTGACACCGGCTGGGCCAAATCCGCCTGGGGCAAGATCTATGGCCAGTGGCTGATGGAAGCGGGCGTCTATGTCTACGACTATGACCGCTTCGTGCCGCAAGCCTTGCTGACCCGCCTGCAGGATGACCGCGTCACGACCTTCTGTGCACCGCCAACCCTGTATCGCTTCATGATCAAGGAGGACCTGACCCAATATGACCTCTCGCATCTCCAGCACTGCACCATTGCCGGTGAAGCCCTGAATCCGGAGGTTTATGAGCAATTCCTCAAGGCAACCGGGCTGGAACTCAAGGAAGGCTATGGCCAGACTGAAATGACCCTGGCGGTCGTGACCAATTACTGGATGAAGACCAAGCCTGGCTCCATGGGCAAGCCATCCCCGGTTTACCATATCGTGCTGCTCGACGACGAGGGCAGGGAAGTGTCTCCCGGCCAGTCTGGCGAGATCTGCATCCGGATCGAGCCGGACACCTTGCCTGGCATGTTCCGCGGCTATTACCGAGACGCTGACCTGACCGCGAAGGTCTGGCATGATGGCGTCTACCATACCGGGGACCTGGCCTGGCAGGATGAAGAAGGCTATCTCTGGTTCGTCGGCCGGGCGGATGACATCATCAAAAGCTCAGGCTACCGCATTGGCCCCTTTGAGGTGGAAAGTGTCCTGATGGAACATCCGGCCGTCCTGGAATGTGCCATCACCGGCGTGCCGGATCCCGACCGCGGCCAGGTGGTCAAGGCCACCGTCGTGCTGGCCAGAGGCTACTCCGCCAGTGATGCCCTGAAAACCGAACTGCAAAATTATGTCAAAACACATACGGCGCCATACAAATATCCGCGCATCCTGGAATTCGTCACCGAATTGCCCAAAACGATCAGCGGTAAAATCCGCCGCGTCGAGATCCGCCAGGGTAAATCGACTGGACCCCAGGCGCCGGAGACGGATGATTGAGCATGGCTTTTGAATACAAAAGCACCATCGGCCAGGATAGCCACCGCTTTGTCGACCGCCTGAACCGAGCGGCCACAGCCGAGGAGCTGGCACGCCCTCTGCTGCTGGGCGGGTTTGTGATCCCGGGCGCGGTCGGCCTGGCCGGCAACAGCGATGCCGATGTCATCCTCCATGCCCTGACCAATGCCGTGTCTGGCCTGACTGGTGTGAATATCCTCGGCAAAATCAGCGACCAGATGTGCCTCGAGCAAGGCATCACCGACAGCCGCGCCTACCTGGAGCGAGCCTTACAGGATCTGGGTGGCTGGCAAATCACCCATCTGTCCCTGACCATCGAAGGCAAGCGGCCCCGTCTCGCAGCCTGGATCGATTCGATGCGCGAATCGATCGCCCACCTGATCGGCATCGGACCGCGTGATGTCGGGATCACAGCGACAACCGGTGAAGGACTGACTGATTTCGGCCGTGGCGACGGGCTGCAGGTCTTCTGCATCCTGACCGCCAGGCGGCTTGAAACCGAATAAGGTCAGCGCATCACACCCGCAATCGCCTCTCCGATCACCAGGTCTTCCGGCGTGGTCATCTTGATATTGGTGTAGTCGCCAGCCACCAGCCAGGTCGGCTGGCCGACTGCTTCCATGGCTGCCAGGTCATCGGTCACCTGGCGGCCATTATTTTCGAGCTGCTCATAGGCAGACAGGAGCTGGGAAAACAAGGCGCCTTGAGGCGTCTGCATCGCCCAGAGCCGGCTGCGGTCCAGGGTCTGCTCGATCATTCCGTCTGCGCGTACGAGCTTGATCGTGTCCTTGACTGGCACAGCAGCACCACAGGCGCCACCCTTTTCCGCAATGGTAGCGATGCAGCGGTCCAGGATCGTCTTTGTGACGAAGCAGCGAGCCCCGTCATGGACCAGAACGATGCTGGCCGCTGCATCAGCCCGCATCTCCTGCAGCCGCCGTAATCCTGACAAAACGGAAGCCTGACGGGTTTCGCCGCCATCGGCCAGGGCTACCAGCTTGCGCAAGTCAAAGCGCTGGATCAAAAGCGCCATTGCTTCACTTTCATCAGCTGCAGTCACCACCACATAGCCCGCCACCTCATTGTGCTGCTCGAAGGCCAGCAAGGTCCGGATGATCAGCGGCAGGCCGCCCACCTCAAGAAACTGCTTATTGCGGCCGGCGCCCATCCGGCTGCCACTGCCCGCTGCAGGAATGACGACATAGACCGGCATGTCAATTTTTCGGTGTGGCTCGGCTGGTAAAAAAGCAGGTCCAGGCATGGGGGTACCTCCATCATTCAAACAGGATATCGAGCGCCTCGGTCATCCGGTCGATGTAATAGATCTCGCACGAATCGGGCAGCTTGACCTTGGCCAGCCCGGTGCGATTGCTGGCCGGGACCAGAAAGTGCCCAAAACCGAGCCGGCTGGCCTCGATGATCCGGCGGTCGAGCTGACTGACCGCCCGGACTTCTCCGGCCAGGCCAATCTCGCCGAGAATGATCGACTGCGCCTTGACCGGCCGGTTCTTGACGCTGGAGATGACCGCGCTGATGATCGCCAGATCAGCGGCTGTTTCGGCAATTTTCAGGCCTCCGACGACATTGAGATAAGCATCGAGATTATTCAGGCCCAGGCCCAGCTTCTTTTCGACGACAGCCAGCAGCATCGACAGGCGGTTGCGCTCGATGCCCTGAGCCATGCGCAAAGGTGTGGCATAGGTGGTGACATTGAGCAGAGCCTGCAACTCAACCAGCAAGGGCCGTGTGCCCTCGAGACAGGCAGTGATCACCGAGCCGGGCACCGCCAGGGGGCGGCCATTGAGCAGCGCTTCCGACGCATTGGCGACGCAGGTCAGGCCGGCATCGCTCATTTCAAACAGCCCTAGCTCATCCGTGGCGCCAAAGCGGTTCTTGACCGCGCGCAGCATCCGGATATCCTGGTGCCGTTCACCTTCGAAATACAAGACGGTATCCACCATATGCTCGAGCACGCGTGGCCCGGCGATGGCCCCATCCTTGGTGACATGGCCGACCAGGACGATCGTGATGCCCAGGTTCTTGGCCAGGCGCAACAGACCGGCGGCAGCCTCGCGGACTTGGCTGACACTGCCCGGGGCCGAGCTGATCTCCTCGACATACAAGGTCTGGATCGAATCGACGATCGCCAGCTGGGGCCGGTTCTTTTCCAGCGCCGCAGCGACAGTCTCAAAATCCGTTGCCGCGAGCAGCTGCACCCGCTCCGCCGGCGTGCCGAGGCGGTCGGCGCGCAGCCGGATCTGCTCCGGCGATTCTTCGCCAGAGATATAGAGCGTCCTGGTTTCTGGCGGCAACAGACCCAAGACCTGCAGGAGCAGGGTCGATTTGCCGATGCCAGGGTCACCGCCCAGCAGGATCAGCGAACCGCGGACAAAGCCACCGCCCAGCACTCGGTCGAGCTCGGACAGGCCACTGGACAGGCGGGACTTGCGGTCCGCGACGACCTGGCCGAGATTGATCACGGCCGTTTTGCCGATCCCTGTCGCACCCGATGCCTGGCTGTCATCCAGCCAGCTGGTGCGGCGCGAGGGCTTGGTGCTGGTGGAACCAGTGACCACCCTTTCCTCGACGAGGGTGTTCCAGGCGCCACAGCCGGGACATTTGCCCAGCCAACCACTGGTCTCATGGCCACAATCGGTGCAGAAAAATCGGGTTTTGGCTTTGGCCATCGGGATCTCCTTTGCGGGTCTTCGGTATTTTCATTATAATGGTAATGCACTTGGATAGAAAACCCATCAGGGAGGATCGACCATATGGAACGACTGATCGAACAAGTCCTGACTGCCAATCGCGAACTTCCAGCGCATCAGCTGGTCCTCTATACCTGGGGCAATGTCAGCGCCATCGACCGTGAACAAGGCCTGATCGCGATCAAACCCAGCGGCATCCCCTATGAAAAGCTACTGGCCCGCCACATTGTCGTCCTCGATCTCGAGGGCAAGGTGGTGCGTGGCACCTATCGCCCCAGCAGCGACACGGCTACCCATCTCGCCCTGTACCGCCGCTACCCGGATATCGGCGGCATCGTGCACACACGTTCCCGCTGGGCGACGATCTGGGCCCAAGCCGAGCTCGACCTGCCAGCCTTCGGCACCAGCCATGCCGACCACTTCTATGGCACGATCCCCTGCACCCGGCCCCTGACCGCCGAGGAAATCCATACCGACTACGAAAGCAATATCGGCAAAGTCATCCTCGAGACCTTTGACGAACGCCAGCTCGATCCGGCGACCGTGCCAGCGGTTCTGGTTGCTGACCATGGCCCCTATTGCTGGGGCCGCGACGCCGATGAGGCCGTCGTCAATGCGGTGGTCCTCGAGGAATGCGCCATGATGGCCTGGCATACCCGGATGATCCAGCCAGAGGTCCAGCCGATCTTGGATGACCTCCTGGACAAGCATTATTTGCGAAAGCATGGCAAGACTGCCTATTACGGCCAAAAACAGAAAGGCTGACCCATGACTCCTGCCCAAACCGCCATTCCAACCCCTTGGACGGCCCATTACGACCCCTGGTTTGAGCCCACGCTCGACTACCCCGACCTGACCTTGTACGAGCTGTATCTCAAGGCCGCCAACCGGTTTCCAGACTATCCGGCCCTGACCTGTTTTGGCCGGACCTTCACCTACCTGGCTGTGCATGAGAAAATCGAACAAGCCGCTGAAGCCCTGACCGTTCTGGGCTTCAAACCCGGCCAGGTCGCCACGGTCTGCCTGCCCAATGTGCCCCAGGCCGTCGTGTTCTTTTATGCGGTCAACCGGCTGGGCGGGATCTGCAATATGGTCCACCCCCTGTCACCGCCGGAGGAATTGCGACACTTCCTGCGCACTGCCGGATCCGATTATCTGATCATCCTCGACGCGTTGCTGCCCAAGCAATTGGACATGCTCTCGCAAGCCGGCCTGCGCAAAGTCATCGCCTGCTCCGTGGCCGATGACATGAAACCACTGACCCGGCTGCTGTTCAAGCTGACCAAGGGGCGCAAGATCAAATCCGTCCCCAGCGAGTCGACTTATATCCAATGGCAGGACTTCCTCGCCTTGGGCCAGCGCGATCCGTCCCAGGTCTTTGCCGACCGCAAACCCTATGAGCGGATGATCGACCCCAAGGCTTGCGCCGTCTATCTGCACAGCGGCGGCACCACCGGTGAACCGAAGACCATCATGCTGTCCTCGTTCAATTTCAATGCCCTGGCGATCCAGGGACCGCAGATCATCGGTCACGCCAACGATGCTTCATTCGATCCCAAGGGCATGGCCATGGTCATGATCCTGCCCCTGTTCCATGGCTTTGGCCTCTGCATGGGCATGCACACCATGCTGGCCAATGGCATGCGCTGCATCCTGGTGCCCCAATTCTCGCCCGATGTCCTGGCCCAAATCATCGTCAAGGAAAAACCCAGCTTCATCGCTGCAGTACCGACCCTGTTCGAGGGGATCCTCCGCAACCATCACCTGAAAAACGCCGATCTCTCCTGCCTCAAAGCAGTCTTTTGCGGCGGCGACACCCTGACTGCGGATCTCAAGAACCGCTTCGACACCTTCATCCAGGCCCGGGGCGCATCCTGCTCCCTGCGCGAAGGCTATGGCCTGACCGAGACCGTCACCGTTTGTGCCG
>CAZCMX010000092.1:0-6645 GCA_964499985.1 uncultured Mageeibacillus sp.
ACCACATAGCCCTCGCGGACCGACGGGTCGGTGACATAGCGGACAGTGTATTTGACACCGGCATCACTGAGTCTGGCCGTCACTGAATCATAGGACTGGCCGACATAGTTTTCGATCTGGAATTCCGAGACCGTCTTGGTCGTCAGACTGGCGCTGATTTTTTGCCAGCTCAGGGAAAAAATCGTGATCAGGATGGTGAGCGACACCACGATGATGGCCACCATGATGGCCGTGTCACGGGTTCGCAGGCGACGCCGTTCGTTAATGGCACGTTCGACCTCGCGCAATTTGCCAAAATTGGACTCGTATGGATTTTGCAGGCCGATGGCTGTGGTATTGCCTTCCCAGTCGGCCTGACCGCTGATCACGCCATAGACGCCATTGGGCTCGATCAGGAAGGCGTCCAGCTCATCGACCAGTTCCCGAGCATCGACATATCGCTTCTCGACGGATTTCTGGATGCATTTCATGACAATCTGGTCGAGACCCTGAGGTATGCCCGGGGCCAGCTTGGAAGGTACGGGCGGCAGTTCCTGCAGATGCTTGATGGCGACCGAAACCGATGTATCACCATCAAAGGGCATTTTCCCGGTCAGCATTTCGTACATCAGGATGCCCAGTGAATAGATGTCGGACTGTTCGCCGACCAGACTGCCGCGGGCCTGTTCCGGTGAAAAATAGTGGACCGAACCGAAAGCCACCCCGCTGGTCAGGGTGATCGTATTGGCATTGCTGGCCCGCGCGATGCCAAAATCAGTCACTTTGGCGATCCGGTCATGGGTGATCAGGATATTTTGCGGCTTGATATCCCGGTGGACAACGCCGCGGTGATGAGCATGCTCAAGAGCCAGGCCGATCTGGATCGCCAGCGGCACGGCAACGGTATAATCCAGGGCGCCATATTCCTGGATCAGTTCTTTCAAGGTCATACCCTCGACGTATTCCTGGACGATATAGCGCAGGTCTTTGTCCTGGCCATAGCCGAGGACCTTGATGATATTGGGGTGGTCGAGGCTGGAGGCGGCCTTCGCCTCGGTGTCGAAACGCTTGATGAACTCCTGGTCATTGGACAGATCGTCCTTCATGACCTTGATCGCGACATTTTCCTGGGTGACCTGGTCGGTCGCCAGATAGACATAAGCCATGCCGCCCTGGCCGATTGGCCGGATGATCGAGAAACGGTTGCTGATCCAGTCTCCGGCTGCCAGATGATGGTTGGCCCGGTTCATGGCATCACCTCCCCGGTGGGTTGGCCTGGGACGAAGGCACATAAAACCGTGACATTGTCTTCACCGCCGGCTGACAGGGCAGCCTGGACCAGCATCCGGACAATATCGGCGGGGGTTTCACCAGATTGCAGCAGGTGCTTGATTTGCTCATCCGAGACCTGGCCATGCAGGCCATCGCTGCACAGGAGTATACGGTCGCCTGCAGCAACCGGTGTCTCTGTGATATCGGGATTGACAAAATCAGGAAAGCCGAGGGCCCGGGTCAGGACATTGCGCCGGGGGTGGCTTTTGGTCTCGGCGGGGGTGAGGCTGCCGGCATCGACCATTTCCTGGACCAGGGTATGATCGACGGTCAGCTGCACGAGCTGGCCGGCCTGGAGCAGGTAAGCCCGGCAATCGCCGACATGGGCGACCAGGAGGAGCTCCGGCAGCAGAATGGCCGTGGTGAGCGTGGTCCCCATGCCATGGTTTTCTTTCTCATCGAGCGAGCCGAGGTAGACCTTGACATTGGCCTTTTTGACGAGCTCATGCAATTGCCGGACCAGCTCGGCCGGGGCACGCGGGTTGAGCAAATCCTCCCGCAGATAGCTGGCGACAAAGTCGACCGCCAGTTCTGAAGCGATCTCGCCCTTGTTGTGGCCACCCATGCCATCGGCCAGAATCAAGGCCAGGGGATAGCCCGGGCCTGGGTAGACCACTTCGTAATTGTCTTCGTTGTTCTCCCGGACCAGTCCGGTATGACTTTGCGCAGCGAACGTGATGGGCTCTGTCATGTTTCGAGCGTTCTCCTTAGCTGGCCACAGGCAGCATTGATATCGGCACCCAGCTCGCGCCGGATGGTGGCATTGATGCCGGCACTGTGCAGGATCTGCTGGAACTTCTCGACCTGGCTACGGTCGCTCTGGCGATGCGAACCGCCGGCGAATTCGTTGGCAGGAATCAGGTTGACATGGCACAGCATGCCTTTAAGCCGGCGCGCCAGCTCACGGGCATGCTCGGGCTGGTCGTTGACACCGGCAAACAGGGAATATTCGAAGGAAATCCGCCGGCCGCTATGCTCAATGTGGTACCGGCAGGCAGCAAGCAGTTCGTCGATGCTGTAGCGCCGGGCAATGGGCATGATGGACTGCCGGATGGTGTCATTGGGTGCATGCAGGAAAACAGAAAGGGTCACTGGCAGACCTTCATCTGTGAATTTTAGCATCTCGGGTACGAGACCGCAAGTTGAGACCGAGATGTGGCGCAGGCTGATCCCCAGGCCCTGCGGATCATTGGCAGCCCTGAGGAACTGGACCACTTCCGTGTAATTGTCCAGAGGTTCGCCAATGCCCATGATCACGACATGACCGATCCGCTCGCCGATTTCGCGGCCGATCCGGCTGACCTGGGCCAGCATTTCGCCATGGGTCAGGTCGCGGCCAAAGCCGGCCCCGGTGGAGGCACAGAAGGTGCAGCCCATCTTGCAGCCGGCCTGGGAAGAGATGCAGACCGAGTAGCCATGCTTATAATGCATCAGGACTGACTCCACGACATTGCCATCATGCAGGCGGAAGACGTATTTGGTGGTCTGGTCCAGGGCGGAGACCAGTTTGCGCTCGATCACCAGACCATCCAGCAGAAAATCAGCAGCCAGCTGGTCCCGGATGCTTTTCGGCAGATTGGTCATCTCGTCGATCGAAGTGATGCCACGGGACAGCCATTGCTGGATCTGGCCGGCCCGGTAGGACGGCCAGCCCCTTTCGGCGGCATAGCTTTTCCAGTCTTCGAGGTTTTGGTCAATCATCAGGCGCATGTGTTTATCTCTTTCTTATCAATCGATAAAAGTCCCGGTCAGGGTGGATAGAAGGTCAGGGCATGGGACGGCGGCGCAGGCGGGCCATGAAAAAACCGTCCGTCTGGTGGCGGTGGGGCAGCAGCTGCAGCCAGCCCTGGGCCGCTGAGGCTGCAATGTCGGGGTCAGCCAGCAAGGCAAGGGGCAGGAAGCGGCTGACCGGTTCCAGGGCAAAGTCCTGGCCAGGCTCTGCCGCGAGAAAGTGTTCGATCTGGTGGATATTCTCGTCCGGATTGATCGTGCAGGTGCTGTAGACCAGCACCCCTCCCGGACGGACCAGGGTGGCTGCATTGTACAGGATTTGCTGCTGCAATGGGACCAGGCCGGTGATTTTTTCATGGGTCATGGTCAGGCGGATTTCCGGTTTCCTGGCCAGAAGACCGAGTCCGCTGCAGGGGACATCCGCCAGGACCAGGTCAGCCTGGCCGAGCAAATCTTGGGTCCAGTCCGGGCTGGTCGCATCGGCGGTGGCCGTGCGGATGGACCCAAGGCCAAGCCGGACGGCCAGCTCGTCAACCAGGGCAAGCCGGGATTCTGACAGATCGAGGGCCAGGATCTGGCCTTGGTCATTCATGGCTTCCGCCATATGGGTGGTCTTACCACCCGGTGCGGCACAAAGGTCGATGACACGCCAGCCTGGCTGGGGATCCGCCAAATGCCGGACAAGCATCGCGGCCTCATCCTGAACGGTCAGCAGGCCGGCCTTAAAAGCGGCCAGGGAGCGGATGGAGCGACCGTCCAGGTCGAGGCGCAGGGCTTCCGGACAGTAAAGGCCAGGCTCTGATTGCACCTCTTCCCTGGCAAGACTCGCTTGAACATCATCGACCGTCGTCCGGTGCAGATTGACCCGGACGGTTGTAGCAGGATGGTTTTCCAGCGCCGCTGCGGCCAGGGCCAGAGCTTCGTCGCGGCCATACCATTTCTTCAGATAACCAAACAATTCGCTGGACAGGCCAGCTGCCAGGGCAGGCTTATTGGCCGGCAGCACCGGCCGGTCAGGCGCCGACAGGCGGCGCAGGCAAGCATTGACCAGGTTGGCTGCGCCCGGATTGGCCAGATGCTGGGCCAGCTTGACACTTTCATTGACAGCCGCCGATGGTGGTACAGCATGGGCATGGTAGAGCTGCCAGGCTCCGGCTCGCAAAATGGTGCGGACAGCAGGGTCCAGCTTGGCCAGCGGCCGGTCCAGTACACATTCCAGCAAATAGTCCAGGGCCGGGAGTCGGCTGATGGTCCCATAAATGATAGCCGAAGCAAAGGCCCTGTCCCGGGCGGTCAGGCCTTGGCTTTCCAGTTGCCGGATCGAGCTGAGATTGGCATAGGCGCCGTTTTCCAGGACATCCTCCAGGACCCGGATCGCAGCCAGCCGGGCTGGATCAGCGGCGACGGTCATCGCGGCTCCGGGCCAGAAGGATCAGGCGCAGCAGGTTGGCAAAGGCGACCAGCGTTGAGGCAATATAAGTCATGGCTGCGGCGCGCAAGACTTTTCTGGCGCCCCCGAGCTCCTCTTCAGTCATCAGGCCCTGGGCTTCCAGGATCTGGATGGCCCGGTGGCTGGCGTCAAATTCGACCGGCAGCGTGATCAGGTAGAACAGGACCGCACCGGCAAACAGCCAAATACCGGCTGTAGTCAGCGGCGAGCTCCCCAGAACGATGCCGAAGATGGCCAGATAGGGGCCGAACTGCGACCCGATATTGGCAACCGGAACCAGAGCGGAACGGATTTTGTTGGGCCAGAAGCCTTCGGCATGCTGGATGGCATGGCCAGCCTCGTGCGCAGCAACGCCGATGGCGGCAATCGAAGGACTGGCAAAGGTGGAATCAGACAGGCGCAGGACCTGGCTGCGGGGATCGTAATGGTCTGTCAGCTGGCCAGGAACCTGCTCAACCCGGACCTGGCGCAAATTGTTGCTGTCCAGGATCCTGCGGGCTGCGGTGCTGCCGGTATACCCACTGCGGGTGGCCTTCTGGCTGTATTTATTGAATGCGCTCTTGACCATGCCCTGGGCAACGAGGCTCAGGATCAGGGCGGGGATGACCAGAAGCAGGTAATAGGTGTCAAATCCATAGAAAAGGCCGTAGGTCGAATTCATGTTTTACCTCCAAAAAGCAGGCCGACGGGGAAATTATGGGCACAGTCTTCGCTTTTCAGGCGCTTGCCGCCTTCAGGCTGGATTTCCAGCAGGTCGATGGCACCGGTGCCGGCAGCGATCGTGATGCCTGACTTTTGCGCGGCCAATATCGTTCCCGGCTGGGCGTTGGCGGCACTGGCGAGCAAGTCCTGGCTGGATGTCAAGCCAGTGCGGTGGATTTTGAGCCTTTTCCCATCAGGATAGCTGGTCCAGGCGCCTGGCCAGGGGTAGGTGCCGCGCACCTGATTGTGAATGGCCGCTGCTGGGCGAGTCCAGTCGATATGACCGGTCTCGCGATTGATCATGGCGGCATAAGTCGCTTTCGCCTCATCCTGCGGGATGGGCTTCAATTGCCGGGTCAAAAGGCCACTGATCGCCTCGGGCAGCAGGTCAGCGCCAAGGGTTGCCAAGGCAGCCATCAGCTGGCCGGCGTCCATGTCTGGCGGGATCGGCAGTCGTCCCTGGAGCAGGATATCGCCCGTGTCCATGCCCTCATCCATCAGCATGATCGTGATCCCGGTCTCAGTCCGGCCATCGATGATGCTCCACTGGACGGGAGCTGCACCGCGGTACTCCGGCAGAAGCGAACCATGGACATTGAGGCAGCCCAGGGGCGGGATCTGCAAAATATCGGCAGGCAGGATGCGGCCATAGGCAGCAGTGACCACCAGGTCGGGCTGAAGGTCGCGCAATTGGGTGGCGAATTCACCCGTGCGGATTTTCTGCGGCTGGAGAACAGGGATGCCCAGCTCCAGCGCAGCCTGTTTGACCGGCGGTGCGGTCAGGACCTGGTGCCGGCCAGTGGGTTTGTCCGGCTGGCAGACGACAGCCAGGACAGGATAGCCCTCATCAACCAGTCTTAGCAGAGACGGAACGGCAAAGTCTGGTGTCCCCATGAAGATAATGCGGGTGGATTTGCGATCCATGGTTGCCGGTATCATTCGGAAAGCAAGGGGCCTTTGACTTTGTCCCGGAACAAAATGCCATCCAGATGGTCGGTCTCATGACAGATGCAGACGGCCTTCAATGCGGTGGCCGGCAAGCTGAAGGGCTGGCCATTGCGGTCGGTTGCTTCCAGGACCAGAGAGGCCGGGCGTTCAACATCGCCATATTTACCCGGGATAGACAGGCAGCCTTCCTGGCAGATCTGGCTGCCCTCCGCCTGGGTGATCTGCGGATTGATGGCGACAACCGGCCCACTGCCATCTTGCAAATCCATCACAAAAAGGCGGCGCAGCACGCCGACTTGCGGCGCAGCCAGGCCAATGCCATTGCTGGCGTACATGGTTTCAAACATGTCATCGATCAAAGTCTGCAATTTATCGTCAAAAGCCGTGACAGGGCGGCTGATTTTGCGCAGGGTTTCGTCCCCGTCTTTCAAGATTTGTCGTTGCGCCAAGGTGGTGGTCCTCCGAATATGGGTTTGGGTGCGGGCTTGGGTATGGGCCAAGGT
>CAZCMX010000093.1:0-6619 GCA_964499985.1 uncultured Mageeibacillus sp.
TGGTCAACCAGGATCCGGATGTCAAGGACCGGATCAAGGTGGTGTTCATCTCCAACTACAATGTCTCCCGGGCAGAACTGATTTTCCCAGCCTCCGACCTTTCCGAGCAGATTTCAACCGTCGGCCTGGAGGCTTCCGGAACCGGCAACATGAAGTTCATGATGAACGGGGCCCTGACCATCGGCACTTATGACGGAGCCAATGTCGAAATTGCCGGCGTGGTCGGTCCGGAAAATTGCTTCATCTTTGGCCAGAAGGTGGAAGACTTCCACGCGGCCAAGGGCTATTACAATCCGCAATGGCAATATAACAACATCTCGGGACTCAAACGCTGCGTCGACACCCTCGTTGATGGCACCTTCAGTGATGATGGCACCGGCATGTTCCAGGACCTCTACAATGGCCTGCTCTATGGCTCCAACTGGCAGCCGGCCGACCCCTTCTATGTCCTGGGCGACTTTGACGATTACCGCAAGTGCCGCCAATACACGGACCGGGCCTATCGTGACCCCCTTGACTGGGCTCGCAAATGTTGGGTCAATATCGTCCGCAGCGGATTCTTCAGCTCCGACCGCACCATTCACGACTATGCCCGTGAGATCTGGAAGGTGGACAGCGCCAAAATCTGATCCCTGAATCGGCTTGGCCAATCAAAAATGCAGCCTGCTTCATGGCCTGGGGCCAAGAGACCGGCTGTTTTTTGTTTAGCACGAGCAGAGTGGGGAATTGGGCAAAAACCGCAGGCCGATGCCGCGACAGATGGATTTTTCCATCATTTCGAGAATTAGAGAAAAACGCTGCGGATTGTTAAAATAGTGCTATGATAAAATCTGCTGGGAGGTCATTCATGTTCCAGGTCAACGATTATGTTGTATACGGATCCACCGGTGTCTGCAAGTTGGTCGATATCTGTCAGGAGAATTTTGGTGGCAGGTCCAGCCGCGAATACTATGTATTAAGCCCAGTTTATGGCAACCAGATGGATATTTTCATTCCGACTGACAAACAGGATGCCCCATTGCGGCCCATCCTGTCCAGGCAAGAGGTGATGGCGCTGATCCATTCAATGCCAACTGTCAAGAGTGAATGGATTGCCGAGGACAGCTATCGCAAAGCTGTATTTGGAGAAATCATCCAGTCGGGCGAGCTGGACCGGATTATCCAGCTGATTAAAATAATCTTCGACCGGAAGGTCGAACTTGAACAATCGGGCAAGCGCCTCGGCAATACCGAGACAGAGCTTCTCAAGCAGGCCGAGAAAATCCTGCATCACGAATTCGCTTTCGCCCTGGATCTGGAGCCGGACCAGGTTTTGCCTTTCATTCAAAAGCAACTCAGATCCTGCCCGATACCCTAGACTTTACGATTCATGATCCAGCGCATGATGGTGGCTTTTTTGAACAGCCGCAAGGGCAGCGAAAAAATGCTGGGTTCGCTTTCCACGGCATCCGGTACGGGAGGTAGGGCCAGATGCTGGATCCGGTGATGGACCTGGCGCATCAGGTGCTGGCGATTATTGACCGATACTTTGTTCATCTGCAAGGTGATCGCCAGGATCAGCTGGGCCTCAACGGTTCTCAGAAAGGCCCGGTAAGGGCGTTTCCAAGAAGTCCAGAGCTGCTGGTCCCAGATGAAATGGCGGATGATGTCAACGGCTTTCAGATAGTCGTTGACATTTTTCATGCCGAAATTACCCGTGATGCCGGTGCTGCGCAGACAATAATGGTAGACCGGCTTTTGCAGGATGGCAACTCGTTCGGCCTTGCTCAACAGCCGCGAGGTCGTGGCGACATCTTCATAGTAAATCGAAGGGAATGAGATTTCGTGACTGGTGAACAGGTCACGGCGGTATAGCTTGTTCCAGGCGAAAACCGGCAGACGCAGCAGCGTCAGTGACATCTGGGCGGCCTCTTCGCCGGACAGGCTTTTGTGCATGGTCAGCAGGCGGAAGGGGATTTTGAGCCCGCCGCGGGGAAAGTCGATGTAGAAATTACCCATCACGATATCGGCCTGCCGGGCTTCAGCCAAGTCCGCCATGCTGCTGATGAAATCAGGCTCGACATAGTCGTCTGAATCCACCAGTGCGACATATTTGCCGGTGGCCAGGGCGATGCCATTGTTGCGGGCAGCGGCAAGCCCCTGGTTCTCCTGCCAGAGTGAGCGGAAAATCGGATGTCCGGCTTCATAGCGGCGGATGATGTCGCCACAGCCGTCTGGTGATCCATCATTGACAAGGATGACTTCCAGTGGCCGGTAATCCTGGGCAATGATTGAATCGAGACAGCGTTCGAGATACTTTTCGACTTTATAGATCGGCACAACGATACTGACCAGCGGTCTTTCCATTGCAGAACCATCCTGAACGTATGATTTGACAGCATAACCTGAACAGGTTTGCCGGGTCTTTAGCTGCTACCAGTGTAACATGCAAAGCCAAGGTGTGCGGAAAGATCTGGAACTCAAGGTCTCCTGGTTCCATTTTCCGCTTGCCTGTAATTATAGAACTTGATTTATGACATTATTCATTGTCGTCAAAAGATAGTTTCGGGGTTAAATTATAGATAACACTGACGTTCAACGCTCAATCAATCTTGAGAGGTGCTTAAATATCCGTCTGGGGAGGGAATCTCATGAAGCAATCCTGGAAAATTTTGTCACTTTTATTAATCGTCATCCTGATCCTGGGGATACAGCCTCTGGAACCTGTTGTCAAGGCAGAGCCGGGTCCGGGCTTGTACTTGAATGCAAATGGAGCGACAGAAACTATTCCAAGTCCCACTTCTGTAGATAATACATATACCTTGCCTGATCAAGGCGATTTAGTTAAAGAAGATAATCAGCCGGATGTCTACATGAAGTTCCTTGGCTGGAATACTGAAGATGATGGATCCGGGATCAATTATCTTGCTGGCGATGAAATCACTTTGGACGCAAGCGAGACGCTGACTTTATATGCCAATTGGGCACCAGAGGACGCCAAAACGATTTCGCTACAGTTCACACCATTGGACCCCGACCTGCCGGTTCAGAACTATATCGTTGTATTGACGACTGGCCCATCGGGTTTCTACCCTGGCTTTCAGTCCAACTTCACGCTCAATTTCACCGAATTGACTAAAGGCACAATTTCATTTGAAAACATCAGTCCCTATATGATCGCACCTTTTATCAAAATGCCTGGCGTCAATGTTAGTGACGACAATCAGACCATCGAAATCAACCGTGACGATCCCTTTGGCCAGCTGAAGTATCATGTGATGTATGATCCGCTGGATGGCTCTGGTTCACCCAGATGGAACCTCATTCTAACCATTAATCAACCTGGATTTGCCGGGATTCTGGTGGAAGGTGATATCTATAGCCCTGGGCCAGAAACCATGAATCTATATGCGGATGAACAAGCCATTGATGTATTTTTTGGTTCCACCTATCTGCTTCTCAAGCTGGGAGCAGAAACGGGTGAATCGGACCAAATCATTAGCGTCTCTATAGATGGAATTGGACAAACGATATCGGCTGGGAAAAATGTGAGTGTTCTCTTACCGCCCATTTCATCACCGGAAAATGAGATCTCCGCGACGGTCCAATTAGTTGATGATAATCCGGATGATGAATTTGTTGATACTGCAACTGTGAAATTCCTCGTCCGACGCACGGGTGTATCGGTCCATTCCTATGAATATGGATGGTCAATTGTTGAAGGCGGGCCGTTTGAATCTGATGAATACAGCTACATCGGCGGAAAATGGGACGCGGTTGCCAGCAAAAATGACAATTACAAAAATTTTGTCACCTATGTTTCGTACATGGCGCATTCGAGTTTAGAAATTGACGCTCCCCGCTTACTGGTCACTTATTTCCAGGACAGTGGCAGCAGCAGCCGGATCCTCGGCATGAGACAATTTGATGCCAGACCGGAAATCTTTTCCGAAACATCCTATTTTTCGAAGGATTCAACAGAATATTTCGTTGATTCTGGGGCCAGTGGGATGACCGACTCCATCGCCTTCTACGAAGTCAGCGACTTGGATGGTCCGGATGGCAGTGAAACCGGCACTCAGACTCAAATCATGGTCTACAGCACCCTGGCTGCAGACCAGGCCAAAGGTGTCCCTGGCCCGGCTGATTTTCCCGGAGCCAACCGGGTCAGTGTCTTCCTGCTAGATTCTGGCGAATTCAATTTGGCTACGGATTCATTCCCCGGCATCCAGTATGGGATTGGGGCCGGGGTCGACGGCCTGATGGTCAATCACCCGGCCAGCGATCGATATGATTTCTGGTCAGCTGGCAAACATCCTTGGGAAGATTAAGCAAGGGGCATGGAGGATTTTTCGATGAATGACAGAAAGCAAGTCCAAACCAAGCGGCAAAATGTCCAGCCCAGCGCTCTGCGCCGACACCTGAATAGCGTGGCCATCTGGATCCTGGTTTGCCTTCTGACCTTGACGCTCATCCCTGCCGGCGCAGTCTGGGCCAGGCCAGCTCCGATCCTGGCTGCCAGCTACGATCGATCGGCCGATGCCCTGACGGTCACCGGCCAGTATTTTGGCCAGGCTGCTGTGGCGATCGTGCTGCTTGATAGTAAGGGCAACACGCTCCTGCTGGCAACCGCACCGGTCGATGACACGAGCTTTCTTTACGCCACGGCTGCGACCGATCCGCGGATTGCCCTGGGGCTTGCTGACGGCACCTATACGGTCAAAGTTGCTGATTATGCCGGTGGAGACTGGCTGGCCACGACCACCTTCACCGTGGTGACACCAGCCCAGTCCCAAGAGCCCGGTCGGCTCGAGCCGGTCACCCTGGGTGGCACAGCCAATGGCAATGGTATTTATGCGACCGACTTGAGCGGCCTGGTTGCGATCCCGGCCCAGTGGGAAACCAATACAGCCAAGGTCGAGTATTTTCTTTTGGCTGATGTTGTCACCGCAGATACGGCCAATTTCGGCTTCATCAGTGGGGCAGCCAAGACGCTCCAGTCGGGTGGCGCCAGCTTACTGCGCACCTTCAATATCCAATTGATGCAGCGGGTGACGAAAAAGGATGGCACGGTCAGCGAAAGCCCGGTCGACCGCCAGTACATTCGCGGCAACCTGACCATCCGCATCCCGCTCAGCCCCTCCCTGGCCAGCTATTCTGACCTGTCCATCGTCTACATCGACGAGCAGGGCCAGACGGCCAGCCTGGCCACCCGCCGCGTGACAATAGACAATAAGGAATACCTCGAATTCGCCAACAACCACTTTTCGGTCTACGGGATTGTGACTGGTGATCCCAACCGGGTCACCGCGTCTCTGGCTGATCACATCCCACCCACGGGGGATGTCCTTAATGTCTGGCCGGCGTCACTTACCCTGCTGCTCACCGGCATCGTGCTGCTGGCCATGAAAAAGCGGCAAAGGAATTAAATCGCCGCACCCAGGCCTTGGCGCAGTTCGCGCTGGAGCCAATTTGGCCTGATATTTTGGAAACCGCTATTTTCAGAACCGTTTGATCCAGATCAATAGCATAACCAGACCAATCTGGTCTATATCAGTGTGATTGCCATGGATGGCTCGATCTTGCCAGAGTGGCCAATTTCGCCCATTATGAAATCATGGTGTTTGCCGCGATTCTCCGGTACCTTCATGATCCTGCCAGCATCGGGGCTTCGTTCATCCAGCCACTGGCAAGCTTGAACCAGAACCAGATGCTGGAGTATGCTTGCATACTCTTGTCTCAGCCCCAGTCCGAGGGCCGCAACTGGGTCGCGTTCAATAGCGCCTGACCAAACCAGTCGATCGGGAAGGGGTATTCCATGAGCTTGAACCTAGACAACCATCCCCGGCAGCTGCCAACTTTTAATCTGGACCATATTTTTTCCCTGGACATGGTCCTGATCGCAGTCATCAGCTCGGAGGGCATGCTGCTCAAGATCAACAAGGCCTGGGAAACCGTCCTGTGCTATCCGCAGGAGCAGTTGCTGGATAAACCGTTCATACAGCTCATCCACCCGGACGATGTCGCAGCGACCCTGTCACATATGAGCCGGCTGAACAAGCTCGAGGATGTGGTTGGTTATGTCAATCGCTACCGGTGCCAGAATGGCTCCTACCGTCATATGGAATGGAACGCCCAGATGCGGGAGGGCTATATTTATGCAATCGCCCGTGACGTGACCGACCGCGTCACGGATAAGCAATTGCTGCAGGCGGAGCATGAGCGGTTTGAGCTGGCGATCTGGGGCAGCAACGACGGGATATGGGACTGGGACCTGGTTGCCGGAACGGTTTACCTGTCCCCGCGCTGGAAAGCACAGTTGGGATATACTGACCAGGATCTGGCCAATGATCCGGAGCGGTTTGTCAGCTTGCTGCATCCGGATGATCGTGACAGAGTCTTACAGCTGATCACAGATTATCTGCAGCGCCGGATCGATACCTATGATACCGAATTCCGCATGCGCCACAAGGATGGCCACTATCGCTGGATCCAGGCCCGGGGCAAGGCCTTCTGGACTGAAGCTGGACAGGCCTACCGGATGGCAGGCGCCCATACCGACATCACGACTCGCAAAAAAATGGAGGAGGACCTGCGCGTCAGTGAATCCAAGTACCGCCTGATGGCAGAGAATGTCACC
>CAZCMX010000094.1:0-6252 GCA_964499985.1 uncultured Mageeibacillus sp.
CCACCCCCTTGACTTTCGCCCCGACCCCGTGTAGAATACCCACGTTAGCAAGCAGAAGCATCCGCTTCTCACCTCCAGCCTTGAGCAAAGAGGTTCATCGAGTGCAAAGTCAGGCAGCAGCCTGTTTCGATGGAGCGGATGGATCAGCATCCGCTCCATTTTGATTTTTCCGGGAGGTGTATTCTTATCGCCAAGGCAACTAGTGGTCAGATGATCAATGATGAAATCCGTTTCCAGAGGGTCCGCCTGATCGAAAGTGATGGCAGCATGATTGGTGTCGTGCCGATCAGTGAAGCCAGAAAACGCGCAGAGGACCAGAGCCTTGATCTCGTTTTGATCTCAGCTCAGGCTGACAATCCGGTTTGCAAGATCATGGACTACAACAAGTTCAAGTTTGAGCAGGCCAAGAAAGAAAAAGAAGCCAAGAAGAACCAGAAGATCACCGAAATCAAGGAAGTCGGTCTTAAACTGACGACCGAGGAACACGATTTATCGTACAAGACCAAGAATGCCTGCCGCTTCCTCGAGGAAGGTGACCGCGTCAAGGTTGTCCTCAAATTCCGCGGCCGCGAGATGACTTACACAGCCAGAGGTTTCGAAGTCATGAAGCAGTTTGCCCAGGCTTGCGCAGCGGTTGGCCAGGTTGACCGCGAGCCCAAGGTCGAGGGCCGGAACATGGTGATGTTCCTCGCCCCGTTCAAGAAATAATTCGCCCATCCGGGCAACCACAAGGGAGGAAAAGCATATGCCGAAACAAAAAACCCACAGTGCTTCCAAGAAAAGATTCAAGGTGACTGGCACAGGCAAAGTCATGCGCAGCCAGGCTTTCAAGAAGCACATCCTGACCAAGAAGACCACCAAGCGTAAACGCAACCTCAGGAAGTCCGTTGTGGCCGCCGCTTCCAACCAGTACAACATCAAGCAGATGATCCCTTACAAATAAGCCTTAGCCGCACGACCACACCGTTCTGAATTAAACAACGCGTTTACCGGAGGTAATAGAGATGACACGTGTAAAGAGATCTGTCCGGGCCAGAGCCCGTCATAGAAAAATCCTCAAGCTGGCTAAGGGCTATTTCGGCCATAAGAGCAAGCTGTTCAAGGTCGCCAACCAGCAGGTCATGAAGTCCCTGAGCTATGCTTATCGTGACCGCAAGGCCAAGAAGCGCGACTTCCGCCGCCTGTGGATCACCCGCATCAATGCGGCTGCCCGCATCAATGGCCTGTCCTACAGCAAATTCATGAATGGCCTTGCCAAGGCCAATATCCTGCTGGACCGCAAGGTCCTGGCTGACATTGCCGTCAAAGATCCGGCTGCTTTCGCTTCGCTTTGCTTGAAAGCCAAGGCTGCCCTCTGATTTAAAGACCGGATATAAGCCTAACTGAACACCCAACAGGGACGGGATTTGTTGAAAATTCCGTCCCTGAATCTGTTTTTCGGGGTATGGTGCGATCCATGGACTTGCCCTTCAAGACCCTTTCCAGCCGTGAAAATGCCACCTACAAGAATTTGAAACATCTGCGCCAGTCCAGGAAGTCCCGCGATGCCGGCCTGATCCTGGTCGAGGGATTCCGCCAGGTGGAGGAAGCTCTGGCCGCCGGGATCAGGCCTCTTTGGCTGCTTGTCAGCCAGAGCGCCTTGAACCATGACCGGTGGGCCTCGCTGCAAGCGCTGGCGCAGGCCAGTTTTGCACAGGCCGCATTTGAATGCCTGTTGCTGGAGCCCCGGCTGTATGAGGCCCTTTCTGCCACCCCCTCACCGCAAGGGGTGGCCATCGTGGCCGAGTCTCCCGTCATTGTATCCCCCGCCGGTCCGGCCGCTGCCGATGGCCTTTATCTAGTGCTCGAAGGGATTCAGGACCCGGGCAATCTGGGAACCATGATCCGGACAGCCGATGCCTTTGCATTCAATGGGGTCATCCTTGCAGGTCCGACCGTCGATCCGTTTGGCGACAAAGCCCTGCGTTCAGCCATGGGCTCGGCCTTCCATCTCCCGGTCTACCAGTTCCCCACGATCCGGGCGGCCCGGGACTGGCTTGCCGCCAGCCAGATCCCCCTTGTCGCAGCGGAGCTTTCCGGAGAGGTCATCAGCCGCTGTACGGTGCTCAAACCGCCAGCTGCCGTGGCCATTGGCAATGAAGGCTCCGGCCTGAGCAGCGAAGCCTTGAACCTGGCTGACCGGCGCCTGAAAATCGCCATGCCCGGCCAGGCCGAGTCCCTGAATGCCGCCGTGGCGGCTGCCATCTTGTGCCATTTGTTCACCCTCGGCCGCCCGGAAATCCAATAATCGTTTATAATGGACACAAGGCTTGCACTTTGCCGCAAAAGTGCTACGATCAGAAGAATGTTTCAGCTTGGCTGCCGGCTGGCAGCCGATGATATCGGCTGAAAAGGTGGAAAATCATGCAAATCATCATCATTGGCTGTGGCAAGGTCGGATCTTCCCTGGCCCGCCAGCTCGTATCCCTGGAGCACGATGTTGTCATCATCGAAAGTGACAGCAAGTTGATGCTGCAGGCAGACGACATCGACTGTATCAAAATCACAGGCGTGCCGATCGACCGTGATGTCCTTCGCCAGGCCGGTATTGAAACCGCCGACGTCGTCTGCTGTGTCACCCAGATCGACAATATCAATATCATGACCTCCCAGATTGCCCAGGATGTCTTCCATGTGCCCAAGATCATCACTCGGATTTTCAATCCGGTCAACAAAGACGTGTTTGATCAGTTCGGCCTGAACACAATCTGTTCGACCGAGCTGACCGTCGATGCGTTCCTGCGTGAAATCGAAGGCGAACAGAATACCCAGGTCCATCAGCTGTACGGTACGCCCGTGGTCTATTCGACTGTTGTCACAGACCGTGAGATCTATGGCGACAATGTCTGCGACCTCAGCACGGATACCGGGAAAATGGTCTTTGGCCTGATCAGGAATGGCCGCATGATGCTTGCAATCCCTGGCCTGAAAGTCCAGGAGGGTGACCAGCTCGTGCTGGCTGACCTCCAATAAGCAATCATTAACAACCACCGCGAGGAAACCATTATGCGTATCGTGATTGTAGGCGGCGGCAAGCTGGCCTACTACCTGATCAAGACCCTGCGCCCATACCGGCACCAGATTTCCGTGATTGAATTGCAAAAGGAAGTCAGTGCCAGGATTGCCACCGACTTCGATGAAGTCGATGTCTACAATGGGGACGGCACCAGCATCCGGATGATGAATGATGTCGACTGCCAGAATGCCGATTTCTATATCGCGGTCACTGGCAAGGATGAGAATAACCTGGTCGGCTGCCAGATTGCCAAGAAACGGTTCAAGGTCCGGCATACCGTGGCCCGGGTCAATAATCCGAAGAATGCGGAGATGTTCACCCGCATGGGTGTGGACAAGGTCTACTCCGGCACCCAGATCCTGGCCGACATCATCGAGCAGGAGGTCGACTTCGAAGGTCTGAGGGTTGTCTTGAAGATCGAGCGGTCGAACAAGTCGATTATCGAATTCAAGCTGTCGCCACGCTCAGCCGCCTGCGGCAAAACCTTGGAAGCCTATGATTTTCCCGGCGACAGCAAACTGGTCATGGTTACCCATGCCGACGGTACCGTAGAGATGCCGCGTGGCAGCCTGATCATGCAGCCAGAGGACACCTTCCTGATGATTGCCGAAGCGGATGAGTACAATGCCATCCTGAAAACCATGGTTCGGAGATAGGACGGAGAACAACAATGGCTATTGTCAACCGGTCCAAAACCCCATCCCCGATTCGCCTGCTCAATATCAATCCGCTTCGCCTGATCGTCTCATCGTTTGCCCTGGTGATCCTGACGGGGACTCTCCTATTGATGTTGCCATTCGCCACGAAATCTGGCAGCAGCGCCGGCTTGCTCACGGCACTTTTCACGTCTACCTCGGCGGTTTGCGTCACTGGCCTGATTCTGGAAGACACGGCCACCTATTGGAGCACCTACGGCAAATCCGTCATCTTGCTTCTGATCCAGATCGGCGGCCTGGGCATCGTCACCATCACCAGCTTCTTTTACAGCTTCATGCGCCGGAAAGCGACGCTCAAGACTCTGGTCGTGGCCAAGGAATCAACCTCCAGCTTTAATTTCGAGGATGTTTTTGCCCTGGTCCGGAAAATCATTGCAATCACCCTGGTCACAGAAGGCATCGGGGCTGTTTTACTGTCCTGGCGTTTTGTCTTGCGCTATGGTCTCCGGGACGGCATAACCAAAGGGATCTTCCAGGCTGTTTCGGCCTATTGCAATGCGGGATTCGACCTGCATGGCGATACGATTGCTCCCGGCATGCTGGCTGCTGGTGCCACCGATGGCAAATTCTCAAGCCTGATCGCTTGGAACAACGATCCGGTCGTCATTCTGACGACGGGTTTCCTGATCATCAGCGGCGGACTCGGCTTTTTGGTCTGGTCAGAAATTCTTTCGATCAGGAAGGGTGGAAGACTGCACTTTCATTCGCGAGTGGTCCTGGCCATGACGGGTATTCTCCTCGTGGTTGGCATGATTGCTTTTCTGGTGACCGAATGGCATAACACCCAGCACCCCTATTCACTGGGCTCCCTGCCGGTCTGGCAGCGGCCGCTGGCGGCCTTTTTCCAATCGGTTACACCGCGTACCGCGGGTTTCAATTCGATCGACCAGGCCTCTCTCTATGACACCTCCAAATTCATCACCGTCATCCTGATGTTCATCGGTGCGGCGCCAGGCTCAACCGGCGGCGGCATCAAGATCACCACCTTTGCCGTATTCGTCGCCACGATCCTGTCTGACATCACGAATCACGATGAAATCGTTCTGTCGCGCCATCGCCTTTCCCGCGAAACCTTCACCCGGGCCCTGGCTGTCATGGGTCTGGGCATGCTGATCGTCCTGACGGCCACCATAGCGCTGGGCTACTTTGAAGTCCAGGCACTCGAAGCCGGCCGTTTCAGTTTTCTGGATCTGTTTTACGAAGCCACCTCCGCTTTCGCCACGGTTGGCCTGTCTTCCGCTGGAACGCCGACCCTGACCACCGGCAGCCAGATCATCTTGATCCCGGCCATGTATCTGGGCCGTGTCGGTCCAGCCTCCTTTGCCATCAGTCTGGCCCTGCGGGCGGTCAAAAAGCGCGAAATCGTTCATCCGGAAGGTAAAATTCTGGTCGGTTAATTGCAAAATGCAGGAAAAGATTTAGAAAATTTCATAAAATCACGGTAAATTCAAAATTGACCGCAGTCTGGCTCGTTAAATACGGTTGACAGGCTGCGGTTTCTTGCATGATAATAGAAAAATAATTGTATACAATCTTCAGGAGGCCAAAGCCATGGGACTGACCACTGCACAAAAAATCATCCGCGACCACCTCGTCAGCGGTGAACTGGTTGCTGGACGCGAAGTTGCGATCCGCATCGACCAGACCCTGACCCAGGACTCGACCGGAACGATGGCCTATCTCCAGTTTGAAGCGATCAATATCCCCCGAGTCAAAACCGACCTCTCCGTCGCCTATATCGATCACAATACCCTGCAGACCGGTTTCGAAAATGCCGATGACCACATGTACATCCAGTCGGTCGCCAGCAAGTATGGCATCCGTTTTTCCAAACCCGGCAATGGGGTCTGCCACCAGGTCCATATCGAGCGCTTCGGCGTCCCGGGCAAGACCTTGCTGGGCTCCGACAGCCATACTCCGACCTGTGGCGGGATCGGCATGCTGGCCATCGGAGCCGGTGGCCTCGACGTTGCCGTCGCCATGGGCGGTGGCGCCTACTACCTGACCATGCCGAAAATGGTCAAGATCGAATTGCTGGGCACCCTCAAGCCCTGGGTCACCGCCAAGGACATCATCCTTGAGGTCCTCAGGATCCTGACTGTCAAGGGCGGTGTCGGCAAGATTGTTGAATACGGCGGCCCTGGCATTGCCAGCCTGACCGTGCCGGAACGGGCTACGATCACCAATATGGGTGCCGAGCTGGGTGCCACCACCTCGATTTTCCCCAGTGACGAGGTCACCAAGGCCTTCCTTGCCGCACAGGATCGTGTCCAGGACTATGTTGCCGTCGGTCCCGATGCCGATGCCGTCTATGATGAGACCTATACCATCGACCTCGATCAGCTCGAGCCTCTGGTTGCCAAGCCGCATAGTCCAGACAATGTCGCCCCGGTCCGCGAGGTCGGTCCGATCGCTGTAGACCAGGTGGCCATCGGCAGCTGCACCAATTCATCGCTCTTTGACATGCTCAAAGTCGCCGCC
>CAZCMX010000095.1:0-6059 GCA_964499985.1 uncultured Mageeibacillus sp.
ACAAATAGTCCAATCAGGAGGATTTCAACGAAGCCGACAGCCCAGGCGATGGTGCTGGTGAAGGACCAGACGCGGATCTGCTCTTTGGTGTCTTCGATGCCGAGCATCCGGTTGACAACCCAGTAATAGCTATCGTTGAAGTAGGAGAAGAACAAGGATCCCATGCTGGCAGCCAAGGCGGCAAAGACCATATTGCCACCTGCGGCGGCGACGATGGGGGCGGTGATGGAGGCTGAGGTGATCATGGCCACGGTGCCGCTGCCTTGGACGAAACGGACGAGCGTTGCGACGATGAAAGGCAGGATAATGATCGGGATCGGGGTTTGCGCAATTTGTTCAGCGATGAAATTGCCAACGCCACTGTCGCGCAGAACTTGGCCGAGTGCACCGCCGGCACCGGTGACAAAGATGATGATGCCAGCTGAACGGATACCTTTTTCCATCTCATGCATGACAACTTTCTTGGGGGTGTGGAAAGCAAGCATATAGATGGCGGCCAGAAGGCCGAGGCCGACGGCGATGACCGGTGTGCCAATGAATTTCAGAATGCTGAAGATGCCTTCTTTGAGGCCCATGGCTGCTGTAACTGTATTGACCAGGATCAGGACGATGGGCAGGAGCAGGGGGAAGAACGAAATGAAGGTGCCAGGCAGGTTATGTCCTTTTTCTTCACTGGTCAGATCGTAGACCGGAGCCTGGTAGGGCGGACGGATCCAGCCTTCGATTTCGGCGTCTTCATGTGGCAGCTGGTAGATCTGCTTGCCCATCCATTTGGCATAGGGCAGGGTTGCCAGGGCCATCGGGATGGCAAGGATGATGCCCCAGAGCAGGAATTGGCCGACATCGACTCCGAAGGTACCGGCAACGCCGAGCGGGCCCGGTGTCGGGGGGACCATGGAATGGGTGATGACCAGACCTGCAGCCAGAGCGATACCGAGTCCGACGACTGACTTTTTGGTCTGGCGGGAAATAGCCTTGACCAGGGGAGACAGGATGACGAAACCAGAGTCGCAGAAGATCGGGATTGAAACAATGAAACCCGTCAGTAGCAATGCGATTTCCTCATGCTTTTTGCCAAACATTTTCAGGAACGTTCTGGCCATGCGTTCTGCAGCGCCGGAGATTTCAAAGATCTGGCCCATCATGACACCAAAACCAATGATAATGCCGATGCTGCCTAGCGTTCCACCAAAACCGGATGTGATGCTGGAGACGGTCTTGTTGGGATCCATGCCGCCGATCAGACCGACGGCGACTGCCGCGACAATGAGCGCCAGGAAGGCATGGACCTTGGTTTTCAAGATCAGAAAGATAAGAAGTGCGATACCAATTCCCAGTGCGATCAGCATCTGGGTGCCCGAGATAGCTGGCGCTTCTGCGGTCATGAAGAGAACAGGCATAGACAGGTTCCTCCTATGGAAAAATATTTCACAGCAAGTCCGACGCTTGCGATGAATCCGATTGGAAATATGGCGCATACTTGGCGGCCAGCAGAATGGCTTCGACCATGCTGACGGCACTGGCGATCCCCTTGCCGGCGATATTGAACGCGGTGCCATGGTCGACCGACGTTCTCAGGAACGGCAAGCCATTAGTGATGGCAATGGTCCGCTCGAAATCAAGTGTCTTGGTCGCGATATGGCCCTGGTCATGGTAGAGCGAGAGGACGGAATGGTAATGCCCCTGCAAAGCCAGATGGAAAACCGAGTCGGCGCCGACCGGTCCGACGACGTCATACCCCTGGGCCTTCAGCTCAAGGACGGCTGGCTCAACATCCGTCACCTCTTCGTCGCCAAACAGACCATGTTCACCGCTGTGCGGGTTCAGTCCGGCGATGGCCATGGTTCCGGAGCTGATGCCAAGTCGCCGCAGGGCCTCGGTGCAACGCTTGACATAGTCGATGATCCGGTCTTTTTTGACCATATCGCAGGCCTTGCGCAGCGAGA
Source organism: uncultured Mageeibacillus sp. (assembly GCA_964499985.1). GTDB lineage: Bacteria > Bacillota > Clostridia > Saccharofermentanales > UBA5734 > UBA5734. The sequence continues at coordinate 1,947 of CAZCMX010000095.1, forward strand.
CATGACGGCTGAGGAAAAAGACGCGCATGCCATGGACTTCAAACATGGTCAGGGGATCCTGGGTCTGGGTCAGTTCGGCAAATATTTCAGTATGCCCGATGAATGGCACATTGCCGGCCCGCAACGATTCCTTATTGATGGGGGTTGTGGCCACGGCATCGACTTGTCTGGCATTCGCCAGCTCGATCGATTTGGCGATGTATTCGAAGGCTGCCTGACCGCACAGGGCAGAAACTTTGCCGGTGGTAAAAGCTTCGGGATCTGCATTGGCCAGGTCGATCAGGTTCAGTACGCCGGCCTCATCCACGACCTGGTCAGGGCTTGTTACCGGATGGATGCGCAAAGGCAGCTCGCAGATCTGCATGGCTCGGGCCAGAACCCGCTGGTCACCGATGACCAGACAAACGGCCGTTTTCTGGACTTGCTCGTCGGCGATCGCCTTGACGACGATTTCCGGACCGATACCGGCTGGATCGCCCATGGGAATAGCAATCAATGGTTTGTTCATATTGGACCTCGCTTCAGTCAAATTGATTGGATCATCATTAAAAGGCTGGACTTGCCAGGCATTATTCCTGGTCTTCGATTCTGGCCAACAGGAAGTCAACACAGCGGATGATGGACTTGCCGTCGCCTGCCATGCCGCCTTTGGTGACCATCTTCATGCCACTGTGCTTGCCATCGAGCAAGATGCCGAAGGCCGCCAAGGGTTCAACTTCATCCATCAACCGCATGCCGCTGGAGCCAAAGAGATGGCCGACGGCAATGGTGATGTCGCCACCACTGGTATAAAGTGCTTTGAATCGTGGTTCTGCAGACAAGACTTTGTCAGTGATTTCGGCGATGGAATCATTGACCCGATGGGATAATTCGTCCTCGGCCTGTCCAGTTTGGGCTGCGACAGCAGCAAAATCGACGCGTTGTTCCGGGTAAAGACCGCAGCCAACCATGCAATTCACGGCATAGTCATCACATTCAGTCAATAAGGCCGTTGCCACTCGCTGCATTTCAGCCTGGCGTCGTTCCTCGCCCATTAAAAGCTCGCCTGTCTGAATCAGGACCGTATTGATTTTTCGATTCAGCTCCAAGGCATGCAGCTGTTGCCGGGTGACATCATTGACGCTCCCGATCGACAAGAGGACCTTGGCCTGGCTTTGGGGTTTGTTTTCATCGGCCAGGTTGGCGATTTCTGAAGTGGCGGCCGCTGTAAACGGACCGGGGTCGACGCTGATGAACGGGATCCGGCTTTGCACGGCCAGCTGGGCGATCCGCTTCAGATCATCATCGCTGACTGCGTCAAAGATGACAGAACGAATCCCTTTTTGCTGGAAGCTTTGCAATTTTGCCACGACTTCGTCATCTGGCAATTCCAAATCCTCCAGATAAAGAGAAGCGACGGGATATCGGGACTGTTCCTGGTAAAGTTGGCTCGTTTTTGAGGTGAAGACAGGGTTTTTCGGATCGTGGATCACGGCGGTCCGGTTCAGTGGGATTCCGTTGACCAGCAGGTAGCCGCCGACATGGGTCCGGCTGGCTTGAGGATAACAGGGTACGACAAAAGCCATGGTCTCTGGTCCGAGGCAATCCAGCAGGGCATCGGTCTCAAAGCCGAGGTTGCCGCGCAAGGTGCTGTCAATCCGCTTGGCAAAAAGCTGGACTGTCATGCCGGAGAACGCTTCGGCGGTTTTCCTGACAATCTGGTAGGCCTCTTGTGCGGGGATGGAACGGGAATTGGTCGAAATCGAGAGGGCTTTCTGGGTGGCCAATTGCAACAAATCCGCTGAATGGATATCGAGGATGGTCAAGGTCGGAAACCCTTGCTTTTTCAGCAGAACGCCTGTGGCATTGGCGCCGGTGAAATCATCGGCGATGACTACGGTGTGCATGTGATACTCCCTTCGGCACGCAGGATCATGATTCCTTTTTCGTCGATTTTTTTCAATTCACCGGGTGAAAAATTGCGATCCGTAATGACTCCGGTAAATTGATCCAGATTGCAGACGCTGACCATGGCCTGCTGGTAAAATTTGCTCGAATCTGCCACCAGGAAATTGCGATTGCTGATGGACAGGATTTTCTGCTTGAAATGTGCTTTTTCGATCGTTGGTGAGAGGACCTGGTAGGCCGCATCGATCGCCATGGCGCCAATAAAGGAAACGCTGAATCGAAAGCGGCTGACCATGTCCAGCGCCGTTTCGCCAAACAAAGTCCCGGTCTCTTTCTGGACTTGCCCGCCTATCAGGAAAAGGGTCACATCGGTTGTCTGCAAATAGGCGGCGATCGCCAGATCATTGGTGAAAACCGTCAGGTTGCTGCGCTTTTTGAGCAGGGGTGCGATTTCGAAAGTGGTCGTGCCAGAATCGAGAAACAGGACATCCCCATCCCGGATCTGTTCGATCGCCTTGCAGGCGATGGCTTGCTTACTGGTGTGATGCTGGCCTTTCTTTAAGTCGTAGTCTTTCTCGCGACTGGTCTCGGCCCGGTAGGTGGCCCCGCCATAGCAACGCTCGATGATTCCTTTGGCTGACAGCCGGTCAAGGTCGCGCCGGATGGTCATGAGGCTGACATCGAGCTTCTGGGCCAACTCCTCGACCGTCAGGAAGCCCTGCTCGATCACCAGATTCTGGATAATTTCCAAACGCTCAGCACCCAGCATAAACCCTCGTTCCTTTTCGCCCAGTCTTTTGCTCTTCTGAAATTTATCATAGCGCTGCATGAGCAATGTTTGTTTGATGTTGAAAAAATGTGATCGACTTTGTTTGATCTGATAAGCTGATTATAAAGTGATCGCCATATTAGTCAATTGGAATTTGGTTGAATTCAAAATAATTATGCATATAGACAAGTTCATACGATGAAACTTATCGAAAATGATAATTAATTAAACCCGTCGAACAACAAATAACAATTCGTCACAACGAAGCGCACAATCGAATATTGTTCTGTAAGAAATAGCATTCCCATTATGGCTGATCTGGCTTTACATCGACCGAACAGATCTCATCTGCCCCCTGGCCACGATGACCAGGTTCATTAGACCCTGTCCTCCACGTGTAAGAAAGATCGATTGTCTGGAGGGCTGGCAAGAGACCCCAGTACCCCCTATGCAAACTGGTCTTATCAAATCGGTCAATTTCACCTGATTTGATAAGACCAGTTTGCATAGGGATTTATCCGATTGCTTATAGCACCAGTAGCAGGACGAATCATTTCCGGCCAAAAGACCCGGCATCGCTTCGCTAGTCTTTGAAGACCAGGCAGTAAAAATTGGGTCCGAGATCGAATTGCTCGATAAGGGTGAAATGATGTGCAGCCAGAAGGGTGGTGACCTCGTCCACGCCGAGGCGTGAGCTGATGGGTGGGCCGAACGGTGTGGCAGATCGGTGGAATTCGATCACCGCGAGGCGGCCGGAAGGCTTGAGCAGGCGGCGAATTTCAGTGATGAAGGCGTCCTTGTCCGGAATTTCGTGCAGGACCGTGACAACCAGAGCGAGATCGACTGCCTGATCCGGGGCGGGCAGCAGATCATCCACGACCAGGCGCAGCTCGATATTACCCCGCCCTGCAGCAACCGCCTTGGCTTTGATTGTTTCCAGCATGAGAGGATTGATGTCGAGGGCATATACTGTTTGCGAACTCATTTGTGCCGCGGCCAGGGTGAACAAGCCACTGCCGGCGCCAATATCGCACAGCACCTCAGCACTGCCAAAGTTCAACCGTTCCAGAGTTCCAGAAGGATTCAGCTCGCGCACGCGGTCTGGGTGTTCCAGTTTTTCCGGCGTATGCTGATGTGCGTGCTGTTGCTTATCGGATGTATCCATGGCTGTTTACCTCAATTCGTTGTATGCGAGACCATCTGCACACCTGCATCAATTCTGATTCACAATACCAACAGTTCTTCGCGCATGGCTGAACGGCGTGGATAGAGGGCCAGGATTTTGTCCCGGATCGATATACACCTCTGTCCCCTCCACTCGAGCCTTGAATTCACCATTTCCCATGGTCACCAGTGAGACAATATGCCCTGACTCAAAATAAGCCTGTCCCCTGGCCACGATGACCGGATCCATTTGCCACTCGAAGTCGTGTAAATTCATCTTCGTATTGTCTCCA
>CAZCMX010000096.1:0-5944 GCA_964499985.1 uncultured Mageeibacillus sp.
ATATTTGCCGGTGGCCAGGGCGATGCCATGGTTGCGGGCCGCAGCAAGCCCCTGGTTCTCCTGCCAGAGTGAGCGGAAAATCGGATGCCTGGCTTCATAGCGGCGGATAATGTCGCCACAGCCGTCAGGCGAGCCATCATTGACGAGGATGACCTCCAGAGGCCGGTAATCCTGGGCAATCAATGAATCCAGACAGCGTTCGAGATACTTTTCGACTTTGTAGATTGGCACAACGATACTGACCAGCGGTCTTTCCATTGCAGAACCATCCTGAAAGTATTTATGACCGCATAACCTGAACAGGTTTGCCGGGTCTTTGGCTGCTACCAGTGTAACATGCAAAGCCAAGGTGTGCGGAAAGATCTGGAACTCAAGGGAAACCTGGCTCGATTTTTCACTTGCCCTGCTGCTCGCTGCTATCGTGCTGCTGGCCTTGAAAAAGCTGCAAAGGAATTAATTCGCCGTGCCCGGTCTGTCTTTGCCGCAGGCTTCCAGCCACTGGCAAAGCTGCGGCTCGGGGATTGGCTTTTGAATCAGGTAGCCTTGAAAACGGTCACAATTGATGGATGTCAGATAGTGCAGCTGCTCTTCGGTTTCGATGCCCTCGGCCACCACATTCATCTGCAGCAGATGGCCAATCGCGATGATTGAAAGGGTCAAGGACATGGCCTTGGGATCCTCGAGCAGGTTATGAATGAAGGAGCGGTCGATTTTCAAGGTGGACATCGGCAGCTCCTTCAAATAGCTCAGCGATGAATAGCCGGTGCCAAAATCATCGAGGGCGATGCGGATGCCTGCAGCGCGCAGCCGCTCCAGCTTGGCGATCACGTGTTCGGTGGTTTTCAGGAAGGCGGATTCCGTGATTTCCAGCTCCAGGAAACCGGGATCAAGCTGGACCTGGTCAACAATCGCCAAAATCCGTTCGACAAAATTGTCCTGCAGAATCTGGATGGAGGAGAGATTGACCGACACGTAATAGGTGGTCTGCGATTTCAGGTTGAGCTCGCGAATGAATTGGCAAGCGGTTTGCAGCACCCATTCCCCCAGCGGCAGGATCAACTGGCTTTCCTCGGCTGCCTTGATGAATGCCAGGGGTGAAACCAGGCCATGCCCGGGCCGGTGCCAGCGCACCAGCGCCTCGAAGCCGCAGACCGTGCCTGTCCTGGCCTCGACCTGTGGCTGGTAGTACAGCTCGAACTCGTGATTGGCCAGGCCCTGGCGCAGATCGCGCTGGAGCCTTGTCTTGTCAATCACCGCCTGGCCAAATGACGGATCATAAAGCGTTGCAATGCCGCGCTGGACCGATTTGGCATGGTAGAGGGCCGTATCTGCGTTCTTCAAAAGCTCAGCAAAGGTTTCCCCATGTTCCGGATAGCGGACGATTCCGCCACTGGCGGACAAATTGAACAGATGATCGGTCATCGCCAGTGGCTTGGCGATCCGATCCAAAAGGAGCGCGGCCTCTGGACAAGACGAAGCACTGGCTTGTCCGGTGAACAGGCAGGCAAACTCATCGCTGCCCAGATTAAAGACCTGGACAGGACTGTCAGGCAGAGCCCGGCTGAGCCGGCGGGCGATTTTTTGCAGGACAAGGTCGCCCGTCTCATGGCCAAAGGCTTCGTTGACTTCCTTGAAATCATCGAGGTCGAGAAAAAGGAAGCAAAAATGCTCGACATCCGGATCCTTGATCAGGTCCTCCACGGCCTCCTTGAATCGGTTTTTATTGGGTAATCCAGTGACCGGATTGATATAGGCCAGCACTTCGATTTCCTCGAGCTTGGCCTGCAAGGCGGCATTGGCGCTGGCCAGATCATCGCGCGCCATTTCCAGATCGCGGAGACTGTCCTGCAGATTTTTCTTCAGGTGCCGGACGACGGCCTGCAGGAGCAAGACTGAAGCACCAAGCAAAACCAGGGCCAGAATGACGGAGAAGGCGATCCGCCAGTTGCGGGTCCGGAGATATTCATCCGAATGCTCGTAGAAATATTTCTCGTAGATCTCTTCAAAAACCCCACTGCGCTTGAGCTCCTGGATCCGCTTGTTCATGAAAATGACGAGGTCAGGCCGGTTCTTGCTGATGGCATAGGCATGGGCCCTGGGGTACAGATGGGTCAGCTGGGCGATGATGGGACCTTTGTGGCCCTCACGGATCAACAGGTTATCGAGCAGCAGCTGGTTCTCAAATATAACGTCGAGGGTACCGGCCTGCAAATCGTGGATCGCCAGGTGCAAATCGTCATAAGCGATATAATCGTCGAGCTTGAGTTCATCACGGAGCACCGATTCGGAATAGTAGCCGCGGCCCACCCCGACACGCAAGCTGGCCAAATCGTCAAGCGTGATTGACTGGAAATCAGCCCGGGTATAGACGGCGATTGGCAAACTGAACAGGGGATCGGTAAACAGGACCTGGCGCCGGCGTTCCTCGGTCACGGCAACGATCCCGGCCAAGTCGATTTCACCGGATACGAGCCGGGGATAGACCTTGTCCCAGGCATCCATCGAATAGTTGAGAACATAGGCATCGGAATTGAACACAATATTGGTCAGGTAGGGGTCAAATCCATACAGACTGCCATCCGTCGTATAGGAGAGCGGCGGGTAATTGCGATCCACCTGGTAGTTGATGGCGACCGGTTGCGCCAGGACAGTTCCTGGAACTGAAAGAAACACGAAAACCAATAGCACCAGTGCCAGTCCGCGTCGCATGGGGATCCTTTCCTTGAGCTGGGAAAAAGTCGCAGGGCCCTTGGCGATCATGCCCTGCTTATGCTTGGCAGTATACCACAGTGGCCTTTTACCAGCATCGGACCAATGCTATAATCTTCAGCAAGGCAAACCAGCCTATCCAGTTCAAAAGGCTGGTCTTTTTGACAAAATAAGAGGTGTTCTGGTGGAAAACCGCTATTTGCAAAAGCAGTTTGAGACAGATCAATATCATAACCAGGCCAATCTGGTCTATGCCAATACAATCGTTCTATGCAGTCTTCTGGCTGTGGTCTTCTTTTTCATCGTGGACAATGCCCTGATCGCCGCCCTGCAGGTGCTGGCAGTCCTGGTTTCCGGACTGGCCATCTGGCTGAACAGACGGCAACGGTATGGAACCGGTTCACTGATTTATATCACCCTGATCCTGGCCATGACAGTCATCGAGGTTTTGCAGTTTGGCTTGCAGCCCGGATTCCAGTATTACTTTTTCAATCTGGCCGGCCTGATCATGTATACGAACTGGCGGACCTGGCAAAAGTGGGCGGGGGTCTTTGTGGATACCGGCCTTTTCCTGGCCGTGTTTTTCCTGACAGTCGGCAGGACCCCGCCCGAGCCGCTCGGAAGCACTCTGACGGGGGTATTCCATTCGCTCAATGTGCTGCTCAATATCGCCGGAGTGGCCAATTCCGCCCATTATTACATCACGATCGCGACCAAAGCCCATAAGCAGGTCAGCAAGCTGGCCATGCAGGATTATTTGACCGGCCTGATGAACCGGACCTCATTTGACGCCTTCTGGGCAGATGTTTTTGCATCAAGGCAGAAATCCGGCCAGGGACTGGGCATACTCCTGCTGGATATTGATTATTTCAAAGCGGTCAATGATACCTGCGGCCATCTTTGTGGCGATGAGCTGCTGCGCCAGTTCGCCGCAATTCTCCGGCACCATACGCGTGCAGGGGACTGTACAGCCCGCTACGGGGGTGAAGAATTTGTGATCGTGGTGATCCTGGACCGGCCCGAGCAGCTGCTGGATTTTGCGGAACGGCTGCGCCGGGACATTGCAGGGCATGTCTTTGGCTATGGTGACAAGGAAAAAAAGGTTACAACCAGCATCGGCGCTCTGTATGTCCAGCCCTCGTCAACCCTGGGCCAGAACCAGGCCCTGGAGCAGGCCGACAAACTCTTATACCGGGCCAAGTCTGAGGGCCGCAACCGGGTCATATTCGAAATCGCCTGACTAAACCAGACCATCGGGAAGGGGCCTTCAATGAGCTTGAATCAAGACAACCGTCCCCACCAGCAGCCAGCCTTCAATCTGGACTATTTTTTTTCCCTGGACATGGTCCTGATTGCAGTCATCAGTCCGGAGGGCTTGCTGCTCAAGATCAATAAGGCCTGGGAAACCGTCCTGGGTTATCCGCAGGAGCAGCTGCTGGATCAACCATTCATCCAGCTGATCCACCCGGACGATGTTGCAGCGACCCTGTCACAGATGAGCCGGCTGAACAAGCTCGAGGATCTGGTTGGCTATATCAATCGCTACCGGTGCCAGGATGGCTCCTACCGTCACATGGAATGGAATGCCCAGATGCGGGAAGGCCATGTCTATGCAATTGCCCGCGATGTGACCGACCGCGTCAATGATAAACAGCTGCTGCAGACTGAGCATGAACGGTTTGAACAGGCGATCTGGGGCAGCAATGATGGGATCTGGGACTGGGATCTGGTCGCCGGTACGGTTTACCTGTCTCCGCGCTGGAAAGAGCAGCTGGGATACTCTGACCAGGAGCTGGCCAATGAGCCGGACCGGTTTATCAGCCTGCTGCATCCGGATGATCGCGACCGCGTCACACAACGGATCGAGGATTGCCTGCAGCGCCGGACCGAGGCCTATGAGGCCGAATTCCGCCTGCGCCACAAGGATGGCCAATATCGCTGGATCCAGGCCCGGGGCAAGGCCTTCTGGACTGAAGCAGGACAGGCCTACCGGATCACAGGCGCCCATACCGACATCACGAACCGCAAAAACATGGAGGAGGCCCTGCGCATCAGTGAAGCCAAGTATCGCCTGATGGCAGAGAATGTCACGGATGTCATCTGGATCCTCAATATCAACCAGATGCGCTACACCTATATCAGTCCCTCCATCCTCCGCCTGCGTGGCCTGACGGTTGAAGAAGCCCTGGCGGAAAGTCTGGAAGACTCCCTGCTGCCGGAATCGCTGGCGCGGGTATCTGCAGCCATGCAGGTGAATTTGCCCAGATTCATCGCTGATCCGGCAATCGATATCTCCAATGTGACCGCGGTACAGCAGCCCTGCAAAGATGGACGCATCATCTGGGTGGAGGTCTCGACCCGGTTCCAGCTCAATGACAGGGCGGAAATCGAAGTGCTGGGTGTCAGCCGCAATATCGAGGACCGCAAGCGTCAGGAGCGGCAGATTGAACTGTTGAGCTTCCATGACCAGCTGACCGGCCTGTATAACCGCCATTATTTTGAAAAAACGATCGCTGAATGGTCCCTGGCCCCACAGCGATCGGATGGCATCGCCCTGATCGTTGCCGATGTCAATGGCCTCAAGCTGGCCAATGATGCATTTGGCCATGCGATGGGGGACCGGTTGCTGCTTGCAGTCGCCAGTGCATTGCGCAAGGTGGCCCGGCCCCGGGACCTGGCAGCCCGGCTGGGCGGCGACGAATTTGTCCTTTTCATGCCCGAAACGTCGCAGGCAGAGGCTGAGCAGATGTTCCAGGCCCTGAGTGCTGCCTGTCGCGACGAGCAAATAGATTTTCTCGACCTGTCGGTTTCCCTGGGCCTGGCGTCGTTCAAGACCGATGCCATGACAATCGAGGAGGCTTACAAGGTTGCCGAAGAAGCCATGTATGACCAGAAGATCGTCGAGGGTGAACGCTATCGCAATGATATGGTCCGCCAGATGATCGACCGGGTTCTGACGGCCGATCCGGTTGAAAAAGCGCACGCCGACCGGGTGGCCCAGATTTGCCTGCGGCTGGGCAAAGTGCTCGGTCTGCCAGACAGCCAGCAGGCTGCCCTGGAGCTGGCCGGACGCCTGCACGATATCGGGAAAATTGGCTTGGACCGCGCTCAGACCGGATGGCAGGAGCATGCTCAAGGCCGGGATTCGGATGAGCTGAAAAAGCATGTCCAGACCGGATTCTATATCCTGCATTCTGCCAGCCAGTATGCCCATATCGCTGAGGCTGTCCTGGCC
>CAZCMX010000097.1:0-5737 GCA_964499985.1 uncultured Mageeibacillus sp.
GCAGAATCAAACACAGCCACATCTCTGGATCGGGGACTACGCATTATCGAATATCTTTGCGACACCAAAGAGCCCCAGTCATTGAAAGCCATTTCAAAAAACCTGCAAATCCCTTCCACATCCACATTCCGGATTATCAAGAATCTGGTGGATAGAGGTTACCTGATCGAGCAAAATGTCGGTTGTCTTGTCTACTCAATGGGTAACAGAATCGCCGAATTGGCTTACCACTATAATAAAAACATCTCTCTCAACGCGATTTCCCTGCCAATCATGGAAAGGCTTTCGAAATCAACCGGACAGACCTCACAGCTTGCCATCATGAACGGCAACCAGTTCATTTATGTCGAGCAAGTCCTGCCCACCGTGCCAGTCAGTGTCGTGGCCCCTCTGCATACCCCTATAGCACTAAATTACAGTGCCGGGGCGAAAATCATCCTGGCAAACAAGCCGATCAGTTTTCAAACCAGCTATCTTGCGAACTGTCGATTTGACCGCAAAACCAAAAACACCATTATTGAAGTCGAGAAATTACTGGACGAATGATCCAGGGCTAAAGTGGGCGGGTATGCCGTCGATAATGAAGAATTTTCCATGGGCGTCGGTTGCATTGCCGCACCGATTTATAATTACAATCTGGAATGCGTGGCGGCGATTGGTGTCACCGGCCAGATCGAGTCCTACAGGGATGCTGAAACGTTCAATCGATTTCTTGTGGAAGTGAAAATGGCAGCCAATGAAATCTCCCGCAACCTAGGGTATCACGAAAAATAGAACGGCTCAGCCGAGATGTTCAGACCGTAAAAGCCCGATCACCTCGCCCGGATCATCGACGACATCATCCGCACCGGCTGCCTTGAGTTCATCTGCGGTATGGGCCGAGGTGAAACCGATGACCTTCATTTTGGCCGCTTTGCCGGCGATGACCCCACTGGTCGAGTCTTCGATGACCAAGCATTGGGCCGGGTGGACGGCCAGCCGGTCCGCAGCCATCAGGTAGATGTCTGGGTAAGGCTTTTTGCGCTCGAGGTCGCTGCCGGTAATCACTGCTTCAAAGGTTTGCCCTGGCAGTTTGAGTACGGCCAGATTGGCCTCGACCTTGATTTTTTCCGAGCTGCTGGCCACCGCTATCCGGTACCCGCTCTCTTTCAAACGGAGCACCAGGTCCCTGACCCCGGGAAATGGCTTGACCAAGGCTTGCGCCAATTCGAGATATTTGTCGTAGATGTGAGTCCGGAGTGTTTCGTCAAAGGTCAGGTTGTATTTCCGGGCGACTTGACCAAAATAATCCTGTTCGCCCTGTCCGATAAAAGGCAGGAAATCGGCAGCCGTGGCCGGTGCGCCGTAATCCTGGAAGGCAAGCGCCGAGATCTCAGCCATGGCGGGTTCGGAGTCGACCAGGACACCATCACAATCGAACAGGATGGCCGTGAATGGATCAGGAGTGAGTTTCATGATTGCCTTTCATTCCGTCGCAAGCTTTTGCGTCTTTCATAGTTTGCCGATCAACTCCAAAAGGCTGTCGACATAGAGGTCGGCGATGGTTTTTAGTTCTGCAGCAGCGGTGGCACTGGCAGCATCGGCTACGCCAATAACCTTGAACCCGGCCGCTTTGGCCGTGCGTGCCGCGAAACAGGCGTCCTCGATCACAATACAGTCGGATGGAGGAACGCCAAACCGATGGGTGATGGCCAGCCAGATGTCCGGTTCGTGCTTGCCAATACCGACATCCTCGAAGGTCACCAAGGTGTCGATCAAGGAACCCACCGGGTGGCGCCGCAAAGCCAGCTCAACGATCTCGCGTTGTGACATCGTGGCAATTGCGATTTTTTTGCCGCGCCGGTTCAGGTCAGTCACCAGCTCAAGAGCGCCTGGTTTATATGCCAATTCACTCTGGAAAGCCTCGCGAGCCCGCTTTTGCCAGGCCGCAAGGATAGCGGCTGCGGTGCCGAGTTCCGGGTAATGGTCTGCCTGGTAAACGGCCACTTCGTGCATGGTCATCTCCGGCAATCGACGCAGCAGGGCCTCATCCGGTTCAATGCCGCGCCGGGCCAGCTCGCTCAGAGCCAGATGATCCCAGAAGGGCATGGAGTCGAACAGCGTGCCATCGAAATCGAAGATAATCAAGCTATGTTCGGGGTTGAATGTCACAGTCTGCCTCTTTTGCGGCTTGAAGCCGGTTCAATGACTTGTCGATCCCTTCATTGATACCAAATCTGGTCGCCTTTGGCAAATGAACCGGTGGAGTCACGTTTCAGGTCTATCCCAGCCCAGAACAGATCATGCTACAATCAGGATGCCAGAATGATGACTTTGCAGCCATTCGGTTTTCCAAGCGGTTGACCAAAGGACGGTTTCCAGATGGGTAAAAGCATCCGTATTTTCATTGTCGAAGATGAAGACAAGTCCATGAAAGGAAATTAACCATGAAATTCACCGATGGCTATTGGCTGACCCGGTCCGATGTCACGCTGCATCATGCCCATGATGTCGTGGATTACCGGATCGATCCACGCAGCTTCACCGTGTTCACGACAACCCGTCCCCTGACCTCGAACGGCAGCACCACCGACAATCCGACCATCACGATCGAATTCAGCTCTCCCCTGCCGGATATCATCGCCGTCCGGGCTTGCCATTTCGATGGCGAGCTCGAGCGCGGTCCTCATTTCGAGCTCAGTCAGCACGATGATTTCCCGCTCGAAATTGAACTCGAGGGCGACCGGATTCGCCTGACCTCTGGCCAGACCTCCGTCCGCGTCCGGATCCAGGGGACCTGGACAGCCGATTACGACTATGCCGGCTCGTTCCTGACCAGCAGCAATTTCCGCCATTTGTCCTATGCCATCACCCAGGATGGCCGCTGCTATATGAAGGACCAGCTCGACCTGTCGGTCGGGGAAAATGTCTATGGCCTCGGCGAGCGGTTTACCCCCTATGTGAAAAATGGCCAGATCATCGACATCTGGAATGAGGATGGCGGCACCAGCAGCGAGCAAGCCTACAAAAACATCCCCTTTTACCTAACCAACCGCAATTACGGGGTACTCGTCAATCATCCGGAAAAAGTCTCTTTCGAGGTGGCCTCCGAAGTGGTCACCCGGACCCAGTTTTCGGTCCCCGGCCAGCGCCTGTCCTATTTCGTGATCGGCGGCGATTCGCCCAAATCGGTCCTGATGCGCTATGCCGAGCTTTCCGGCAAGCCGGCCCTGCCGCCAGCCTGGTCCTTTGGCCTCTGGCTGACGACCTCTTTTACGACGGAATACAGCGAAGAGACCTTCAACTCGTTCATCAATGGCATGAAATCGCGGCGGATCCCGCTGCAGGTCTTCCATTATGACTGTTTCTGGATGAAAGAGCTGGAATGGTGCGGCCTGGAATGGGACACACGGCGATTCAGCGACCCGGCCGGCATGCTGGCCCGGATCAAGCAGGATGGTCTCAAGGTCTGCCTCTGGATCAATCCCTATGTCGCCCAGAAGAGCCGGATGTTTGCCGAAGGCAAGGCCAAGGGTTATTTCGTCAAAAAACCGGATGGCGGTGTCTGGCAATGGGACCGCTGGCAGGCCGGCATGGCCCTGATCGACTTCACCAATCCGGGTGCGGTCAGCTGGTTCCGCGAGAAGCTGCGGGCCCTCGTGCGGATCGGCGTTGACACCTTCAAGACGGATTTCGGTGAACGCATCCCGACAGATGTGGTCTATTTCGATGGATCCGATCCGCTGAAAATGCACAATTACTATACCTATCTGTATAACCAGACCGTCTTCAGCTTGCTCAAGGAAGAACTGGGCGAAGGCCGGGCTTGTGTATTTGCCCGCTCGGCCACGGTGGGCGGCCAGCAATTCCCGGTCCACTGGGGCGGTGATTGCTCAGCCAATTACCCCTCGATGGCTGAGACCTTGCGTGGCGGCCTGTCCCTGAGCCAGTCTGGTTTTGGCTTCTGGAGCCACGACATCAGCGGCTTTGAGAAAACGGCTACACCCGACCTCTATAAGCGCTGGTCAGCCTTTGGCCTGCTCTCCACGCATAGTCGCCTGCACGGCAATGAATCGTATCGCGTCCCCTGGCTATTTGATGAGGAATCAGTCGCTGTGCTGCGCTTTTTCGTCGAACTCAAGTGCCGCCTGATGCCGTACCTGTTCAGTGCAGCCAGCGAAACCGCCCGCACGGGGGTCCCGGTCATGCGGCCGATGATGCTCGAATTCCCCGCAGATCCGACCTGCGACGTCCTCGATCGCCAGTACCTCCTGGGCGAGCGCCTCCTGGTGGCACCTGTTTTCAGTCCGGATGGCCGCGTAACGTATTACCTGCCCGCTGGCACCTGGACCCATCTGCTCACGGGCGCAACAGTCACAGGCGGCCGCTGGATCCAGGAGCAGTTCGATTACTTTGGGCTGCCACTCTTGGTGCGGCCCAATACCCTGCTCGCCACCCATGCCCAGACGCAAATGGCCGAATACGATTTTGCCGACCAGGCAGTTTTCCAGCTCTTCGCGCTCGAAGAGGGCCAGACGTCACGTGCGACCGTCTGTGATATAGCTGGGAAACCGGACATTGAAGTCGTTGTCATCCGCCAAGGCACGGAACTTGCCATCGAATGGACCGGATCTGGCAAACCGTGGTCCCTGGTCCTGCGCAATATCCGGACCATCCAGTCCGTGACGGGCGGCCAGCTGGCCAGTCTGTATCCTGCCGGCGAGCATTTCCAGGGGCTGTCTCTGGATGTCTGCCTCCAGCCGGTGTCCGGCAGCAGCCGGATGGTCGTCCAGCTTTAAGGCTTGGACTCGATTTGATAAGCACTTTCCTCCTCCCTCATACACCCCGGGATCTTGCCCAAGAGCCCGGGGTGTTTTGTTGACGGGGGAGACGGATTGATCCAGCTACATCCATCACCTTTTTCACAGATAAAAAGGCTTGATAGTATCGATTCAGGAAATACTGGATTTATATCGCTTCCAAGCGGATATACCATCTGTATTGTATAGATATATCGATTTCAAGCGGATATTATTAGTAATAGCTGTGTTCTCCCCCTATCACTGGAGGCTCTTTTGATTCAGAGATCAAAAGATTTGGCGTGGCTCAAGCAATGGTGTGGCCATGAAGTGATTATTATCATAACGGGTGTTCGGCGGTACGGTAAGTCTACGCTCTTGCTGCAATATCGAGAGGAATTGATTCGGATTGGCACACCAGAATCCAATATCCTGTTTCTCAATTTTGAAAATTACATGCATGTCCAGTTGCGTCAGCCAGGGGCACTCCATCAGTATGTGCTGGATTATTTCAACGGTCGTGAATCAGACTGTCATCTGTTGCTGGATGAGATCCAGATAATTGAGCAATGGGAAGATGTGATCAACTCTTTGCATTTGGACTAACGATTGGATATCGTCCTGACCGGTTCCAATGCCAATCTACTCGCATCGGAACTGGCAACGCGACTAAGCGGGCGCACTATTCAGCAAATGCTTTTACCCTTCTCCCTGGCCGAAGATCGGGAACTTGTTCCAGATCTAACGCTGAATGATTATTTCCGTTGTGGCGGTTTCCCCGGGGTTTTGCAACTATCGGATGAGCAGCAAAAGTTGAATTTACTGGATGATTTGACTGACAGCATCTTGTGTGACATACTCCCACCACTTTTAGAAGTGGGGGCTTCTCGTTCGAGCAGCCTAACGGCTGCAGCATCAGCGAGCTAACCCCGTGTGCCCCACGGTTTAGAAATATGAGC
>CAZCMX010000098.1:0-5703 GCA_964499985.1 uncultured Mageeibacillus sp.
CCTCATCCCTCCTGGAACAGGGGCGTCGAGAGGTAGCGTTCGCCATTATCCGGCAATAGGACGACGATGGTCTTGCCCGCATTCTCCGGGCGCAGGGCGATCTGGGTGGCGGCATAGGCTGCGGCGCCGGAGGAGATGCCAACGAGGAGCCCTTCGGTGCGGGCCAGGGCTCGCGAGGTCTCAAAGGCTTGGTCATTGCTGACCTGGAAGATCTCGTCCACAAAACTGCCATTATAGTTTTTCGGCACAAAACCGGCGCCGATGCCCTGGATTTTGTGCGGACCTTTGGGACCACCGGACAGGACAGGAGAATCGGTCGGTTCGACGGCGATGACCTTGATCCCGGGCTTTTTGGCCTTCAGGACTTCGCCGACGCCGGAGATGGTGCCACCGGTGCCGACACCGCCGACAAAAATGTCGATCTCGCCATCCGTGTCGCGCCAGATCTCCTCGGCAGTGGTGCGGCGATGGATATCCGGATTGGCCGGATTTTCAAATTGCTGAGGGATATAAGCGCCGGGGATTTCGGCGGCAAGCTCCTGAGCTTTTTTGATCGCGCCGGTCATGCCTTCACTGCCGGGGGTCAGGACGAGTTCTGAGCCGTATGCTTTAAGCAGGTTGCGGCGCTCGATGCTCATGGTATCAGGCATGACGAGGATCAGGCGATACCCCTTGGCTGCTGCGGCAAAGGCCAGAGCGATGCCAGTATTGCCACTGGTCGGCTCGATGATCGTGGTGCCTTCCTTGATCAGGCCAGCCTTTTCGCCCGCGACAATCATGGCATTGCCGATGCGGCACTTGACACTGCCGGACGGGTTGAAATATTCAACCTTGGCAATCAGGCGGGCGTGGATCTGGTTCTTGTGATTGTAGTGGGACAGCTCGACGAGCGGCGTATTGCCGATCAGTTCGGTCATCGACTGGGCGATCTTGGCCATAGGGTTTCCTCCTGCTTGGGTTTAACCGGGTCAATTTTTATTCCTACTATTTATATAGGTTATAGGGGTATAATAGAATGATCCTCAGGATTTGTCAAGACTGGCTGGTGAAATATTCATCTGCCTGCACCTGGCGCTCGATCATGGGCAAGATCTCAGAAAGGGCCGGATCCGGGTGACACTGAATACGGAACACTGTCCAGACCAGGGCCGGGTCAGCGCCCAATGGTCGATGTAACGGGCTTCTGCACTCCAGCCATCATGGACCTGCCAGATCCAGCGCTGCCGCTCAGGGGGCTGGCGGGTGATGTCCTGCCAGAGCTGATAGCCCACCACGGTTACGGTATGATGCCGATAATGGCCACAGGCAATATTGAGCAGGACCGGATAACCGGCGTCCAGTTCGCGGCGGATGCAGGCAGCCGGCCACAGGATGGTGGACCCGGCGCGGCCAGTCAGCTGGAACTGGCGATACAGATTGCGCACGATGGCACCGATCAGGAGGGGGTTGGTCCGGCCCCGTTTGAGGTGATAGCCATACCTTGCGGCGGTTGCCTCGATCTGGTCGAACAAGCTTATATTGGCCGCAGGGATCTGTCGGTCCGCTGTTTGCACCTGGATATGGCGGAATACGGAGGTCAGCGCCGTGATGGTGCAGCAACCGACACCGGGCCGGAATTCATTCATCAACAAGGGTGGGGTTGTGTTCTCGAGATCGACTGCTGCAGACAATTGCCAGTGCTGGCCATAGCGATGGGTCAAATAGGGCTCCAGTGGGCCGGACAATACATAACCGTGCACTTGTCCTGGTGCCAGTCTGGGTTTGAATCGTTTGAACACTCCAGATCGCATGCCTGATCCTCGCCAGAGTTGCCCGAAGCCCTGTCCCCTGCGGGCAATCTTGTGCAAGGGATAATCCTGCGGCTTATCGGCAACGCTTCCTTTGACTTTAAGTATTCCACAGAGCACCTGTGACCGCAAATGTCACAATGAATGAATTGACGATAAACCGCAAGAGGACTAACCTGAAACTAGACCCATTGCTTTTTTACATGAAAGGAGTTTGAATATGACAATATTAAAAGAAATCGAAGGAATCGGTGAATCTTACGCAGCGACCTTGGAAGCCAATGGCATTTCGTCGATCGAAGTCCTTCTCGATACTTGCAAGTCTCGCAAAGGCCGTGAAGGTCTGGCTGAGAAAACAGGAATTTCCGGCAAGCTGATTTTGAAATGGGCCAACCGGGCTGATTTGGCCCGGGTCAAGGGTATCGGCAGTGAATATGCCGATCTTCTGGAAGCGGCAGGTGTCGATACCGTCCCTGAGCTGGCAACCCGCAAGCCTTCCAACCTGACGGTCAAGCTCCATGAGGTGAACGAAGAAAAGAAACTGGTCCGTAAACTGCCGACTGAAAGCCAAGTGGAAGGCTGGGTCGCCCAGGCCAAGGAGTTGCCTCGCGTCATCGAATATTAAGATTTCCGTGATCTTCCGATCTGAAAAGCCGTTTCCGCGAAAAAATGGGAGACGGCTTTTTCGATGGGGCTGGCAGGCAGATATGATTTGTCATCGTTGGCCTGGCTGTCAGGCCGGACTAACCGGCTGGCGCAAGCGTTCCAGATTGAGGTACAAGATCGAGCCCAGCACAATCACAGCGCCCAGTCCGGCCAGCCAGCCAGGCAGCTCGCCAAAAGCCAGGAAAACCCAGATGGGATTGGCAATCGGTTCGACCAGGGCCAGCAAATTTGCAGATAGTGGCCGGGTCAGGCGAATTCCGATCCCAAACAGGAAATACGCCAGACCAAGCTGGAAAAATCCCAGGACCAGAATGGCCAGGAGCGAAGGGGTCGACATTTCCCCGACTTGCAGCAGCATGGGCAGCCCCACCAGAAACGTGGTCACTTGGCCGATAAAGATCGACTGGGGGGTATCACATTCCGGTCGGCTGTTCAAAAGAAAAACCAGGCTGAAAGACACGCCGGTGCCGGTCGCGATCAAATTGCCCAGCAGATTGCCCGGCGACAGGTCATCGAGGAAAAACAGGAGAATGCCCCCCAGGGCGAGACCCAGGGCAATGGCTTCGCGCCGGGATGGCCGGTGGTGGTAGAAGATCGCGCCAAAAATAACCACAAACAAGGGTGAGGCATACTGGAGCATGATGGCATTGGCAGCAGTCGTCATTTTATTGGCGATAATAAAGCCTGTCTGGGTCAACATCAGGGCCAGACCGGAAATGAGCGTGGTCCAGTTGAAGCGATGCAGCAGGCGCCGCCGGTAGGCCAGCGCAAACACCAAGGCGGCGAGCAGACTCCTGGCCGAGGCAATGGCCAGCGGATGCCAGGGGATATATTTGACCAATAAGCCAGCCATGCTCCAGAGCAGCGCCGCCGCCAGGATCAGGAACGGACCGGCTTTGGCGGGCAATTGTCTCGCGGATTTGGACGGTGTGAGGGTCGTTTCTGACATGTTGGGGAATCCTTCTTTTGTTTGCGCACGAGTGATCGCTGGTATGCGGTCACAGGGCAGGCCAATCAGCTGTCTATCGGTCATCCTAGCCTTTTTGCCGGCACCTGTCCAGAGCTGACTGGCGCCCGGTATCACCCCTCCGCCTGATCGCCAGGGCTCGGCGCGAATGAAAAAGCCTGAAAACCGGCTGTGGTCTTCAGGCTCTTGATCATCTGGATTTTGAGGGTTAGTCACCTAGAATGCCGGGTCAACCGCCCAATCTACCCTCAGGATACTTTGGCGGCTTTTTTCACGACCGGATGGGCGGCTTCGTAGGCGGCGATCTTGTCTTCTTTCAACAAGGTCAGGCTGATGTCGTCATAGCCATTGAGGAGCTTTTGAGTATTGAATTCGTCGAGCTCGAAGGTATAGGACAGGCCGTCGGCATCGCGCACGGTTTTGGCGGTGAGGTCGATTTCGAGCGTATAGCCGGGCTTGGCGGCGACGCGCTGGAAGATCTCGTCGACTTGGCTGGCGCTGAGGCGGATCGGCAGGATGCCGTTATTGAAGCAGTTATTGTAGAAGATATCGGCATAGCTGGGGGCAATGATGGCCCTGAAGCCATAGTCAAGCAAGGCCCAGGGGGCGTGCTCGCGCGAGGAGCCGCAGCCGAAGTTGGCACGGGAGACGAGGATGCTGGCGCCCTGGTAGCGGGGCTTGTTCATTTCGAAATCAGGCTTGAGGTTGCCGTCGTCATCGAAGCGCAGTTCGAAGAATACATACTGGCCAAAACCGCTGCGCTCGATCCGCTTCAAAAACTGTTTCGGGATGATGGCATCGGTATCGACATTGTTCTGGTCGAGCGGGGCGACCAGTCCATTCAATTTGACAAAGGGTTCCATGGTATTCCTCCTCAAGCTTCTCGCTTAAAATGTCCGCACGTCGACGAAATGGCCGGCGATGGCAGCGGCAGCCGCCATTTCCGGGGAGACGAGGTGGGTGCGGCCACCCCGGCCCTGGCGGCCTTCGAAGTTGCGGTTCGAGGTCGAAGCGCAGCGCTGGCCGGGCTGGAGGACATCGGGGTTCATGGCCAGGCACATGCTGCAGCCAGGTTCGCGCCATTCGAAGCCGGCTTCGACAAAAATCTTGTCGAGGCCTTCAGCTTCAGCCTGCTTTTTGACCTGGACGGAGCCTGGCACGACCAGGGCGGTGACGGTGGGGCTGACCTTGCGGCCTTTGGCAATCGCGGCAGCGGCGCGCAGGTCTTCGATGCGGCCATTGGTGCAGGAGCCAATGAAGGCATAGTCAATTGCGATGTCTTTCATCGGCGTGCCAGCGACAAGGCCCATATAGTCGAGCGCGCGCTGGGCCGCCTTCTGCTTGTCCGGATCAGCAAAGTTTTCCGGATAAGGGACGATGTCCTCAATCGAGGCGCCCATGCTCGGGGAGGTGCCCCAGGTGACCTGTGGTGCGAGCGCCGCGGCATCAAATTCAACCACCTTGTCAAAAACAGCATCGGCATCGGTATAGAGCTTTTTCCATTCAGCAACAGCGGTTTCGAAGGCTTTGCCCTGCGGCGCATAGAGGCGTCCCTTGAGATAGTCAAAGGTCGTCTGGTCAGGGGCGATCAGACCGGAACGGGCGCCTGCTTCGATCGCCATATTGCAGACGGTCATGCGTTCTTCCATGCTCAGCTTGCGGATGGCTTCACCGGTGAATTCGATGACATAGCCGGTGCCGAAGTCGGTGCCATACTGGCTGATCACGCCGAGGATGATGTCCTTGGCGGTGACACCCTGGCCGAGGGCGCCATTGACCGAAATCTTCATGGTCTTGGACTTTTTCTGGGGCAGGCACTGGGTGGCGAGGACATGCTCGACTTCGCTGGTGCCAATGCCAAAGGCCAGGGCGCCGAAAGCGCCGTGGGTGGCGGTATGACTGTCGCCGCAGACAATCGTATTACCCGGCAGCGTCAGGCCGAGCTCCGGTCCCATGACATGGACGACGCCCTGGTATTCGCTGTCGATGCCAAATAAAGTCACCCCGGTCTCGGCACAATTTTTTGCCAGAGTTTCCATCTGGAGCTTGGAAATCGGGTCCTTGATCTGGTGGCGGTCATGGGTCGGGATATTGTGATCCATCGTTGCATACGACAGATCGGGGCGACGAACCTTGCGGCCGGCGAGCTTCAAGCCCTCGAAGGCCTGTGGCGAGGTGACTTCATGCAGCAGGTGCAGGTCAATGTAGATCAGATTCTGACCATTACCGGAGTCAACCAGGTGCAGGTCCCAGATTTTTTCATAGAGTGTTTTCCCTGACATA
>CAZCMX010000099.1:0-5655 GCA_964499985.1 uncultured Mageeibacillus sp.
GACCACCTCCAAATGATCGATAACACCTTGTGTCAATCTTTATTGGTAACTGGCCATCGCCATGCAGTTTGCTTTGGCCAGTGTATGGACCAGGTATGTTCAGTTCAAGTGTTCCTGCTCGCCAATGTCATCTTTAAATACAAAAAACCGACCCCAAATAAAAAAAGGTCGGTTACGCTACCGGCTCCCCTCAGGAAAAGCGTCCAGATACTCCCTGAGCTTCACAGCCCCCATTCGATTGTGTTTCTATTCAAAAAGAGTCGGTTTTCGCGCGCATTGTTACATGAATGTTGCAGTCAGTCAAAAACGTTACAAGATCATGTCATAATTATATATGTTAGATGTCATATTTACAATATGTCTAGCGATTAATTTCCATTTATGCTTTTATTTTGCTAATGCCAATATAATTATAGCTGAATCATGATAACAAAACATCGTGTTTTAATAATGACAATGACCTGGGAAAAGGCTTGATTTAGCTATCATTTTATTGTATAAGTACGATCATTCTGCAAAACACGCTGTGTTTGTGCCTGGTGGAACAATCCTTTTTTCCACTCGGTTAAATTTGTCCTCGGAAAGGAACCAGACTCTTGAAGAATGCCGCCCCCACCCAGATACGCCCTCGAACCATCGCTTTTCACATTGTTTTGACAACAGGGATTATCATCCTAGCGATCTTGAGTCTTCACTTCCCCGCTGTTTCAGCAGAGACAACAATCTCAGGAGTCAGTCCAGTTGACAATTGGATTGCTGAGGCCAAAGACGCTGTATGGGGTGAATATCCCACTGTCCAGGAACCTTGGCCAGTCCAGGTTGATGCTGGAGATTTGAATGGACTGGATCTACCAAGCCGTTCCAATCCTCAACAACAGCTCGAACCAGAGATCGTCAAGCAACAGCCGGTGAGCCAGCCAGAGCCCACGCCTGCGGCTATTGAGATTCCATCAGCCGCCACAGCACCCGTGCTTACACCAGCTCCTGCTGCTGACTGGCTGGCTGAATTCGTCCGCCTGACCAATGCAGCCCGTGAAAAAAGCGGCTTGTCTGCCTTGACCTTAGATCTTACCCTCTGCCAGGCCGCCGATATCCGGGTCCGTGAATTGCCAGATAGCCCCTCACCCCATCTGAGACCGGATGGCGATGCCTTTTATTCCGTCTTGACGGATATCCAGCTCGAGGCGTCCTACTGTGGTGAAAATTATGCGATCGATCCGACCCAGGTCGCAACACCGGAACAGGTCGTTTCGGCCTGGCTCAATTCTCCGACCCATCGTAAGAATATTATGAATAGTTCCTATACCAGCTTTGCCTTCAGCAAAGTGGCAGTCAATGGGACCATCTATTATGAACAGCTGTTTATCGGCTGATCCTTTAATCTTTAGTATCGATCCCCAGCCAAGTCACAGACCCTGCAAAGGCATTCAATTGCATCTTTGCAGGGTCTGCTCACAAGGGGTCTTCAGAGTGGCCAGAGAACTGGCCACTCTGAGAAAAATAGTCTGGATTCAAATGTTATGAATCAACGTCCACCCGGTTTTTCCAGATAATCAGCAAAATGCCACCCAAAGTCAGAATGAAGAATACGATCACTTTGAACGCATAAAAATCATTATCCCCTGTAGTTGGCATTTCCGCACCAAATACAACCAGTTTTGCTTCAGCCCCTTCGACGGTCAATGCAGGAGTGGTGGTCGGAGCCGCTGTGGTGCCCCCCGTTGTCGCACCCGTGGTGGCTCCCGTCGTAGCCCCGGTTGTCGCTCCAGTGGTAGCCCCGGTTGTGGCACCCGTGGTGGCTCCCGTTGTAGCCCCAGTCGTGGCACCAGTGGTGGCCCCGGTCGTGGCACCTGTCGTAGCTCCCGTAGTAGCCCCGGTTGTCGTACCGGTCGTGGTCGTGGTGGTTTCTTCTGGTTCAACAATGATAAAACCAAACCAGCTGATTGCTGCCTCCTGGCCGCCTCTGTTAATCGGTGAACTCAAGCCAGAGGCTTGATAAACCGGAGGATTGAAGACATAGAATTTGACCGAGTTGCCGCCTTTGATTAGCGCCTGGCTGACAATCGGCTCATCACCCAGGACATGGAACTCCAATGCCATGAATTCTTCATCGTTTTCTGCAGAAAAGGACAGCCAATATTCGATCTGATATTCGGTACCATCGATATGGACATCAAGGATACCGTGATCATCCATCCCGGACTCGATCTCGACCTTTCCCACCAGATCGTCGGGCTGTTCATTCCCCTCGACAATAGTGACTGTTGTCACGGCTTCAACAGGTTCCACCATAAACAAAGCCAGACCAAAAACGAGCATCACAATCAGAAATCCAGTGAGTTGCCGAACCATTCTTCGTTTTTGTCTCATGATGGTCACCCTCCTTTCAGGGGTGAAAAAAACCGACCTTGCATCTAATACAAAGTCGGTTACGCTATTGGCTCGACTGAGGAAAAGCGTCCAGTTATTTCCTTAGCTTCACAGCCCCTTGTTGTCTTTATTATAGCATGATAATTACAAAAAAGTGATACAAATATAACAAAAATGATTCAGCTTGAGTCCGCCAGTCAAGATTGTTATAATGCCCGTATGAAACTGCGATTTGAGCCAACCATACCCAATTATTTGACGACCTTGCGGTTCGCGGCCATCCCATTCATGGCTTGGGCAATCAGCGCCGGCGCGAAGTATAACACGCTGGCGTTTGTTTTTTTCGTCGGAATCTGGGCCACCGATATCCTGGATGGTTATATAGCGCGTCATTATCACCAGACCTCCGATTTTGGCCGGGTTTTTGATCCGTTTGTGGACAAGGTCTTCCAGCTGACGACCGCCCTGACGATGACACTGACCGGACGCTTGCCAGCCTGGGTTCCGGCATTCATTTTCGCCAAGGAATTCATGATGGTGATCGGAGGCTATTTCCTGTTGAAAAAACGCAAAGTCATCGTCCAGGCCCGCTGGTATGGCAAGCTGGGAACGGTCTTGTTTGTCGCCGCATTTGCCTCCTTGTTTTTGATCCCAGCCGACCAGAAGCACTGGGCCAATTACATCTTCATCATTCCGGTTGCCTGGGCATTGATCGTTTACCTGCTTTATGGCATCCAGTTCATGATTCCGCATTTAAGACAACAAAAAGGTAGCTAATGGACACACGATCCCTGACGATTCTCGAATATGACAAGATCATCCAAGACCTGACAGCCCTGGCACATTCGGCGCCCGGGGCTGATTTATGTGCGGCTCTGCAGCCGTCGCCTGACCTGGACACGGTTTTGCTGCGCCAGGACGAGACCGATGATGCTGTCAAGCTGATCCTGGAAAAGGGTGTCCTCCCGCTGGGTGGCATCAGTGAGATCCGACCCTCGGTGCACCGGGCCCGCAGCGGCTCAGTGCTGGCCATTCACGAATTCCTGCGCATCGCCTCCTTCCTGCATGCGGTTGACAAGATCCGCCTGGCCTTGCCTGAAGATGGACCCGGCCAGCGGGTTGTCTTCGGACTGATTGCCCAGCTGCGTCCGCAGCGGGCCTTGAAAATTCGACTCGATGAATGTATCGCCGGTGAAGAGGAGCTGCATGATTCCGCCAGCAGTCAGCTGGCCAGCCTCAGGCGCCGCATCCGCCAGGCCCAGGCTGATGTCAAGGAAAGCCTGCAACGGATTGTCCGCAGCCAGGCCAAGGCCTTGCAGGAGCAGCTGGTCACCCTGCGCGGCGACCGCTATGTTGTGCCGGTCAAGGCTGAGCATCGCGGCAGTATCCCCGGGCTGGTCCATGATACCTCGGCCAGTGGTTCGACCCTATTTGTCGAGCCCCTGCCGGTTGTGGAGCTCAATAACAAGATTCGTGAACTGATGGGTCTGGAACGCGAGGAGATCGAACGCATCCTGATCGAGCTGTCCAGCCAGGTTGCTGATTCCGCTGATCTTCTGGTCAGCAATGCCAATATCCTTGCCGAATTGGATTTCCTGATGGCCAAGGGCCGCCTGGCCTTGAAGCAACAGGCGATGCGCCCCCAGGTCAATGACGAAGGCCGTATTTTCCTGCAGGCTGCACGCCATCCCCTGATCCCACGGGACAGGGTCGTACCGATCCATTTCGAGCTCGGGCTCGCGTTCAATTCCCTGATCATCACCGGACCGAATACCGGCGGTAAAACCGTCGCCTTGAAAACCTGTGGCCTGTTCTGCCTGATGGCGATGGCCGGTCTGCAGATCCCGGCCCGCGATGGCTCCCAGGTCAGTGTCTTTGAGCAGGTTCTCGCCGATATCGGCGATGAACAGAGCATTGAGCAGGATCTATCGACATTTTCCTCCCATATGCGCAATATCATCCAAATCACGCAAAAAGCGCAGCCCCGGACCTTGGTTCTGGTCGATGAGCTGGGTTCCGGCACCGATCCTTCGGAAGGTGCCGCCCTTGCGATTTCGATCCTTGACTATTTGCGCAACCATGGCTGCCGGACGGTCGCGACGACCCATTATAAAGAGCTCAAGGGTTATGCCCTGAATACACCCGGCGTGGAAAATGCCTGCTGCGAGTTCGACAGCGAAACACTGCGCCCGACCTACCGCCTGCTGATCGGTGTTCCCGGGGTCAGCAATGCCTTTGCCATTTCCAGCCGCCTCGGCCTCTCTGATGAAATCATCGGCCAGGCCAAATCCCTGCTTTCCGACGAGGGACTGCGCTTTGAAGAGCTCGTCAGTGCGATTGAAAAGAGCCGGGTCGAGGCCGACCGTATGCGCGAGGAAGTCGCTCACCTGCAGGAGCAAGCCCAGCTGGAGCAGCAACGGCTTGACCGCGAGCGGCTCATTTGGCAGGAGAAATCAAAGGCGATCGTCCAGCAGGCCCGCGAGGAAGCCCGTGAGCTCTATGAGATGGCCCAGCTGGAGGTCGAAGAGCTATTGGAACAAACG
This sequence comes from uncultured Mageeibacillus sp., assembly GCA_964499985.1. Taxonomy (GTDB): domain Bacteria; phylum Bacillota; class Clostridia; order Saccharofermentanales; family UBA5734; genus UBA5734. The sequence goes on from CAZCMX010000099.1 coordinate 4,914, forward strand.
CGCAAAGCGATGAATGAGCAGGACGCATTTGCCCGCCACCATGCCGTCAGCGCCGGCCGCCAGAAAGCACGCAGCGGACGCAGCCGGATTGAAAACGAAATTGGCCGCGCCACGTTGTCAGCAGGGGCAGGGGAGCGGCCGGACCAGCTGGTGCTGGGCCAGGTCTACTATGCGCCGGCCCTGGAAATGACAGGCAAATTGATCGAAGGTCCTGACCATCGCGGCCAATGCATCCTGCAGAGTGGCTCGATGAAGGTCAGTGTGCCTGCCGAAGGCTTGCGCAAGCCCGGCGCTGCAACGCCTGAGGCGGGGCACTGGCAGGAATCAGGCCGGGCCAAAAAAGGCCGGGGCGCTGACCGGGGGCCAGCACATGCCGGCTCGTCGCAGGGCAAGCTGACTTTGAACCGCACCATGACGATGTCCACGGAAATCCAGCTTCTGGGCCAGACTGTTGAGGAAGCCCTGCAGACCCTTGACCAGTACCTTGACAATGCCGTTCTGGCCGGCATGGCCACCGTCCGCATTGTCCACGGAAAAGGCACTGGCGCTCTGCGCGCCGCAGTCAGCCAATACCTCAAGCGAGACCCTCGCGTCAGATCCTTCCGTCTTGGCGCTTATGGTGAGGGCGACAGCGGCGTCACCCTGGCAGAGTTGAAGTAAAAATGCAAAAATGCAGTATATTCTGGGCAATATCAGACAAGCGCTCGAGCATCTCGTCAGCGCACGGCTGATCAGATCCGGC
>CAZCMX010000100.1:0-5651 GCA_964499985.1 uncultured Mageeibacillus sp.
TGGTCCCATTCTTCGACGCTGAGCTCATTGACACCGAGGACCAGGTGCTGGTCGCGCTCTTCCGTGCCATCACCCGGGAAATGCTTGACACAGGTGGCAATATTGCTCTGCTGGATGCCCTTGATATAGGAGCTTGCGTATTTGTAGACCGTATCGGCGTCCGTGCCATAGGCGCGGGTATTGACTATGGTATTGCGCCAGTTGAACAGGATATCGACACAAGGATCGAAGTTCCAGTTGCAGCCGATCGCTGCGGCTTCGCGGCCACTGACCAGGCCGACGTTATAGGCGACTTTTTCACTGCCGGATGCTTCGACTGCCGCAGCTGAAGCGATATAGGTCCCGTCCTTGCAGGCACCATTGCCGCCGGAGTCACAATTGCAAGACACCAGCATCGGGATGGTGGACTGGTTTTGCAATTCATTGATCAGCGTATAGACCGTCTGGGCATCGGCGCCCATGTAGCGGGCGCCACCCACTGGATATTTGGCCAGCAGATCCTTGACCTTGTCCGGACTGAGGTCCGTAAAGAGATTGATGAACAGCTGGCCGATCTTTTGTTCCAGCGTCATGCCGGCAATCGTCTGTTCAACCCAGGCAATCTGCTCATCCTGCAGATAAAACGGTTTTGCTTTCAAATCAACCATGCCAAGCTCCTTTTTGTGCAACCGGTGAATTTTTCTCTTGAATCGATTATAAAATCCAAACAATTTGCTAAAACAGTGAATCTTGCTCGGGGACTGGCAGATATTGCTTTGAAGTCAGCTGGCTGCCGATATTTGGTCAAAAAAGGGACCCGGTCCCTTTTTGGGCCAAGTGCTTAAAAAGACTGCCCTGGGCCGGTTTTCGGCCTGCCGGGGCAGTCTTGCTCTTGACGCTCTTGTCGGATGGCTGGATCAGGTCCCGGCGATTTGTGCCAGCACCTGGTCGATGATTTGGGCAGTGCGCAGGGATGATTCGGGATTGACCAGGGGTTTTTCTCCCTCTGTGATGCAACGGCCAAATTGCTCGATTTCCAAGGTGTAGTTATTCGGACAGTCGACAATGACGGTATCCGGCTGGCCTTTGGTCGCCAGCTTGATTTTCGCCGTCCCCTGGAAATTGAAGGCCGGGCTGACCGTCAGCATCCCTTCGCTGCCAAGGATGGTGATTTCGTTGCGGGATTCGGTCCGGAATGAACAGTAGGAAATGGCATCGACCGGACCAGGGAAGGTCATGGTCGCCAGGCAGCTTTCATCGACCTGGCTTTCAGGTCCAAAATAGGCACTGGCCCGGACAGCATCTGGCAGGCTGCCCATCAGATGGCCGATCAGGTCGATATTGTAGCAGCCGACATCGTACATCGCGCCGCCCTTGAGCTCAGATTTGAGCCGGACATTGTCCAAATCATGCAAGTTATAGGAAAAATAAGTTTCGATCAGCCGGATGTCGCCGATCTGGCCGGACTGGAGCAGGGTCTCGATGGTGCGGGACAAAGGGCTGTGGCGATAGGCAAAGGCTTCCATCAAAAGCACCCCATGACTCTCACAGGCAGCCTGCATCTCAGCGACCTCGGCAGCATTGACCCCGAGCGGCTTCTCACAAAGGACATGTTTTTTTGCTGCGGCGGCCTTTTTGACCCATTCAGCATGCAAGCTGTTGGGCAGAGGAATATACACGGCGTCGATCTGGGGATCTGCCAGTAAAGCCTCATAGGAGGTGAATGTATGCAATGGCCGGAATTTTTCGGCAAACTGGTGCAGTCTTTCGCTGTCTGAGCGGCTGGAAACACCATAGAGCACGGCATTGTCAGCCAGGAGCAAAGCCGGGATAACATGCTTTTCAGCTATTCCGGCACAGCCCAGTACACCCCAGTTGATTTTTCTCGAAGTCATGTGCGTCTCCTTTTCATCAGAACAGCTTTTTCAGATTGCCCAGCATATCGCCGGCCTGGTCCAGGGACAGTTTGGCTTTGACCCCGCTGACCAGGGCATTGATCTGGTCATCCGGCAAATTGATGCCGAGCAAGGTTTCCAGTGTCTTGACAGGCTCCTTAGTGAATTGGGCAGCGATGGATGGATCCGTCTTGATCTTACCGACGATTTCTTCGACTTTTGCCTGGATATCCATGAGTTCAATCCTTTCCGGCTCTAAAGCCCTCCAAAGTCATGATGGCTTGCTTTTTCATTGTAGCACATTGTGTTCGAATCATTCGTTCATGCTGCCTGTCCGATAGCCCAGCAAATCCAGTGCGGAATAGGTGAATCCGATTGTTTTGAAATACGTTTGGATGGACTTTGCCATGTCCGACTGCAGCAATCGCGGCATTTCAGCCGGCAGAATTTCGATGCGAGCGATGCTGCCATGGTGGCGGACTCGAACCTGACTGAAACCCTGGTCAAACAGATACTGCTCAGCCTGGTCGATCTGGTTGAGTTTTTCGCGAGTGATCGTTTCGCCATAGGGAAAGCGGGAAGAAAGACAGGCAAAGGCCGGTTTGTTCCAGGTTGGCAGCCCATAGGCGTGGGAAAGTGTGCGAATGTCCTGCTTGGTCAAGCCCGCTTCACGCAACGGACTGTGTACCCCTTGTTCGGCCACAGCCCTCAAACCAGGCCTGTAATCGCCAAGATCGTCGATATTGGAGCCCTCTGCGACATGGTTCAGGCCAAGTTCGCGAGCCTTTTCCCCGAGCTTTTCAAACAGCTCGCTCTTGCAATAGAAACATCGGTTGCGGTTGTTTTCGGCAAAGCCTTCGATATCAAGTTCCTCGGAGTCAATCTCCAGGTGCTTTATCCCGATCAGGCGAGCCAGGTCTCGCGCTGCTTTGAGCTCGCGTTCCGGGTATGTCGAAGAACGAGCCGTAATGGCAACTGCTTCTTTTCGTAAGACTTCAAAGGCAACGGCACACAGGAATGTGCTGTCCACGCCACCGGAAAATGCAATCACGACCGAGCCATAACTGCTCAGACCTGCTTTGAGTCGTTCGAGCTTAGTCAATACCTCATGTGGAACCTGGAGATCGTCCAATTTGTTCATATTAAAATAATTCCTATCTGATTAATCGGATATTAATAGAATAGGCGAATTTTCCTGTGTCTGTCAAGCCAGAATGGTCAATCGAATCAAAAGTCACTCACCACCTACCAATAATCTCATCGAATAATGCTAATTTCGAGTCATTTTCTGCTAGGCACTTACGCACACGTGTGATAAACTGAATGCACGAACCACAACCTGAAAGGAGTCTATGATCATGGGCAAAAAAATTCGTATAGGCATGCTCGGTGCCGGACGTATCGGCAAGCTGCATGGAGAAAACCTGGCTTATGCCGTTCCGGAGGCTGAGCTGGTTGCGATTGCTGATCCCTTCCTCAATGATGCTATCGTCGAGTGGGCCAAGGGGCTCGGTGTCGAAAATTGCTACAAGGAAGCAGACCCGATCTTCAATGACCCGACCATTGATGCCGTTTTCATCTGTTCTTCCACCGATACCCATGCCGACTATATTATCCAGGCCGCCAAGGCGAAAAAGCACATTTTCTGTGAAAAGCCGATCCATTATGATATCGCCCGGATCCAGGAGGCCCTCGACGCCGTTGAAAAGGCCGGCGTCAAGCTGCAGGTCGGTTTTGTCCGCCGCTTTGACCACAACCACAAAGCGGTTCGCGACGCTGTTGCCTCCGGCAAGCTGGGTGCCCCCCATGTCGTCAAAGTCACCTCCCGCGATCCTGGCCCACCGCCAATGGAATACGTCAAAGTCTCCGGTGGCATTTTCATGGATATGATGATCCACGACTTCGACATGGTCCGTTACCTCTCCGGCAGCGAAGTCACCGAGGTTTCCACCTATGGTGGCGTCCTCGTCGACGAGCGTTTTGCTGAATACGATGATGTCGATACCGCAATCGTCATGCTCAAGTTCGAAAACGGTGCCATTGGTGTGATCGACAATAGCCGCAAGGCCGGTTATGGTTATGACCAGCGCACCGAAGTCCATTGTGCCGGTGGCTGTGTCCAGGTCAACAATGATCTCGACAATACCGCGATGATCAGCACCGCTGACGGTGTTACCGTGGCCAAGCCGACCTGGTTCTTCCTCGAGCGCTACAACAACGCCTTCATCGCCGAGGTCAAAGATTTCATCGCGGCAATCGTCAATGATACCGCCGTTCCGGTCAGCGGTATCGATGGCCTGATGCCCGTCCTGATCGCCAAAGCTGCCAAACTTTCCCTCAAGGAAGGCCGCAGCGTCAAAATTTCCGAAATCACGGCCTGAGCGTAATCCCTCAGTCCACTGCCATACAAAAATAATCCCCGGCCGGATGGTGACCCGCCCGGCCGGGGAAGATCCCCAAACAGATTTTCATACTTTTTCAATTGCGCACTAGATTGCGGAACTCTCGCGGCAAATCGCCGATGATTTTGCTCAAACACCCCGGGAAAACAATTGGCATCCTCAACCCCACCACCCTGCAGATTTCCCCTGTGGGCCAGGCATCGCTTTTGAGGTATCCGATGGCACGGAGCATGCGCAACCGATTGAGGAAAAAGGAGAACGACGATGAAAATTGGTTTTAACGAAGGCTGCGACCGCTACTGCGAAGGGCATACTGTCCTCAATGATCTGGAATTTTGCGAGAAAAATGGTTTTGATTTCATTGATATCCAGTCCGAGTGCCTCGATCGCGACCTCGCGGCTGGCAAAGTCACACTTGAGCAGCTGGGCGACTGGTTCAAAACCCATAACCTCAAGATGCTCTCCTACAACGCGCTGTGCTTTTTCAATATGAAGCAGACCCAGGCGGAAAAAGATGCGGTCATGGCTGAGCTCGATGAAATCATCCGCCGCTGCCAGATCCTCGATTGCAATATGATCGTCGTCGTACCCTCCCAGAACATCACCGTCCATGCCGCCCGTGGCGAAATCCTGGCCGATGCCGCCGCCGTGCTCAAGGAGATGGTCAAGAAGGTCGAACCTCATGGCATCAAACTGTCGCTGGAATTCTGCGGCGCCCCAGGCATGACGATCAACCGTTTCGAGGATGCCTATGCCGTCGTCCAGGCCGTTGATTCACCCCTGGTTGGCGTGACCCTCGACCAGTACCATTTCCATGCCATGGCCTCCGGCTGGGATGCCCTGGAAAAGGCCGATGGCAAGAAAATCTTCATCTGGCACCTCAACGACATGGAAGACATGCCCTGCGGCGCGGCCTATAATACCGATGAAAAGCGCCTCTGGCCTGGCGATGCTCGTGGCTGCCTCGACCACCAGCGCTACGCCGACAACCTGAAAAGGATCGGCTTTGAAGGCGACTGCTGCACCGTCGAAGTCTTCCGCCCTGATTATTACCAGCTCAGCCAGGAAGAAAACGTCCGCACCGCTGCCGAAGTCACCAAGGCACACGTGGCAAAATACTGGTAAGTCGTCATGCAGAAATGGACCGTTTGCCTGCGACAATTTCTCCGATGCGCTGAGCCGGAACGCCGATTTCCTTGGCCAGCCGATATTTCGTGATTCCCAGGGGAGCCAGGAATTCTTCATTCAGCAATTCGCCCGGTGTCACAGGATCTAGTAAATGGTTCTTTTGTGTTTGATTCATGCGACTCCTTTCCATCTTTCACGCACTCAGAATCAGGCCGTCTTCCACCCGGATGATTCGTTTGGCCTGGGC
>CAZCMX010000101.1:0-5464 GCA_964499985.1 uncultured Mageeibacillus sp.
CATCGATTGCCAGCATCGAAGCCGTGGGCGGCGATGTCTCGGTCGAAAAGGAACTGTTTGGCAAGGTCAATAGCGCCATGAAATCGCTGTACGCCAATCTGGCCCGTCTGGAACAAGCCCTGGCCATGGCTTCCAGCCTGCACGGTGATTCCAGGATCCAGGCTGAGGCCTATCGCGACCAGGTATTCACCGCGATGAATGAGCTGCGCGCCGATGCCGATATGCTGGAAACCTTGGTTGATGCCGACTATTGGCCGTTGCCGACCTATTCCGAGCTGCTGTTCAATATCTGAGACAGGCATGTTCGACCCCATAAAAATCCAGCGCTGGATCATCCGGGCGGTCCGGATCGAAGTTGTCCTGGTTGCGATCGTTATGACGGTCACCCTGGGCTTCTTCGTCCGCGTCCTGGTCCAGCGCCAGAGCACGGTGGAGGAAAAGCCGGCAATGAGCGTACCGGTCCCGACCCCGATGGTCACCATGCCGGCACCAACCCCTGAGCCCTCCCCCCTGCCCACCCCGGTCCCCTATCTGCTCTCGGAACAGCTGGCCGGCGTCCGGGCGGAAAACCCGGAGACCGTCGCCTGGCTGACGATTCCGGGCACCCGGATCGACATGTCTGTCGTCTGCGGCACGGACAACGAGTTCTACCTCGATCACGACTATCTGGGCAATCCGGATAGCGCCGGTGCAATCTACCAGGATTTTCGCAATGCCGGTTCATTTTCCGGCCGTCACAGCATCCTCTATGGCCATAATATGAAAGATGGCACGATGTTCCACAATCTGCGCTATTTCAAGGACGAGGATTTCGCCCGGAAAAATAACCGGATCGTGCTTGAAACGCTGGATGGCCCAACACAGTGGCAGATTTTTGCCAGCTCAGTCATAACCACCGATTTCTATGTCATCCAGACCGCCTTTACCGATGATGCGGAATACCAGGCCTTCCTCGATACCCTGATCGACAAGTCCGATTTCGACTATGGCATCGAGGTCCAAGCCGAGCAGCAAATCCTGACCCTGCTGACCTGCACCTATGAGGTAGACAATGCCCGTTATGTGGTCCATGCGGTGAAGGTTCAGTAAGGCCGGCAGGTCCCGCGATAGCAGTCTGTTGTCCATGCGCCCCGCAGCTGGATGCTGTTGGCAGGCAAGTCCTGCCAGGGCAAGCCTTGCGGGCTGGTGAATACGTGAAAGCCCCCATTGGCCAGCAGGGCAGCCAGATTGGCAAAGTCCGCCCCATAAGGCCGGCGCCAGGGCAGGCTGTCCTGGCCTTCATCCAAAAGGTATGCCGCGAGCGTCAGGGCATATTCGGCCAGACTGACTGGCGAGGGAGTCGGTGAGTCAAACCAGGCGGCCGGCACAGTCTGGAAATCCGTGGCGAGAGATTCAAGCCAGCCTTCCGGTCCGGCAAAGCCCCGGACCACCCGGGCGAAGGTCGCAACATCTGCCAGCCAGCGATCCGGGTCTGCCTCGGCGAGCAGGCTGATGGCCAAAAGCAGTGCGGCGGCATCAGACAGGAAGCTCTGGGTCTGTTTTTCCTGGCCATAAAGAGCATGGCCCAGCGATTCGCCTGTCCAGAAACATTCCAGAATATGCACAACTAGTTTTTCACCCTGGTCTTCGAGTGCCGGCAATCCGAGAAAGCGGCCGGCCTGGATCAGGGCAATAGCCAGGAGCGCGTTCTGGCCGGACAGGATTTTCTGGTCGGCTTGTGGCTGCAGCCGGCACTTGCGAACGGCCAGCAGCTTTTTTTCCAGCGTCTCGAGCCTGGCCGGGTCCAGGATCTGGTCCTGGGGCAGGAGCCGGCGGACCAGGTGGATTTTCCCTGCCGGATGACTCTGCGCGGACAGGTCATAGGCCATCTGCAGCAGCGCGAATTCCTCGCTGGACAAGACCGCCCGCAGCTCGGCCTCGGACCAGACATAGGTGGCTCCTTCCTCATGGCCGGTATCCGCATCCAGGGCCGTCAGATAGAATCCATCCAGGGCAAAGGTTTCGTCGAGGCAACGCACCAGCGCCAATGCCATGTCCCGGTAGCGGTGGTCACTGGTCTGGCGCGCGGCCAGGGCATAGACCCAGAGAGCCATGGCCTGGTCATAGAGCATTTTTTCAAAATGGGGGATGGTCCATTGCCGGTCGACGCAATAGCGGAAAATGCCACCCTGGAGATGGTCGTGCAGGCCTCGGTTCATGATCGCATCCAGTGTTTTCCGGCAAGCGGCCTGAACAGGTTCTGTTGCAGCATCCTGCCATTCATAGAGCCAGAACAGCAGTGAGCTATGGGGCGGAAATTTCTGTCCCTGGCCAAAGCCGCCGTAAACGGGGTCATGCCAGTCCAACAATTGCTCGCATAAATGACGTTCCCATTCCAGGCCTGGCCCTGCGGCCTCTGATTTGAGGCCTGCGGCCAAGGGCCCGCCGGCTCCTGTCCCAAGATGGCGGTCCAGATCGGCCAGCGGCCGGTCTGGCACCAGCTGATAGCGCGGAATATCCTGCTTGCGGCCTGCATAAAACTGCGACACCTGGCCGGCGATCTGGGCGAAATTTGCCGCAGGGGCATAGGTCAGGGCAAAAATCGGCTTGAGGTCCGGCGTCAGGAAAGCATTCAGAGGCCAGCCACCCTGGCCACTCATCTCGACGAGATAGTGCATCAGGAACTGGTCGATATCCGGTCGCAGCTCGCGGTCGATTTTGACACAGATGAACGATGGATTGAGCACGGCAGCCACAGCCGGATCGGAAAAAGTCTGGCTGGCCATGACATGGCACCAATGGCAGGTCGCATAGCCGGACGAGACAAACAGCGGCAGATCGAGACGGATCGCCTCAGCCAGGACCGCTTCATTCCAGTCTTGCCACCAGACCGGGTTGTCCCGGTGCTGCTGCAAATAAGGGGAAGGCGCCAGGGCCAGGTTGTTTTGGCAAAACAATGGATTGCGGACCAGATTTGTTTCGTTCGTCATAGTTGTTTCTCCCGGATCCTGGCCTGGATCTTTTGCAGGTGGGATTGATCGAGATCATAGCTGCGCAGGCTCAGATAGGATAAGCCGAAGCTGAGCAAGGTTCCGAGCGCCAGAACCAGACCGAGGCTGATTTTGGTGACTTCCGACTGGCCGGACAAGCTGGCATCAAACCGGATCAGGTCGAGGAGGATCCCGATCAGGACAATGGCAAGCGCCTGGGAAGCCTTGTAATACAAGGTCAGGCTGCCGTAATACAGGCCTTCACGCCGTTGTCCGGTCTTGAGCTCATCGCAATCGATCGTATCGGCGACCATCGACAAGGGTAAAGTGAATAGCGCTCCTGTCCCCAGTCCAGTCAGCAGGGAAAATGGCACGAAGGCAAAGGGATTGCCCTGGATCTGGTGACGCAGCAAAACGAGGAGGACGAAAACCAGACTGCCGGCACTGGCAAAGGCCAGGCCCAGATGCAGAGCTGGTTTTTTGTCGATGCGCCGGGAAATCATGGACCAAAGCGGCTGGGAGACCATGCTGACCAGGAACTGGAGGCCGATGACCAGGGCAATCTGCTGGCTGGACAGATGAAACGTATAGGTGAACACATGCATGCCAATGCTGCTCAAGAGAGCCGAAGCCAGGTTATTGAACAAATAGCTGGAAGCTGTTGCGCGGAACGGCCGATTCCTCAAGGTCTCCCGGATGGACTGGATGAGTGACCGGGCGGTTGTCCGGGCCACTGACTGGGGCATGCGCTGCCGCAGGCGGGGAATGTATCTGGCCGTCAAGCCAAAGCAGATCGCGGCTGAAGCGACAGTCAGGATCGAGGCGGCCAGGCCGATATTGCGGTAGGACCTGGGATTGAGCTGGCCGACCGGAAAGTCGCGCGTCGGCTGGAAAAAGAAATACATGCCGGCAACCGAAACGAGAGCCAGGCCCAAGAGGAAAAAGAGGGTCTTGATGCTCTGGATCTGGGTCCGTTCATTGTAGTCAGCCGAAAGCTCAGCCCCCAGGGCGGTATATGGCGTGATATAGACCGTCATGGCCGACTTGAACAATAGGAGGATGATAAACATGAGGGCGAATTTGGTCTGGGTTGGCCAGGCCGGCGGGATATCCCAGACCAGGTAGACTGTGGCTGCAATTCCCAAGCTGCCGGCGATCAGGTAGGGATGGCGCCGGCCCAGGCGGCGCGAGCGGGTCTGGTCGGACAGAAAGCCCATCACCGGGTCGGTCACGGCATCCCAGAGCACGCTGATGCCAACGGCCAGCCCAGCCAGGCTGCCCGGAATATCCAGGATCGCGGTGGCAAAAAAGACCAGGTAGGCCCCGATCACCTGCATGGCGATACCTACGCCGAGATTGCCGAAGCCATAGCCGAACTGGTCCAGCAGGGGGATGGTCTGTTCTTTGGATCTGGTCAAGGGGGCCTCCGTTTCCGGGCTGACTGGGTGGCTGAGTCTGTTTTCAGATCGTGATTATATCATGATATAATAAAACTATATTCATGTAACTATCTACGAAAAGAGGTTCATGACGATGCATAAAAAAACACGTATCCTGACACTTGTCCTGATCCTGGCCCTGATCCTGGCGCCGGTCCTCGGTCTGTCCCGGCCTGCCGCAGCAGAATCGAGACCCTACGACATCGTCCAGTCCTTTGCTGTCTTCCTGCCGGCCGATCTCACCGTCAGTCTTCAATATACCCGGTATTATATTCCGACTGCCTACCTGCTGGTCACAGCCGGGGGGGCGAATATCAGAGCCCTGCCAGATCCGGGATCCCCCCTGATCGGCAAGGCCGCCCATTATGAAAAAGTTCCGCTGATCGCCCTGGTCCGGGGCACCTATGTGGCCAAGTACCTGACTGATCTCTGGTACGAGGTCGAACAGCAGGTTGGCGAACAGACGATCCATGGCTATGTCCTGGCCACCCTGGGGGAAGCCAGGAGCTTCCAGTTCCAGAAAATGCTCGATGCAGCCAAGGCTTTGCAGGCCGAAGTCAATGGCCAGACGACAGCCTATGTCAGCAATTATAAAAACTGGAATGGGCGCGCTCCCCTGTACCAGGGTCAGACCGTTGATCCATTCGGTGTCAAACGCGACCAATCGGCACCTGCCTATGTGTCGGCCAATACATCTGCGGATTTCCGCTATATCGCCGATGGAAATCTGGTGACGATCCTGGGCCAGACTGGCAGCTTCTATAAAATCCGGACCTTGAATTTCGCTGGCGAATACTATGTCCCCAAGCGCTATCTTTCGCTGCGCAATTCGATCGACCAGCTGGCCAAGGTCATCGTGATCGACCGCCAGAACCAGAATGAGGCCGCCTTCGAATGTTCAGGCGGCCACTGGTTCATGGTCTCATACAGCTTTGCCACCACCGGTGAAAAAGCCCGGTATAAGGAGCCGACCGATCTGGGCTACTACATGGCGATCGAAAAGGTTGACAAGTTCCTCTACCTCGACGACGTGACCCGTCAGATTGCCGGCTATGC
>CAZCMX010000102.1:0-5246 GCA_964499985.1 uncultured Mageeibacillus sp.
AAATAATGCATGTAAAAAATTAAAAACTGGACAGGTTGGACCATGACCAAGCGTTTGCCCAATTTCAGAAACCGGATCTTTGCCAGCTATATGATGCTGCTGGCCATTGTTTTCGTGGTCGCTGTGCCAACCAGTTATCTCTATATGAGCAGCTCCCTGCGCGACCTGGAGGTCAAGAAGCTTGAGCAGATCTGCAGCCGGACCGTCACCCAGCTTGACGAAAGGCTGAACAGCCTCAACAGCATTTCCCTGTACATTGCAGCCAATCCGCTGGTCAGGGAGATCATGCGCGACGCAACCAATGCCCCGGGCAATGCTTTCACCCCCAGCTCGATCAAGGATTTCACGGCGATCCTGGTCACGATGAATGTGCCGGCTGCCAATGCCGGGTTGCGACTGTCGGTTTACAATAATCGCGGCTTTTATCAAAGCGCCGGCTACTTCGACCAGAGTGCGGCCATCCAGGCACGGTTGTTTTCGCCGGATTTCAAGGAATGGTATATCACCTATCTCCAGTCCAGTGCCTACTCGATCCTGGCGCCGCATGCTGATTACTGGTCCACAGATGAGGATTTCCGTCCCCTGTCCCTGGTCAGGCCCCTGATCGATTCCCGCACCTTTGCCCGGGTCGGTCTGATCGAGGTGCAGATGCCCTACTCCAGTCTGTCCGAGATCACCAGCCTCGATCTGTCCGGTGGTGTCAAGGCGGTTCTTTACGACCAGGGGGGACAGTTGATCACACTCGATCCCGCAAGTGGTAACGGGATCGAGCAGGACCGCGCCTATTTTAATGATTTATATCAGTCGATCGGCCCGGAAAGCCAGGGGGTCATCCGCAATTCGCTGGTACCGGGCCAGGATACGAGTCTGGTTGTGTATAGCCGGTCCAGCCTGACTGGCTGGGTCTATCTGATTTCCATGCCCTTCTCCGCCTACGGGGCCACCTTGACCAAGATTTCCGTGACCATTTTCCTAGTCATGCTGCTCATGATGCTGCTATTGGTTTTCATCGCCTTCGTGGCTTCCCGAACGGTGGCCAAGCCCCTCATCCAATTGCGGGACCAGGTCCAGTCCGTCACCTTGCAAAATCTCTCCATTGCCCTGCCCAGCGAGGGTCCGGGCAATGAAATCAACCAGCTCAATGAAGCGTTCAACCAGATGTTCGAACGGTTGAGCGACTCGATGGACGAGGTGGCGGCCATGCGCCTGCGGGAATTGCAGGCCCATCTGATCGCCCTGCAGGCCCAGATCGATCCACATTTCATCTTCAATATCCTGTCGATCATCACAGCGATCGGCCGGGAAAAGGATATGCCCGAAGTGGTCGAAATCAGCAACCACCTGGCAGCCATTTTGCGCTACTCGACCAGCAATGAGCGGGATCTCGTGACGCTGGAGCAGGAGCTCTCCCATATCGAAAGCTATATGATCCTGATGAAGCTGCGCTATGAGGAGCAGCTGGAATATACGATCGAAATCGAGCCGGGTATCCAGCCTGGCCAGGTCCGGCTGCCCAGGCTGTCCTTGCAGCCGATCATTGAAAACACTTTCCGCCATGGCCTGCGCCAGGTGCTGCCACCCTGGCGGATCGCAATTCGCGTCGGTCTGGCCGATCATGGCCGCTGGTGGCTATCGGTCAGTGAAAACGGCATCGGAATGAAAAAGGATGAAATTGAACGTCTGGATGCCAGGCTGACCGAATTCTACCTCAATCCCGCGGATCATCTCAAGGACATGAAACTGGGCGGCATGGGCCTGATCAATACCCTGGCCCGGTTCAAGTTCCTCTACAAGGACAAGTTTGACTACAAGATCGAGAGTGTCGAGGACGGGCTGGATGGCTTCAGGATCACATTGTCGGGGTCCATTGCAGAAACTGACGGTCAGATATGACCGGATATGGAGGGCAGACCATTGATTGAAATTCTGATTGTTGATGATGAACCGAAAATGCTGCGCGATCTGGTCAGCCTCGTCCAGCAGATCGACCCGGATTTTGCCGTCTCGCATGCAGCCAATGCCATCGAAGCCCAGAATCTGATCCAAAAAAAACAATTTGATATCGTGATCACGGATATCCATATGCCAGTCATGAATGGTCTGGAATTGATCACCTGGATGAAGGAGCAGAATGACCCGGCGGTTCCGGTTGTCATCAGTGGCTATTCGTATTTTGAATATGCGCGCACGGCGATGAAGCTGGGGGTGACTGACTACCTGCTGCGGCCTGCCGATCCTGTCGAGATCGCCAGGGTCTTGTCGTCGATTGTCGAAAGCATCAAGGCCCAGCGGGCGGAGCAAAAGCGGCTGGAGCTGCAGCAGGCCTTTCGCAGTCCAGGCGATTCTGCCACGGAGGTCCTGGGCCAGAATGAAATCCCTTTCGTCACTGTTTTTTGTGCCGGCTCGCTGACGGATTCGGTGACCGCCGATGAATCGATCCGGCAGCCTGTCTGGGATATGCTGCAGCTGGAGATCAGGCTGAAGGATCTGCTCAAGGATCAGGAGGGGGTCTGGGTTTTCCGCAGCAGCCTGAGCACCCAGACGGCGTTATTCAGCCTGACAAGTGAAACCGCCGGCCAGCGTTACCTGGAGCTTGTCCGTCAGCTGGGCTTGATCCAGGGTCCTGATTGCGGTCTGGCCATTGCCGTCAGCCCCATGCTCGAATCGATCAACCAGGTCAACGCCATGCAGAAAAGGCTGATCGCCTTATTGCATAAGCGGCTTGTGCTGGGCCGCAACCAGCTGCTTGAGCTGGAGCAAGGCAGCGCCACTGAGCTGGTGGAGGATGGACCCACCGATATCCCCGCAAGTGACGGGGTGTCTTATGAAACCTTGCGGATGCTGATCCGCTACCAGGGGATTCCAGCCGCCAGGGAAAACCTGCAGCGGTTGCTCTGGAGCTGGAAAAGACAGCTGCTGCCGATTTACAAGGTTGAGCAGGAATTGCGCCGCCTGGCAGCAGAAATCAAGCCAGCCCTGAGTGGCAGTCATTCGCAGCGGGTCATCGACCAGCTGGAGGACATGTGCATGGACGCCCTGGCCAATGCCTTGAATTACGATGGGCTCTGGGACAACCTGGCATCCGTCTTTGAGGGGCTGGACCCTGATCATTCACGGGTCAATGTCCAGGACCGGCATGAAGCGCTGGCTTGCCAGATTGCCAACTATATCGAGGATCACCTGGCTGAGCCTTTGAACAACAGCATCCTGGGCAAGACATTCGGTCTCGCGCCATCCTATCTGAGTGTGATTTTCCGCAACAAGAAGGGCCAGTCCCCGATTGAATACATTGCCAACCGCCGGATCGCCCGGGCCAAGGCCTTATTTGGTGATTCACCCAGCCTGACCAGCAAGGAGGTCGCCACGCTGGTCGGATATGACGACCCCTTTCATTTCAGCAAGTCGTTCAAGAAAATCACCGGCCTGTCGCCAGCTGAATACCGCAAGACGACCAGCCAGAGCTAAGGCGGACTGGCCGACTCCAGGGGGCCGGGACTGGCGGTTGCTGTGCGCTGGCACCTTTTATCGATATACATCTGTTCGTCAGCCATTTTGAACAGGGTTTCGTAGGTGAGACCATCCTCCTGGAAGAGGGCGGCGCCGATCGAACACCCTGCCTGGATGATCTGGCCTTCCCAGCTGATGGGCTGGCTGAGCATCGTCCGGAGCCGTTCGGTAACCTGTTCGAGAGCCGCCCGGTCTTTGAGGTGAGTCAGCATGACGATGAATTCATCGCCGCCGATGCGGGCAAAGCAGTCCGTCCGGCGCAGCTGGCTGGCGATCCGGGCGGCAGCCACCTTGAGCACGGCATCGCCTGCGGGATGGCCAAGGCTGTCATTGATCTGCTTGAAGCGATCCATATCCAGCATCAGGAAGCCGATTGGCTGCCCAGTCTGCCTGAGATGGGCACGGGCACAATACTCGAATGATTTCTTATTGAGGGCACCTGTCAGGTGGTCCCTGCGCGACGCATAAAGAACATCCTGGTAATGTTTGACCGTATTGTAGACCAGCAGCAGGACGAGG
This sequence comes from uncultured Mageeibacillus sp., assembly GCA_964499985.1. Taxonomy (GTDB): domain Bacteria; phylum Bacillota; class Clostridia; order Saccharofermentanales; family UBA5734; genus UBA5734. Next base: position 4,027 of record CAZCMX010000102.1, read on the forward strand.
GCAGTCAGGATGTAAAACAGGAGATTGGTTCTTTGGAAATCCGTATAGGCGGCCGTCCAGCCGGCGACTGGAAAGATGGCCAGCTCCCACTGCTCACCGGGCAAGCCAATGGTCTCAATGATGGCATCCTTGTCTTGGTTAAACAGTTCCGAATGGCCCCAGAAAAAATCATTGTGGCCATCGGCATTTTTGACTCGAATGCCATATAAATAGCCCTCATGCTCGGGGGTCAGATTGAAAGCCTGCAAGATTCGATTGAAGTCCAGGGTCACGGTGGACAGACCCCAGAATTCCCGGCTGGCGCCTGCTCCTGTAAAGACCGCGCGCCGGTTGAAAATCTTCCAGCCGCCCTGGATGGCCAGAACGGGACCCTGGGCAACGGAGCCCTCGGATTCGATTGTTTTCAGGATATATTCCCGGCGTTGCGGATCGGCCAGCAGATTGTGGCCGATCGCCGCTTCATTTCCCGCCAGCGGATGGATGTACTGGACGACCCCCTTGGGAGCGAGGGAAACGCTGTCGATCAGCTCATTGCGCGCCATGATGGACAAGGCAAAAGCGTCAATTTCCTTCTGGTTCAGGTCTGGATCGTTTTCGATCAGCATATTGAAAAAATCTGCATATTGCATGCTGACATTGAGCAAGGTCTGGATATTGGAGGCGACCGTGCTGACTTCCTGGGTGGCCGCAAGCTTGTTCTGGTTGGCCAGAGCCATTTGCTGGCGCTTTTGCAAACCACTGAAGATCAGTAAAATCACTGCACCAATCAATAAGGACAGCATCAGTGAGATCAGATGGGTTTTGATCACGTGAAATTTCTTCATCTAGTGATTATCGTCGATCTCACACAGCAAATCAATCACGGGCAAGTCCAGGGCCCGGGCGATTTTCTCGATATTGCGCAAAGAAACATTGCGCGTGCCACGCTCGATCCCGCTGATATAGGTGCGGTGCAGGTCAACGATCTCGGCCAGCTTTTCCTGCGAATAGCCCCGTTCAGCCCGTACCCGCTTCAAATTCTCGGCCAGGATCCTTTGCAGACTTTTCATCGCCGCCACCACCTCTGATCTGATTGTCGCGGTCTTGTCGCCGATGAGTCTACACTCGATGAGTCACAAAAGGGACCCGGTCCCTTTTGTGACCAACCCGGATCAAACAGCCTTAACCCAGTCGTTTGCCGGCTTTCTGCAGAAAACGCATGAGGTTGTCGATCGTCAGGG
>CAZCMX010000103.1:0-5219 GCA_964499985.1 uncultured Mageeibacillus sp.
CGGCAGGCCGAAACAACCGCACCCACAGCCCCCACGACGAAGGTGCCTGAACCCACCGTCACACCCAGCCCAACCCCCGCACCCACACCCACCCCGACCCCGGTGCCTACCCCGACGCCCAGCCCCACCCCAGCACCGACGCCCACCCCCAAGCCAACGCCAACGCCCAAGCCTACACCTACGCCGACACCGGCCCCGACTCCGACCCCGATTCCGAAGGACTATTCAGGCAAGCTCTGGTGGGCGATCGGTGACAGCATCACCAATTCCGGCCTTTACCCCGACCTGCTCGTCAAGAAAATGGGCTTTAAATACTATTACAATGACGGGATTGCCGGCACAACGATGTCAACCATGGGCGATCGCCTGACCAAGGATAAGCTGGCGACCTTCGACCTGGTGACTGTTTTTGCCGGGACGAATGATTATGGCCTGGGCACCCCACTGGGCGCCCTCGGTGATGATGCCAGTGCCAAGACCTTTTATGGCGACGTGCAGAAGGTGATCAATAAGATCCGTTCGGCCAGCCCGACGGTCGAGCTGGTCTTCCTGACCCCGATCAAGCGCGGCGCTTATGCCCATCAACCCGTCTACCCCGAACCGAATGATGCCGGCTATACGCTTGACCAGTACGTCAAAGCCATCCGGGAGGTCTGTGCCCAGAACAATGTCAAGGTGATCAACCTGTTTGCCACCAGCGGCATCACCGAGAAAAACATCTCGCAATATACGGATGACAATCTGCATCCCAACTGGGATGGCGCCGAATTGATCGCCGCAGCGATCCAGAAGGGCCTGGTCTATTGATTGACCTGATAAGGGGAGGCCATGATCATGAACTTACAAAAATCGGCCTGTATCGAATCGATGTACACGGAAATTCCCTTCCTGGACCGCTTTCAGGCTGCCAGGGACGATGGTTTTGAATTCGTCGAATTCTGGGGCTGGATGGACAAGGATATCGACGCGATCAAGTCGTCTGCCCAGAAAACGGGCATTGGTATCAGTGGCTTCAATGGGGATGCCCGCTACTCCCTGATCGACCCGACCCACAAGAAACCTTATCTGGACGATCTCAGGCAATCCGTGGCGGTCGCCCAAAAACTGGGTGCAATCAGTGTCACCATTCATTCCAATGCCCTGGGTGAAGGCGGCATTGTCGTCAATCCCTATACCGAGTTGTCCGACACCGTCAAACTATGCTCGATGTATGACAGGCTGCTGGAATGCGCCAAAATGGCCGAAGACAGTGGCATTGCCATGAATCTCGAAGGCCTGAATATCATATCCGACCATGTCGGCAATTATCTGCAGACCACCCGGATGGCCGCTGAAATCACCAGACTGATCGGATCACCCAAGCTGAAAATCCTCTACGATGTCTACCACATGCAGCTCAACGAGGGGAACCTGTGCAATAACATTCGCGAATTCATCGACCAGATCAGCCATGTCCATGTCGCGGATGTACCGGGACGCCATGAACCAGGGACAGGTGAAATCAATTACACCCAGATTTTTTCACTGCTTGAGGAGCTCGGCTATCCCGGTTTGATCGGCTTTGAACTATTCCCGAAAACAACCACAGCAGCTGCGGTCAAAGCGATCATGAAATTTTGAACACTTGCCCTTAATGATCAAAAAGTACAAAATAACACTTTAAATATTACATAATGACTATTTGATGGTAAAATGATGTTGACCCTCAGCTCGGTTTTGAGCATCTTTGTGCAGGAGTGGACATCATGAACCGTGACATGTTCCTGGCCATGGCCAACAATGCCACCCTTCTACTGACCTTGACCATTGTCTACGAATTGCGCGGTTTACTGTCCCGGCGGCTGGAAAAATATCGCGATATGCTGGCCGGTTTTCTGATTGGCCTGATTGGCATCGCCATTATGTCGATCCCCTTTGTGCTGAGACCTGGTCTCGTCTACGACACCCGCACCATTCTGATCAGCATCACGGCCTTGACCTATGGTCCTGTACCAACCCTGATTGTTGTCCTGATGACCGGTCTTTTCCGCGTCTGGTCCGGGGGCATCGGAGTCGCCCCCGGCCTGGCCACAATCGCATCCAGTGCGATTATCGGCCTTTTGTGGCGCGCTTATGCCTATCGCCAGGAGCGGCGCTTTCGCTGGCTCAATGTCTATGTCTTTTCAGTCATCGTCCATCTGGCCATGCTGGCCTGCATGCTGCTCCTGCCCAGGCCGATAGCCATCGAGACCATCCGTAACATTGCCCTGCCGGTCCTGCTCATCTATCCTGTGGCCTCCGTCCTTTACAGCCTGCTGATCTTGCGCCAGCAAGACAAGGCAGAGGCAGTCCAGAAGCAGCTCGAAGCCGAGGCACAGTACCGCAGCCTGTTTGAGAACAACCATGCGACCATGCTCCTGATCGATCCTCAGACAGGGGTGATTGTCGATGCCAATCCAGCGGCAGCCGCCTACTATGGCTGGCCTGTCGAGCAAATCAAACGGATGAAAATCTCGGAAATCAATACCTTGACGCCCGAAGAAATCGCCCAGGAAATGAGAAAATCAGTCCAGCGTAACCAGCATCATTTCCTGTTCCGCCATCGCTGGGCCAATGGCACGGTCCATGATGTCGAGGTCTACAGTGGTCCGATTGTCATCCGTGGCAAAGAACTGCTCTACTCGATCGTCCATGACATCACCGAACGCACCCGGGCCGAACAGGAACTGAAAAGCAGTGAAGTCCGGTTCAGGGCTGTCGTTGAAAATGCACCTGAATCCATTTTCATTCTGGCCCAGGGACGCCTAGTTTATCTCAATCCAACTGCCGTGCAGATGTTTGGCGCCCAATCCCAGCATGATCTGCTCGGCCAGTCCATTTTTGAACGCATCCATCCGGATTACCATTCGATTGTCCGGGAGCGACTGTCATCCTTGCATACACAGCAAATTTCACCACCCAACCAGGAACGCCTGCTGGTTCGACTTGACCAGACAATTTTCCCGGTCGAGGCGACAACCGTTACGATCCGCTACAACGACGAGGATTGCCTGCTGGTATTTGCCCGTGACATCACGCAGCGCAAGCAGATGGAGCAGGAAAAAGCGGACATGGAAGCGCAATTGCGCCAGCAGCAGAAATTGGAAGCCATTGGAACGCTGGCTGGTGGTGTGGCGCATGAAATCAACAATCCGATCAATGGCATCATGAACTACGCCCAGATCATCCAGGATGACTTGGGCCAGGACTCTCCGGAAACGGAATTTCTTCAGGGCATCATCCAAGAATCCCAGCGCGTCGCAGAGATTGTCCGCAATCTGCTGCAGTTTTCGCGCCAGGAAAAGCAGTCGTTCAGCCCAGCCCGGATTGAAGACATCGTCAACCGGACCGTTTCACTGGTCCGGACGATCATCAAGGGAGAGCAGATTGAACTGCAGATCGAGCTGGAGCCGGAACTGCCACTGATCCTGTGCCGCAGCCAGCAGATCCAGCAGGTCCTGATGAACCTTCTGACCAATGCCAGGGATGCCTTAAATGACAAATTCCCGGAGTTTCACCCCGACAAGAAGATCCTCCTCGAGGCCAGCCGGCATCAGATGGCTGAGAAGGACTGGGTGCTTGTGCGTGTCAAGGACCAAGGCACCGGCCTGTCCGAGGAAACCCGCCAGAAAATGTTCGAGCCATTTTATTCAACCAAGCCCAAGGACCGGGGAACCGGCCTGGGCTTGTCGATCAGCTTTGGCATCATCAAGGACCATGGCGGTCTGCTGGAAGCCCACTCGGAATTGGGGCAATATACCCAGATGGATCTGTATTTGCCGGTGGCTGTATTTGATGAGTAGGGACTCCACAAGGCAGTTCTGGGAAACGTTCATCAGAATGGGAGGGCATCCGTTGAAAAAGATCATACAGCGATCGGCCAGCATTTTGATCACGCTCTCAATCCTGCTTTTGTTGTCCATGCCTGTCCTGGCCAGCCCGCTCGAACCAGCAGCGGATTTCTATGAAACGATCATCCGTCAGCATGGCGCGATCATGCTGCTGATCGAACCGGATGACGGTGAGATCGTCTTTGCCAACAACGCCGCCGCTTCGTTTTACGGTTATCCGGTAGTCGTGAATGGCCGGTCTTTGCTGTTTTCGGTCATCACAGATGTGACCGAAAGGCTTCTGGTCGCAGAACATTTGCAGATGGACACCCTGCGCTGGATCCTGTTTATCGCTGCGTTGGCGATCGTGTTCCTGGCCGGAATGATTCTCCTGCTCAGAAGCAACCACCAGATCAAAAAGCGGGAACAAGCTTTGCGCGAGAGTGAGGAGCGGTTCCGGCTGCTGGTTGAGACGGCACCCGATGCAATTTTTCTCGTCTCGGGGCGAACTGTGGCTTATGTCAACCAGGCAGCCGTCCAGCTGGTGAAGGCAGACTCAGCCAGCCAGTTGATCGGTCAGCCAGTGATGACCTGGCTCCACCCCTCGTTCAAGGAAGCCGTCGAAAGGCGCTACCAGACCCTGCTGCAAGATCGCCGTCCGGTGCCGCCGATGGAACAGGTCTATCTGTGCCTGGACGGCACGGAACTGTCGGTCGAAGTCACGGCAGCACCGCTCCAGTATCATGATTCCGATGGTGCCCTGATCTATGTGCGGGATATCTCGGAACGCAAAAACAGGGAGGAGAAGCGCATCGCCGACTTGCTGCAGTTCCGCCAGCAGCAGCGGCTGGAATCAATTGGCACCCTGGCCAGCGGCGTGGCCCATGAGATCAACAACCCGATCATGGGCATCATCAATTATGCGCAGCTGATCATCGACGACAATCCCAACGACAGCATCACTTGGTATGCCCAGGAAATCATGACTGAAGGCACGCGGATCTCCCGCATCACCAGTGATCTGCTCTTTTATTCGCGCCAGCAGAAACAGACACACAGTCCAGCGGATGTCCGAGACATCATTTATCGGACCCTGACCCTGATCGGCGGCGTCTTGAAAAAGGACCAGATCGAGATCCGGATCCTGCCTGCCCCGGATTTGCCTTTGATCAAATGCCGCAGCCAGCAGATCCAGCAGATCCTGATGAATCTTCTCACCAATGCCCGTGATACCCTCAATGAGAAATATCCCGGCAGCCACCCGGACAAGGTGATCATTCTGTCAACGCAGTTGTATGAGGATGCGGGACGGCGCTGGATCCGGATTACGGTGGAAGACCATGGCAAAGGGATCCCCCAGTCCTACCGGGA
>CAZCMX010000104.1:0-3173 GCA_964499985.1 uncultured Mageeibacillus sp.
TGGACGCCGTCAGATACATCGTGAACAGCCTCACCGACGCTGCTGACACTGTCGCGCACGGTGCCGGTGACGGTTTTGACATCATCGAGGACGGGCGGGACCGTCGATTGCGCAGAATCGGTGATGGTTTCGACATGAGCACTGATCCGGTCCACTTTGCTGATCAGGTCGGGCAGCTGGCGGATGGTCGCCGTGATGGGGGCATCAATCTGGCCCAGCAATGCATTCACCTTGCCCAGAACTTTGACCAGGCGGGCAATGGCAATGACCAGAAAGACGGCCAGGACTACACCAGCGATAATCAGCAAACCCGTCAGGACCGACAACAGATCAATCGTGACGACCATGCGGGCGCCTCCTTTCTATCCAACCAGAGGATTATTCGGTTTTCTCTGGTTCGTCAGCCGGGGCAGCCTCGGTGGTCGAGGAGGTCTCGTGATGGATCTTCTGCTTGAGGGTGTCCTTGACATCCTCGTATTTTTCCTTGGCTTCGCCGTATTTTTCCTTGGCGAACTCTGCGGCATGGCCGGCGGCCTCTTTGGCCTTCTCGGCACCGATCTGGGCGCCGACCCGGATGTCTTCACGCGTTTCTTTGCCTGATTTCGGGGCGAACAGGATACCGGCGACGGCACCGAGAAGTGCCCCGGCAGAGATACCAGCGGCGATCTTGCGGTTCTCCCGTTTCTTGTTGGCACCGGTCAGGGCACCGAGGACATCTTTGAGCATAAATGCTGCCTCCTTTCAGTTGTGGACAGAGGATGTCTGGGGTCCATACTATAGTCAGTGAAAGGGCTTAAAGGATATCTCCAGCATACCATGAAACGGTTGATTTGTAAAAAGATTAACCGGGAAAATCACGGATCGCGTCGGTCTTTGGCCGAGGCTGCGGGGACAGATTCAAGCGGCTAATGGATGGCTCGGATGGTACCGGGCAAGTCTGTCGGGGATGCTCAGCCAGCATGCCCGGCCTGCGCGCCCAGACGGAAGATTTTACACTTTTTACTGACAAATTCGATCACATTTGGGATAATAAAACCAGGAATTGGCACAGATGATGCCAGACCATGACAGGAGGTGCCGGATATGGCCAAAACATGCAGCAAATGCGGCAAGGAAATCGCAGACGATGCAACGTTCTGCAATTTTTGCGGCGAAAGAGTCAGCGAAACCAGCAGCAATACCCAGTGGGCCAATTTCAATGCTCAGGCGGGCCGGAGCACTGAAGCCTATTCGCCAGAGGACATCCAGGCCAATAAGGTCTGGGCGGGCCTGGCTTATTTCCTCTTCTTCCTGCCCCTGATCATCTGCCCCGAATCACGCTTTGCCCGCTACCATGCCAACCAGGGACTGGTCTTGCTGATCGTCAGTGCGCTCGGTTCGATCGTGCTCGCGATCATTCCGATCATCGGCTGGCTATTGTCGCCGATTTTTGGGGTTGCCGTCCTGGTCCTGGCCATCATGGGCCTGGTCAATGGCCTGAATGGCCAAGCCAAGGAATTGCCGCTGATCGGCCGGTGGCAGATCCTGCACTAGACCGACTGCCCGCGCCTGCCAGACAGGCGTGGCTGGATGCCACAGGTCCAGGGGTTGCCCCAGGACCAACCATCAGTCCGGTCGCAGGCCTTCGAAAAAAGCAATTTCCTCGAGAATTTTCCGGGCAAACAGATAATGGGCGTCGTCCAGCAAAAGCTGGATGATGCTCATTTTTTGATTATTGACCAGCTCATCAACCAAGGACCGCTCGTCGGGCCGCTTGTCCTGCTCATGAAGCAGGGCCTGGCGGGCCGGGATGAGCAACTCTGGATCGATCGGCCAAAGATCAGACGCTGCGGTCTCTTCGGGTAAAGCTGCAGCCGGCTCAATGTCAGGGCTTGCCGGGGGCATCTGGTTGGCCTTGATGAGTGCCTGTTCACGCCAGCGAATCTCGGTCTCCATGAACAAGGTGGTCGGATACAGATAAAACGACTCTTCACCCTCGCGAAAGGCGAGCACCAGGCGCGGCAAACGGATCGCGACGGCGCGCGCGGAAAGGCGCTGGGCAGGGTCCAGGAACAAATAGTAAAAGCGGCTCAGCAGCTCGACCTGGCGCGGGAAAAAGAGCAGGCGCCGCAGGCTGTCGAGCTTGCACCAGGAATGGAAATGGCGGGCGGCAAGCGGTGTCAGGGGCCCTTTGGCCATGATCGGGCCACCCGCCGAGCCACCTGCAGGACTGGATTCAGGCGGGATATGGCCCTCAGCGCGCAAAGCGGCCTCAACCTGGCGGCCAACCCGGTCATCCCAGCGTTCAGGCGGCAAGGTCTCGCCATAATGGTTGACCACGGCCCAGGGCAAGGTTGCGGTCCCTGACAGCCAGGTGGCGAGGATGGTGCTGTTGAGTTCCAGGCTGGTCGCATTGGCCTGGCCAAAGGTCTCGATCAAAAGGTCTGCGACCCAGGGGCTATGGAGATCGAGCTGGTAACGCCGGAGCACATCGGCAACCGGATAGCGTGAGCAGGCATGCCGGACCAGATATTGGCGGGTCGCCAGGGCAAACTGGTCAACTGGCAGGGGTTGTCCATTGTGCTCAAGCACGGTGCGGGCAGCCAGTTCAACACTGGGTTCGAGATCAGCTGCAATTCTGCCCTGGTGGGCGGCCAGAACCGTGTGCGCGAGAGACAAGAGCAAATCGCTGTAGACCAGACGCCCGGGGGCGTTCTGAAACGACTGCCAGATCGGACCCGCCAGACGGGTGCGCAGGCGATCGCGCAAGAGCTGGATCGCCGTTTGCTGGAGCACGGGATCGTCATCGTAGGCCAGCAGGGGGAGCAGGCCCGATAGCTGGCTGGTCGGGATGGTATAGGCCATGGCCCGCTGGATCAGGGCAGGCTTTTGACTGGCCAGGGCAACCAGGCGCAATAAGGTATCCGGGACCTGGGTCGTCTGGCCACTGCCACTGGCCAGGGGGCCAGTGCCCAGCTTCTTTTGGGTCACTGCCACCTGGTTCTGCAGCCGGGTGGGGGTAAAGGTCAGGATCGGTAGCATGGCGGAGAACCCGCTCAGACCATCGGAGTCTGGCTGGTAGACGGCTCAGTCAGGACGGCCCGGGCACTGATGATCGCCCCCGGCAGGTCATCGACCGCATCGCCGATCAGGCGCACCGTGTCGGTCAGCTGGGCGACGATCTCGGACAGGCC
>CAZCMX010000104.1:3183-5165 GCA_964499985.1 uncultured Mageeibacillus sp.
GAAGGTCGACTGTGTGCTGAGCTGGATCTGCTCGCCAAAATTCTGGACCGACTGGTCAAGGGATTTGTTCAGGCCGGCAATTTCCGAGGTGACATCGCGGACCAGGAAAGTCAGGTCACGCACCTGGTCATCGAGGGTATTCATCAAGGTGGTCGAGCTGTCGGTCAGACGGGTCATCAGATCCTGATACTGTTCGTCCGACTGGGTCAGGGTCAATTGCGTCAGGTCATTGTATTTGCCGAAAATATCCACCAGACTGGCCTGGAGATCATCCTGCAGGCGATTGATCTGGACATGCATCTGGTCAAAATAGCCGCCTATCTGCGACTCGACCGCCACCTGTTCCTCGTGGATGCGCTGGGCATCGGCCTGGCTCGATTCAATCATGGTTTTCAGCTGCAAAACCATATCGCTGCTCTTGAGCAGGGTTTCGCCGAGGGCCTCGGTGGCGCCGGTGAGGGTCTGGACCAGCTGGTCCTGGCCAGCGGCAAAGGATTGGGTGAGAGCGGACGAGCCACTGCTGAACGATTTCTGCAGTTCGCCAGAGCCTTCGGTGAAAATCGAGCGCAGCTGCTCGGCGCCCTGGGACAAGGCCAGATTGACATGGTCGGCGCTGGTATTGAGCGTACTGGCGAATTGCCCGGTCGAAATGGTAAAGGCCTCCTGCAGCTGGCTCGAGCCCTTGCTGAACAGATCGGTCAGCAGGGCACTGCTCTGGGCATAGGATTCCTGCAGGCTGGAGCTGCCAGTCGTCAGGGACGAGGTTAGGGTGTCGGCACTGTTTTTGAAAGCCGATTCCATCTGCTCATAGCCCTGGGTAAAGATGGCGCGCAGTTGCTCGGAGCCCAGGGACAGCGCCGACTGGACCTCCATGGCACTGGTGTGCAGGCTGCTGGCAAATTGCTCGGTCGAGCCGGTGAAGGCGGCCTGGAGCTGGCTCGAGCTTTCGGCAAAGCGCTGGTTGATCAGGTCGCTGCTTTGCTGGTAGGAATCCTGGAGCGATGCACTGCCCGCCTGGAGCGACGAGGTGAGGGTATCGGCGCTGGACTTGAAGGCCAGCTCCATCTGTTCGTAGCCCTGGGTGAAAATCGCGCGCAAGTGCTCGGAGCCCTGCGACAAAGCCGACTGGACCTCCAAGGCACTGGTATGGAGGGTGCTGGCGAATTGCTCGGTCGTACCGGAAAAAGCCGTCTGGAGCTGGCTGGAGCCCTCGGCAAAGCGGCTATTGAGCAAGTCGCTGCCGGCCTGGAAGGCCTCTTGCAGACGATCGGCACCCGTCACATAGGTCTGGCTGACCTGAACCGCACTGGCTGCGGCTGCAGCCTGGATCTGGGTGCTGCTGGCGGAAAGGAGCTGTTCGATCTGGGTCGCCCCGCCGGCCCGGGTCTGTTGCATGCGGACTGTCCCGTGGTCAAAGGTTTGCGCCAGGCTGGCTGAACTGGTTTCATAGGTCGAAGCCAGACTGGCCGAGCCGCTGGAGAGGACCTGGTTCAGCTGGCTGGTACTGTCGGCAAAGACCTGGCTCAGCAGGCTGGAGCTGGCAGCAAAGACCTCATTGAGCCGGGTGGTGCTCTCAATCACCGCCTGGTGCGAAGTGGTCAGGCCGGCAAGGATCGCCTGGGCCGATGACTGGGCATCCTGCTGCAGGCCAGTCGACTGGTCGATGGCCGTGAGCAGCGCCTGCGTCCGGCTGGCGGCCGTTGCATGGAGCTCATTCAGCGCGGTGATCGAGGTGGCCAGGCCGGTGAGGTGTTCGCCCAGCAGCTGGTCGAGCTGGCGGGCAAAGTGGGTGGCCAGCTTGCCGATCCCCTGCTGCTGCTGCTCGTTGACATGCTTGACTGCTTGGTCGAAGGACTGGCTCATATTGCGGATGACTGGAACCATTTGCTTTTGCGTGGCCTCAGCCATGGCCGTGCTCAGGGCTGGGCCAAGGTTCTGGATCTGGTCGATCAGGAGCTTCTGGTCGGCCAGGATGCGGTACT
>CAZCMX010000105.1:0-4866 GCA_964499985.1 uncultured Mageeibacillus sp.
GTCAGGGCGGCTACTGAGGCCGCGGTCAGGGCTTCCATTTCAACCCCGGTCTTGCCGGTCAGCTGGGCACAAGCCTCGATCATCAGGCGATCGTCTCCGTCCGGCATGATCTCGACGCTGACTTTTTCCAGGGCCAGGGGATGGCAGAGCGGAATCAGTTCGGACGTCTTTTTGGCGGCCATGATCCCGGCGATCCGGGCGGTCGCCAGGACATCCCCTTTGGGCAGCTGGCCCGCGAGGATCGCCTGGCGTGTGGCCGGCTGCATGCGCACGCTGGCCTGGGCGCGGGCCAGGCGCACGGTGGCGGTCTTGGCCCCGACATCGACCATATGCGCTTCACCGCGCTCATTGAGGTGGGTCAGCCTTGCGGCCACATGTTCTGGATCAACAGGCATAATATAAAGTCCTTTCCTGGGCTGGGTCATGTATTTCTGGTCCCAAGCCAAGCCAAACCAAGCAGCCGCCGGCCCGGTCAGCCACCCGTGCGGTCCATGCCGCGCTCGGGCGGGCGTCGCTCTTCGAAACGATGTCCTGCCGGCTTGGCCGTGATCGCAGTCCGGAGAAAGCCTGCCAGCAGGGCATTGTCTGGCTGGTCGAGCCAGGGCAGCAGGTCGAATTCATCGTTCTGGCCGAGGCATCCCTTGATCTTGCCATCCGCAGTGATGCGGACCCGGTTGCAGATCTGGCAAAAGCGGTGCGAAATCGGCCGGATCAGGCCGATCGTCCCGGCATGGCCGGGCAGGCGGTAGTCCTCAGCCGGCTGGCCGCTATAGCTGTCAGCCACCCGGACCAGCTGCGGATAGCGGGCCAGGATTTCCGTGCCGGTCACCAGACGTTCCCGCTCGGCTGCCGTTTCATTCATCGGCATCAGCTCGATCAGGCGCAGGGCCAGCGGACGTTCACGAGTCAGTTCGAACAGCTGGTCAAGCTCATCGTCGTTGATCCCGCGCATCAGGACCGTATTGAGCTTGACTGGATGCAAGCCATAAGCCAGGCTGGCATCGATTCCCGCCAGGGCCCGCTGCAGCGAGCCGCTGCCGGTGATTTCGGCAAACCGGTCCGCACGCAGGGAATCGAGCGAAATATTGACCCGCATCAGCCCGGCGGCCTTGAGGCTTGGCGCCCGAGCAGCCAAATCCTGGCCATTGGTGGTCAATGACAGGTCGGTGATTTGCGGATACTGGCGAATCCGGCGGATGATCGACTCCAGATCGTCGCGCAGCAATGGTTCGCCGCCGGTCAGGCGGACCTTTTTGATCCCGAGCCCGACCAGGACGCCGACCAGGCGATCGATCTCGTCCACAGACAAGATCCGTGTCTGGCCAAATGGATCAAAACCTGCCGGGCAATGGCCAGGCCGGCAATAGATGCAATTGAGATTGCAGCGCGGCGTGATGGAAAGCCGCAGATAATTGATGTTGCGGCCGAACTGGTCAAGCATCGTGCAGCACCTGGCCGATCTGGTCGATCCGATAGCCCCCGAGCCGCTCCAGCCGCTGCCGGAAGGCGGCAGATTGTAAAAGCTCAAGGAATTGCCGGATCGCCGGCGTGGCAAAGAGACTTTTCTGGATCAGGAAATCATAGCGTTCTTCGGCCACGGGGATAAAATCGAGGCCAAAGGTCCGGGCTGCAGCCAGAATCCCCAGACCAGCATCGGCGCTGCCACTGGCGATCTGGGCCGCGACGGCGGTATGGGTCAGTTCTTCGCGTGTATAACCGGAAATCTGGTCCGGTGCGACGCCCAGCTGGCGCAGGTGAAAGTCGAGGAGCATGCGGGTGCCAGCTCCCTTTTGCCTGTTGACATAGCGCAAGCCTTGCCGGGTCAGGTCAGACAGGCCCCGCAGGCCGAGCGGATTGCCCGCGGCCACCATCAGGCCCTGCTGGCGGTAGACTCCCTCGACCAGGATGGCTTCGCCCGCAGCGAAATTCTTCGCCACCGCTGCGCGATTATAGGTTCCGCTGCTTTCATCGAGCAAATGGATCCCCGCGACATGTGCTTCGCCGCGCCTGATCGCCAGCAGGCCGCCAAAACTGCCCACATGCGACGACTGGAGCCGGAACTTCTGCCCTGGCAAACGGGCGAGCAGATCGGTGCATTCATCCAGCAAAGGATCATGGCTGCCGATCACGCTGATGGTCTGGTCGATTTCCGCCAGCGGCCGCAGCAGCTCGATGTCTACCACCGTGCCGGCTTCGAAACCTTCACAATCCTGGGGCACGACCAGCCAGCCGTCGGCTTTCAGGAAGCTGCTGACCAGACCGGCACCTCGCTCGAGCGGAATGGCCGCATACTGGCCGCCGCCGGCTGCAGTCAGGCGGACCCGGACATATTCCTGGTATTTGAGTGATGAGAGCAGGCGGCGGGAAAGCCGGGCCCAGACCACGGGACGGGCGGGAATGGCCAGGCGGAACAGCTGCTGCAGCAGGGGGGCGACCACGGTCTCGAGCACCACAAGCCCGGAGATCGGATAACCCGGCAAGCCGAGCACCGGCACTGCGCCGATGCGGCCGAGGATGGCAGGCTTGCCCGGCCGGATTGCCAGCCCATGGACCAGGACTTCGCCCAGGCCGGCGATCACTTGGGTGGTGTAGTCGTCGCGGCCGGCCGAGGATCCGGCCAGGACCAGGACCAGGTCCGATGTGGCAACTGCTGCCTGGACCGCCTGCTCCAGCGCACTCAGCCGGTCGGGAACGATCGCGGCTGTTTCCACCTGGGCGCCCCAGCTGGCCAGCAGGCTGCCAAACAGGGTCGAGTTGAATTCCGCGATCTGGCCAGGCAGAAGATCAGGGGAGGGGGCGACAATTTCGTCACCGGTCGGGATCAGGGTGATCCGGGGCCGGCTCTGGACCGGGACCTTGAGGACACCCCCGGCAACCAGCGTTCCGAGCGCGCCGGGTGTCAGCTGAGAAAAGCTCGGCACGAGCAAGTCCCCGGCGCAAAAATCTTCGCCGATCTGGCGCACATGCTGCCAGGGCACCGCTGGCGTCGCAAGCAGCAGGCGGTCGCCCTGGTGCACCAGGTCCTCGACCATGACGACGGCATCACAACCGTCCGGCAGCGGATCCCCGGTATCTACGACGCTGTATTGGCTGGCAGACAGCTGCACCGGCTGCTGGTCGGTCGCGCCGAAGGTGTCGGCCGCCCGCACCGCGATGCCGTCCATGGCGCAGGCCAGGTAATGCGGGACATTGAGCCGGGCATAGATGGCCTCAGCGGTGATCCGGCCGGCCGCCTCTGGGGTTGCCAGCCATTCGCGCTGGCTTTCCGGCTGACTGGCAAAGGCGGGCAGATAGGCCGCGAGGGCAGCGGCCAGCGGGGTATTTTTCAAATAGGTTTGCGCCATGGCATTTCACTCCTCAACAGGGTCACCCGGACCAGCACGCCGGCTTCGAGGCCTTCGCTGTCGCGGTCAATCCGCAGATAGCCGTCACTGGTTGACAGCTGGGTGATCAGGCCGGACCGCGTCGGCAAGGGCTCGGCCAGCCAGATCTCATGGCCTGGCCAGGCTTCATCCGGCTCGCCGTCCATCGGCCGCAGATCGGCTCCAGGCCTGACCAGGCGGACCAGGACAAATTCCTCCCGGCCATGGTTGGAGGGGATCCGGCTCGAAGTCCGGGCCATCACGGTACAGGGGATGAAGCGTTCTGGATCGAGGCCGCTTTGCTGCTGGATCAATGGCCGCACCAATTGCTCGAAAATGAACCAGGCCGCGACCGGATGCCCGGGCAGGCCGATGACGATTTTGCCCTGGCAGATGCCGGCCAGAGTTGGCTTGCCCGGCTTGACCGCCAGACCATGCAGAACAACGCCCGGTGTGCCGGCAGCGGCAATCGCCTGCTCCACATAATCGCGGGCGCCGACCGAGCTGCCACCAGAAACCAGGACCAGATCCGCCTGGCCCAGGGCCTGCTCCAGGACCGTGGTCAGTTCGCCCAGCTGGTCGCGCACGATGCCCAGCGGTACCGGCAGCCCGCCGGCCTCCTGGACCGCAGCAGCCAGCATCGGACCATTGGCATCAAAGATCAGGCCCGCCGGAGCTGCGTTCACCTGGGCCGCCGATCCCGCGGCGATGAGCTCATCCCCCGTAGACACAATGGCCACCCGCACCAGGGGTCGGACTCGCACCCGGTCCAGGCCCAGGGCGGCAATGGCGCCGATTTCCGGAGCCCGGAGCCGGCGTCCAGCCTCCAGGATGAGCTGGCCGGCCTGGCAATCATCACCACATCGGGTGACCTGGTTGCCCGGCGAGACACTGCGGGTCACCAGCCGCGTCTCCTGATCGAGCTGCTCAACATCCTCGATCATGACCATGGCATCTGCTCCGGCTGGCAACATGCCGCCGGTTGCCACGGCAAAGCATTCGCCGGGCTGTAAAGGCCGGGTTGCGGGCTGGCCCATCCATCCTTCACCGGCAAAATTCAAAATGGCTGGCAGGGCTTCACTGGCGCCGAAGGTATCCACGGCCCGGACGGCCAGGCCATCGACCTGTGACCGGTCAAAGGAAGGCACAGGCGCAGGTGCCAGGATGGATTCCGCCAGGATGCGGCCCGTGGCGCCGGGCAAGGAGAGGCTCTCCCAGCATTCTGGGCTGGCCGGGCTTGGCGTTTTCAGCTCGGCCAGACGGGCTGACTCGGCCAGAAGCAAGGCCCTGGCTTTTTCAAGGGGGGTCACTGTCAGCATGGGACAAACACGACGCTGCACTCGAATGGATTTCGGTGCAGGAGGGTATCTTCAAACAAGGCCAAACTCCTTTTCACGTGGAAGGCCGGTCCTTTTCAGGTCCGGCCCCGGTCAGCCCGCATGTCCCCGGGGATTTAGCTGGACAGACTCGAAGTTGGTGTGCAATAGTAGATTATAGCGAAAAA
>CAZCMX010000106.1:0-4827 GCA_964499985.1 uncultured Mageeibacillus sp.
GAAAAAAGGCGCATGATTTTGGAAAATCACACGCCATGCTTTGCCTCGTCTCGGATTGAAGATCAGGCCAGATCAGGGATTGATCATTTTGCGGATGACCATCGCAACCGTTTTGATGGTGTCGACAGCAAAGCCGAACAGGGATAGACCGATCACCACTCTGGCCAGAAACTGCGGCATCTGAAGGCCGAGGAGCATCGGATCAGCGGACTGGGTCAAAGCAAACATCTGGCTGAAAAAGTCGGGATTGAACAGCCCCGGATGATTGAACATGACAATTGTCAGAATCAGGCCAGGGATATCGATCAGCAAGGCCCCAACCGCTAAGGCAATCGTCCAGCGGCCCGTGACCAGCTTGGCGATCTCCTTGACCAGGGCGATCCCCAGCGTTGCCAGAATGAAGGGCAGGTACAGGCGATAGACCGGCTCATTGAACAAGGGCACCATCTGGCCACCTGGCATGCCGGTCCAGTACAAGCCAACCAGGCGGGGAACGAAACTGGCCAGGATCATGGCGATCAGGATGAAGACCATGCTGGCGATCGGATCTGACGGGTGGATCCGTTCCGCCTTGCGGGGAACCTCAGGCAAGTCACGCGGGTCAAAAGCCTCTGACTTGGCCACGTCGATTTTCTCCGGACTATAGCGTTCGATGGCAGCAAAGATCAGTGTCACCCAGGCAAAAGCCCCCATCAGGCCGGAAAACAGGCTGCCGATCGTCTCCAATACAGTCTGCACAGGTTCTGCGCTGCCATGCACCAGCAAATTGACGAGCATGGCGATCAATAAGCCGCCTCCGGTGGCGAGCAGAACGATCTTGAGTACCAGGGCATACAGATAGTACAAGCCCGGGCCAATCAGGTGCTGCTCCACCCCGCGGTACTGGGCTGCCAGCAAAGCCGGATGGCCGAGTTGGCGCAGGACCGAGTCAACGGCACTTTTTTCAGGCTGGCCAGCTGCAACCGTCTCCGCAGTCATGTCTTCGATCAAGCTGCGCAGTTCCTTCTCGATATCGGCCCGCTGGGTGGCGGGCAAGCGTTTGACAACAGCATAGACATAGCGATCAATCAGTTCCATCGTCCTCAACCTCCAGACTGGAGCAAATCCTGGATGGCCTCATTCATGCGCATCCATTCGGCAGATAACTGGGCCAGGATCTTCTGTCCTGAATCATTCAGGACATAGTAGCGCCTGGGCCGGGATTGGTCGACATCCCATTCGCTGTCCAAAAGCCCCTGTTTCTCCAGACGCCGCAGCAGCGGATAGAGTGTGCCAGCTTCAATCGAAATCCCATGTGATTCCAGTCCGGACACCAGAGAGTAGCCGTACTGCGGCTGTCTTAGAAGTGCCAGGACACTGAGAATCAAAGTACCGCGGCGAAGCTCGGAAACCATATTTTCAAGCAGAGCTTTAGTCTGGTCCATTTCATCGCCTCCTCTAGCTTCAATATACTATGTCATACACACTATTGTCAATATAATCATATATGTTTTTTTATATTATTATTTACAAATGATTGTTGCAAGAAAAAAGGCGGACATTGTCCACCTTGCCTCTGACTGAAAATTCTGTCAATCGCCGACATGATCCGGAAAGATCCCGCTCGTCCGGAACCAACGGATCCGCTTAGGAATCCGAAGCCACCGCCTGGCGCAGACGCTGCCAGGTCAGGGTCAGCGTCTCATGCTGGACGGCAGCCGGTTCAAATTTCAGCAGCGAGAAAACGATCTGGATGCATATACTGATGCCAAAAGCAGCCAGCACGGTCCCGCCCCCGACTGGGCCACCCAAAAGCCAGCCAAAAAGCACAGCCGTGCCCTCGACCAGGCCACGGCTGAGCCCAACAGACAAACGGGTCCGGCGCCGGATGACGATCATCAGGTAATCGCGCGGTCCGGCACCGAAACCCGCCTTGATATAGAAATACGAACCGAAAGCGATCACGAAAAGACCGAGGGTGATCACGGCCAGGCCGGAGATAAAGCCCTGAGCCTCCGGTATGATGTCAGCTTTAAGCAAGATATCAATAAATGAGCCGATCAGCACCATATTGAGCAGGGTGCCAAGACCTAGCTTTTCGCCTAGCAGCAGAACCAGGACACAAATCAATAGTCCGATCAAAATTGATACTGTGCCAAAGGAAACCCCCGTGCGCTCGCTCAGGCCGCTGTGCAGGACATCCCAGGGCGCAAAGCCGATATTGGCTTTCATGGTCAGGACGATGCCGAGGGCAAACAGGAAAAGGCCCCAGATCAGGCTGGCCAGGCGTATCAATAGAGTTTTCACGATAATCCGGTTCTCCAATCCATTGAACAAATCCTCTCCAGTATAGCCGACTTTCCCGCGACGTCCAGTCTCAAACTGCTCCGACGATCCGGTGCGGGACATACGGTTCTTCCAGATAAGCGATCTCTTCGGCACTCAGTTCGATCTTGAAGACCCCGGCTGCGTCAACCGCTTACATCTGGAGCATCATCTGGATGCATGCTGCCAGTTCCCGGCCGACATGGCCACAGTCACGAATGCATTGAGCAAGCAATAATCCCGTCATCGAAACACCTCCTACTTTAACAGTTCATTTTTCATGCGACGATAATCATCATCACTGATTTCACCACGCGCATAACGCTCATGGAGAATCCGCAACGCCTCGCTGTTTGCATGCAGGCCAAATCCTGGCGGCGCAGATTGAACCCGGCCATTGCGAGCCCAGTTCATCAGGAAAACAATCAATACCACCAGCGCAATCAGACCGATAATCATGGCAATCCCACCTCCGATCCAGCCCATCATATTGGTTGAACCAAAAAATCCATTGGCACAGCCAAACTCTCTCCAGCCAGCATAACCAAAGCGCATCATTGGGAATTCCTCCTCCCTTATCTTGATTACGCTTGCAGTATCGCTCATTGATATGGAGATTTGATGGGGAAATGAAGTAAACTTGAGTCATCCAGAAAACAGGACCTGGGGGTCATTGCCATGCATCGCCTGATTAACCAACTGATCATTTATCGCACGTTTGCACCGGATAGCATCCTGGTCCAGTTGGCGGATATCTGCCGCCGCCTTGCCAGTAACGCCTGCCAGCCCGAAGAATTAATCGCCGATTGTTATACCCAGATCCATCGTCTGCTCGAACTGGCGACCCTGAACGGTTTTGACCAGAACCTCTGGCACGATTACTTAGCGTTCCTCCTGGCCAGCACCGAAACGCCATTCAGTCTGACTTGCGAAAAGGTCGGTGCCCGGGAAGGCAGTGTCAATAACCTGGCCAAGCACGATTGCCAAATCTTCCTTGAATTGTTCAACTATGATTTCGGCCCGCTCGAGAAGGCGCTCCAGATCGATTGCTTCTCCACGATCAGCCAGTACCAGGCAGTCAAAAAAGACCGGAAAACCTACAATCAAAGCGTCAGTGTCAAGGTCCGCGAGCTGAGCCAGGCCATCGCCAAGGCCGGGAACGAGCACGAGGTCTTCCAAATCGTGACCGACTTCTATCGCGATCACGGTGTCGGTCTTCTGGGGCTGAACAGGGCTTTTCGCCTCCAGTCCGGTGTTGGTCCGCTCGAGCTGATTCCGATCACCAATACCGTCGATGTCCATCTGGATGATCTGATCGGCTATGCGATGCAAAAGCGTATGCTGGTCGAAAATACCGAGGCCTTCATGGCGGGTAAAAAGGCCAACAATCTGCTGCTCTATGGTGACAGCGGTACCGGTAAATCCACCTGCATCAAGGCCATTCTCAACGAGTACCACGGCCGGGGTCTTCGGATCATCGAGATCTACAAGCACCAGTTCAAGGATCTGGCAGCGGTTATTTCCCTGATCAAAAACCGCACCTACCGCTTCATCATCTACATGGACGACCTGTCGTTTGAGGATTTTGAAACCGAATACAAATACCTCAAGGCCGTGATTGAGGGTGGCATGGAAATCACCCCTGACAATGTCCTGATCTACGCCACCTCCAATCGCCGCCACCTGATCCGGGAAACCTGGACCGACCGCAAGGATGCCATCAACAGCGATGACATCCATCATTCCGATACCGCGGAGGAAAAAATCTCCCTGGTCAGCCGCTTTGGCGTCACCATCCGTTTCGACAAGCCCAACCAGCAGGAATATCTCGAGATCGTCCAGGGCATCGCCCAGCGGTACCCAGAAATCAAGCTGAGCAAAGACGAACTCCTAAGCGAAGCCCGTCAATGGGGACTCTGGCATGGCAGTTTCACCGGCCGGCGCGCCCAGCAGTT
Organism: uncultured Mageeibacillus sp.; assembly: GCA_964499985.1. GTDB lineage: Bacteria > Bacillota > Clostridia > Saccharofermentanales > UBA5734 > UBA5734. The sequence continues at coordinate 4,260 of CAZCMX010000106.1, forward strand.
TATTAATCATCTATTGGGTCAAGTACCTGTAAATGAGCTCAGCGTCTGATCTTGCCGCCCCCGGCGTAACCGCCAGGACCGCCTTGGCCGCCGGGCTGAGATTGTGTGATTTGTGTGATGACCTGGCCGTTGACAGTGACCGTACCACCGTTCAATGCAGCTGTTCCATTGGAGTCAAAGGCAGACTGGGCCTCAACTGTGAGGATGCCGCCATTGATGGTCAGGGTACCGTTGGAGTCAAAGGCATCGGTATCCCCACTGGCCATGCTGACTCGGATCGTGCCCCCATTGACTTCGATCGAAACATCGGCGCTGACCTTTTGTGTGGCGTTGAAGCCATCGTCCAAAGCGTTGACGTTGATCTGTCCGTCATTGATGATGATGTTATTGGCCTCTATCCCTTCCCTGCAGGTCTCGATCTCTATTGTTCCGCCATCGATCTGGACGAAACTGTTGCCACGGATGGCATCATCTGCCGCCGTGATGTTCAAAGTGCCATTTTGCATGACGATATAGCCCAGGGACGGATCTTCGGCGTTTTCGCTGTGCAGGGCATCCTGGCCCGACT
>CAZCMX010000107.1:0-4818 GCA_964499985.1 uncultured Mageeibacillus sp.
GCTCCGGCAATGTCCGGTCATTGTCGATGGTCTCCCGGTCTGCACTGAGCAGGCCACAATGGCCATGGTCGGTGTATTCGCACAGGCAGATATCGGCAAAAACGACAAAATGGTTGAATTGGCGGCGGATCAGGCGGATCGCTGCCTGGACCGGCCCCTGGGGATCATGCGCCGCACTGCCACAGGCGTCCTTTTCGGCCGCCGCCGGAATGCCAAACAGGAGCACCGTCCGGACCCCGGCTGCATCGAGCTCGGTCAGATGGGCGGCCAGCTGGTCGGTCGAATAGCGGAAAATACCCGGCATGGCCGTGATCGGTGCACAGATGTCCTGGCCCGCCTGGACAAAAATCGGCATGACCAATCCCTCCAGGGACAGGGTGTTTTCAGCAACCAGCCGGCGCAGGGTTGCGGACTGGCGCAGACGGCGGGGCCGCTCGCTCTGGTTGAGCCAAGTATTCATCGGTTTCATTCCTCATTTCCTGTCATTTCTGGTTGAGCCTGGTCTTCAAGGATCCGTTGGATCAAGTCCGCAAAGGTCGCTGCCCGAGCAGTCGCCCGGACGGGCAGGCCACGGTTCAGGCAGGCCTGGGCGGTCATTGGCCCGATGCAATAGAGCGGAACCTGGCGCGCCAGGAACTGGGGCCAGTCGATCGTCGGGGAAGCATCGATCCCGTCGGCCAGGGCCTCGGCGGCTGAGGCACTGGCCAGAGTAATGGCATCGATCCGGTCCAAGTTTTGCAACAAAGCCTCGGCATGGGCAGGGATCGTTTCCGTGTCATAGGCGGCAACCGTCTGGCAAGGGATTTCTTGAGCCAGCAGCGAGGTTTCCAGCCCTTTGGATCCTGCCGCTGCGGTGAAGATCAGGACATGGTCATCACCGGTCAAACAGGGCAGCAACCCTGCCGCCAGGGCCTCGCTGGTAAAGGTTTGGGGCTGGAAGTCCGCCCGCAGGCCATGGCTGAGCAAGGCCTCTGCCGTTGCTGGTCCGATTGCTGCGATCCGGCAATGGGCCAGCGAACGGATATCCCGTCCGGCCTGGCGCAGCGCTTCCATGAAGGCCTCAACGCCGGCCTGGCTGGTCAAAACCAGCCAGCTGAAGGTCTCCAGGCAGCCGACAGCGGTCTGGACCTCTTTGGCGGCAGCCCGGGAGTGGATCCGGATCAAGTCAAGCTCGACCGGCTCGCCACCGAGTTCCAGGATCCGTGATGCCCAGTCCGAGGTGCTTTGTTTGCTCCGCGCCCGGGTCAGGGCGATCCGCTGGCCCTTGAGTGGACCAGGGGTAAACCAGGCCAGGTCAGCAGACAGCCGGACAGCCGGACCAATCACTGTGATGGCCGGACTGTGCAGGCCAGCCCTGGCCACGGCAGCCGGCAGGTCCTGCACGGTCGCGGTCACTTGGCGCTGGCGGCCGGTCGTGCCCGACTGGATGGTCGCTGCTGGCGTCTGGGGGTCGAGGCCATATGCCAGCAAACCCTGGCAGAGCTGGGGCAGGGCCGCCAGACCCATCAGGCAGACCAGGCTGCCTTCACCCTCGGCCAGCCGGGCAAAATCGAGATTCAAGTCCCCGGACTTGCTGTCATGGCCGGAAATCACCTGAAAAGAGGCAGCAAGGCCGCGATGCGTGACGGGAATGCCCGCATAGGCTGGGACGGCGACAGCTGAGGTGACCCCGGGCACGATGGAAAAGGGGACCGCCTGAGCCTGCAGGTACAGGGCTTCTTCCCCGCCGCGGCCAAAGACAAAGGGGTCGCCGCCCTTGAGCCGGACCACCCGCTTGCCCTGTCGGGCCAGGGCCGCCAAAAGCACATGGATCTGGTCCTGCGCCAGAGTATGCTCACCCGCCTGCTTGCCAACGAAATACAGCTCCGCATCCGCCCGGGCCAGCCCAAGCAAGCCCAGAGAGGCGAGGCGGTCATAGACAATCGCATCGGCCTGCTCGAGACAGGTTTTCCCCTGGAGAGTGATCAAATCGATCCGCCCGGGTCCCGCACCTACCAGATCGACCCGGCCCTGTGGCAGGGTCCTGGCCCAGTCTCTGGCTCTGGCAGCGGCCTCAGCTGCCAATCCGGGCCCGGTCAGGCAGGCAGAAAATTGCAGACGCCGCGCCTGGCCCATATCCCACCGCTCCAGCTGACCGGCACCAGGTCCCGTGACTCGACGACCATCGAGGACCAAGAGATCCAGCTGACGCGACCTGACATCATAAGTGCAGCGGATAGCCAGAGGCGCATTGCAGCCACCCGCCAGAGTCTGGACGCAGGATCGCTCGGCCAGCAGGCAAATCTCGGCAGCCGGGTCATTGACCTGTGCTTGCAGCAGAGCACGCAGGTCAAGATCACTGGCTCTTGTTTCCAGGGCGAGAAAGCCTTGTCCGGCTGCCGGCAGACATTGGTCAAAACTCAGGTAAAGGGCGAGCAGCGGTACGGCTGGATCTTTGCATTCAATGGCCTCCCATCCGGTCAGTCCGGGCTGGCCCTTCAGAAGGCCCAGGCGTTTCAAACCAGCGGCAGCCAGGACCAGGCCGGAAAAATCCCCAGCCGCCAATTTCTGCAGACGGGTGCCCACATTACCCCGGATCGGCGCAAAGGTGGCTTCAGGATAGGCCATTTTCAACTGGATCTCCCGGCGCAGGCTGCTTGTGCCCAGTGGCTTCCGGAAAAACTGAGCATGCTCCGGATGGGTTTTGTCCAGGCATTCTGCCTGGTCGGCCCGGACCACCAGGACATCCCGTTCATCTTCGCGCCTGGATACCGCAGCCAGGACCAGGCCTGGCGCCAGCGCCATGGGCAGATCCTTGGCACTGTGGACGGCCAGGTCGATCCGGTCTTCGAGCAAGGCGGATTCGAACGCACTGGTGAATACACCTTTGCCACCCATCTGCTGCAGGCTCTGTTCCAGGTTGTGGTCACCCTGGGTGCTCATGGCGATCACTTCGATCGCCAGGTCCGGACGGCCCCGGCTGAGCCAGTCTACGACCAGCTGCGTCTGGGCCAGGGCGAGTGGGCTCTTGCGGGTGCCGATGCGCACCCGTCGTTTCTGATCAGTCATCGGACGGTCCTTTCTGCGGGCTGGCCGGGCCAGTCTGGCCCAGACGAGTGATATAGGCCTCGATTTGCCCGGGGTCCAGTGGACTTTGCTGGGCCAGAGCCAGTAAAACCAAGCCATCCAGCAGGGTCTGGCGGTCCTTCGCTGACAGGCCGGGCCGGGCCAGGGTGATCTGGCGCAAGTGCTGCAGCTGACCGGCCAATTCGGTGAGCCAGCCGGGCCAGGCGGCTTCCAGAGCCAGGCGCAAATGCTGCACCAGATGTGGACTCGAGCCACCGCTGGTGATCCCGGCACAAAGATTGCCCCGATGCACCGTGGCCGCAAACAGGAAGGTCGATGCGGCCGGATCATCCGCGATGGAGACCGGGATCTGCCGGTCTTTGGCTACTGCAGCCAGCAGATGGTTCATGGCTGAATCATCACTGGCGGCAATCGCCAGCCTCACGTCCGCCAGCCAGTCAGCCAATAAGCCTTCATCACCCGCCTGCAGGGCAAACCGGATCCAGGAAATGCCATCATCCTCCGCCAATCGCCTGGCCAGGTCCGGGCACAGCTCTGGCGCCAGGAGGACAACTTGGGCTCCAAAATCACGCAAAACCAGGCAACGGCGCCAGGCTACCTGTCCTCCGCCCAGGATCAGGCAGCGTTGCCCAGCCAATTCAACAAATAACGGGAAATGGCTCATGCCTGACCCTCCCTGTGGCCTTCGAGCTGAGGCGGCTGGCTAACCGGTGCCGACCGGGGCGGGAAACGCCGGTCGGGCTGCAAAGCCTTGTAAGCCAGACCTTTTTCCAGACAGTCCAGGAAAATCTCGAGCTCTTCCGCCCGGGCCAGATCCCGGACATTATAAGCCAGCTGGGTCAGGAGCTCCCTGGGACTGTAATAGGGAACGAGGTCACTTGCCCGCTCGATCTGCTGGCGCAGCCGGGGCAATTTGTGGCGAAACAGCAGCCGGGCCGCATAGGCATCCGCCTCAGCCTGGACCAGATCCTCGCCCTGGCTGGCCGCTTGCTTCAGATGAAGGCTGTTTGCAGACGCCAGAGCCTGCAGCTGGTCGAGGCGCAAAAGGCTGGTCTCGGGCAGCTGGGCCAAGGCTGGGTCGAGGTCCATCGGCATCGCCAGATCCACCAGGACGCGTGGTTTTTTGGTCCTGACAGACTGCAGATAGTGCTCAGCAGTCACCGTCCAGTGCGGACTGAGCGTCGCGCTGAACACCAGGTCAGACTCATCCAGATGCTCCAGGCGCTGGCTGTATTCGACCAGGGTCAGGTCCGGGTATTGCCGGCTCAGATCCTGCAAGACGGGGGACAGATTCCGGTAAGTGGCCAGGATCCGGACCCGGTTCTTGCAGCGATTCAGGAGCTCCTGGATGACCAGCAGGCCCGTCCGGCCGCTGGCCCCCAGGACCAGGGCAGTCAGCGGTCCTGTCTGGTCGACCAGGGACAAGGCCTTCTGGACCGCCAGGCTGGGAATGGACAGGGCGCGGCCCTGGAGGCCGGAGCGGTGGCGAAACCGGCTGGCACACCGGTAGACCGCCTGGAGCAGGTCAGCCAGAATATGGCCAGCCGTGGCCGACTCGCGGGATAGGCGGTCGGCCTGGCGGATCTGGCCCAGAATCTGGTCTTCGCACAGGAGCATCGAATCAAGGCCACAGGCGACGCGCATCAAGTGACGGACCGCCAGAGTGTCCGTGTAAAAATTGGCCCTGGCAGCCAGCAGGTCTGCATCCAGACCGGTGCGCTCAGCCAAGACCTGGTGGATGCCCAGAATCAA
>CAZCMX010000108.1:0-4771 GCA_964499985.1 uncultured Mageeibacillus sp.
CCGCTTCAGCCCAGTCGTTTGCCGGCTTTCTGCAGAAAACGCATGAGGTTGTCGACCGTCAGCGGAATCACCGGCTCAACCAAAAACGAAGGCGAGGGCCGGGGAGCCAGCCGGGATATTGGCCAGGCTGATTTTCAGGTCAGGGCCCTGGACGGCGAACTCGGCTTCGGACGCAGCCAGCGGCCGGATGGTCGCAGCGGCTTCGGCCAGACCGGGAATGACCACGGTGCTGCTGCCTGCCGCGACATTGTCGAGCATGATATAGACCTTGTCATTCTTGCTGGTGAAGTAGCAATCGATGCCGCCGGCCAGGCGCTCTTGCTGGCGAGTCCAGGTCTTGGTGCCATAGATCGCGTCACCATTGACGGAGAGCCACTGGCCCAGGTAGAGCAGGCGGTCGCGCTGTTCGGCCGGGATCGTGCCATCGGCTTTGGGTCCGACATTGATCAGGAGATTGCCGTTGTGGCTGACACTTTCGAGAAGCAGGGCAATCAGCTTATTGGGCTGGATATAGTGCTCGTCGGTTTCAACCTGGTTATAGGCAAAGGACAGGCCCAGGCCGCGGCACATTTCCCACTTCTTATCGAGTGTCATCTGGCCATACTTGTATTCCTTGGTGGTATAGTCGGCCCAGACGCCATTCCAGCGGTCATTGACAACGCCTTCCGGAACATTGTTGTAGTAATAGGAGAACAGGGCGGGCAGATCGACGATGCCCTTTTTCGGCCAGTCGATGTCATTCCAGAAGACCGAAGGCTGATAACGGTCGATCAGTTCCGTGGCCTGGTTGAAGGCATAATCCGCATAGGCTGCGGTGATATTGGGCGGGTTGTGGACATCAAATTCGTCGCAGATCGGCACGGTGGTATAGGTCCAGTCGAGGATGCCGGAATAATAGACGCCAAATTTCATGCCTTCTTCCCGGACAGCCGTGGCCAGTTCACCAATGATGTCACGCATCGGGCCGCGATTCCCCGTATGGTAGTCGGTGTACTTGCTCGGCCAGAGGCAGAAGCCGTCATGGTGCTTGGTGACAGGAACGATGTAGCCAGCGCCCGATTTCTTGAACAGATCTGCCCATTCGGCAGCATTCCAGTTCTCAGCCTTCCACATGTCAGTGAAATTCTCGTAGGGGAAATCCTTGCCATAGGTGGCTACATGGTGTTCATAGGAAGGTCCCTGGCCGACACGGACAGAGTTCATATACCACTCGGAGTAGGGATTGTTGGAGAACCAACGGATATCGATCGGGATGTCACCCAGCTCGCAGGTCGGCGGAGCATAGGCTGGTACGGAATAGGCGCCCCAGTGAATGAAAATGCCCAGTTTGCAGTCATCAAACCATTGCGGGACCTGGTGGGTCCGGACGGATTCCATGTCGGGGGTGAACTGGCGGGGACGATACTGTGATGAAGACATGAATGTGACCTCCTGTATATTCGCTCAGCATTCAGCCGGGCTTCTCTGATGACAAGTGGGCTGGGTTAGCCCTTGACTGAGCCAGCCGTCAGGCCGGCGACGATGAATTTCTGGCTGAACAGGTAGAGAATGGTGATCGGCAACGCGGTCAGGACCAGATCGGCAAAGACGTAGTTCCAATTGCTGAAATACTGGCCGAAGAAGTTGTAGACCGTCAGGGGCATGGTCCAGTTCTTGGAATTATTGAAAAAATAGATCGGGATCATGAACTCGTTCCAGGCAAACATGGCGGTCATGACGGTGGTTGTGGCAAAGATCGGTTTCAGGGTGGGCAGAATGACAGAGACAAACAAGCGCAAGGTTCCGGCACCATCAATGAAAGCCGCTTCATCCAGTTCGCGGGGAATTCCTTTGATGAAATTGATGAACATGAACATGGCCCAAGGCAATTGGACAGCAGCCATAACCATGATGACTGCAAAGTGGGTGCCAATCAGGTTGAGCATCTTGAGCATGGCAAAGGTGGTGATGATCTGCAAGGGAGCCACCATGCCGGCCAGGAAATAGGACTGGAGGAAGCGGGACCATTTGCCATCGACGCGGGCGAGGATGAAGCCGCCCAATGCGGCCGAGCCGACGCAGGCAATCAGGACACCCAGGGTGACGATGATGCTGTTCATCATCGACAGCAGGATTTTGCCGGTCACGATGACAAACGAGTAGTTGGCAAACTCCCAGGTTGTCGGGGGCAGGGCATTGAATTTCAGGGCTTCCGCCGGTGTTTTGAATGAACCGAAAATCATGACCAGAAGGGGGATGATGATCAGCAGGCTGCAGGCGATAATGATGATTTCAACGGTCAGATTGATCAGGCGTTCCTTATTCTTGGGTTTCATCGCTCAGCTCACCTCCTTCTTTTTCAGGACGGTATTCATCAGGTTGGACAAGGCAAAGACGGTGATGAACAGGATCAGGCTCATGGCAGTCGAACGGCCCAGCAAGCCCTGGGAGAACGCACTGTAGATATACGTGCTGAAGACCTGGGAGGCAAAGCCTGGTCCGCCACCGGTGATGACAAAGACCTGTTCAAAGACCTTCAGGCCACCGATGGTATTGAAGACGATATTGACGGTGAAAGCAGGCATCAGCAAGGCCACGGTGATCCGGCGGAACTGCTGCCAGCTGCTGGCACCGTCAATCCGGGCAGCTTCATAATAATCATTGGGGATGCTCTGCAGACCGGCGAGGAAGACGGCCATATTGAACCCCGTCCAGCGCCAGACATCGGCCAGGATGACAACCGGCAGAGCGGTCTTGTAGCCGCCAACCCAGTCCTGCTGCAGGCTTTCCAGACCCAGGGCGGCGAGGAACTGGTTGAACATGCCATCGAAGCGGAAAATGGCGTCAAACATGATGCCGACAACGACCATGGACAAGACAGCCGGCATATAATAAACCGTCCGCAGGACATTGCGGGTTTTCAGGGGACGGTTGACTGCCAGCGCGACAAAAAGTCCGAGGATCGTTTTCAGGCTGGCCGTGAAAATGGCAAAGACGAACGTGTTTTTAACCGAAAGTCCAAACTTGCGGTCAGTGAAAATATACGAGAAATTTTCAAGGCCATTCCAGACTGGGGTGGTAAAGCGGGAGAGGTTCCAGTCCGTAAAAGCAAGGATGAAGGATGCCAGGACAGGCAGGACAAAAAAGAAACTGAAGATCAGGACTGCCGGGATGACAAGGCTTTTCTGGTATGGCAGCAATGTTTTTTTTCGCATGATCAGGAGCCTTTCCACTGGGCCAAAAGTTTGGTTTCTGGCGAGACAGGGCTGGCAGCAGCGAGCTGCCAGCCCTGTTCCAGTTCAAGTGTTGAAGTTGGGGTGATGCAGAATCAGAAGCCAGGCTGCTGGTTTTGCTTCATATAGTCGGCATAGACCTGCTGCCAGTCTTTGAGGGTGTCTTCAGCAGAGATATCCTGGGCGACCATGTCGACATAGAGCTTCCACAGTTCGGTCCAGATCGAGCTGGCAACGCCCATCGGGTCATTGATCTGGTAGGTGTATTTGCCGGTCGAGAGGTATTTGTCAACGAGATCCTGGACGCTGGGGTCGACGGTGCCGCCATTGACATCATTGAAGGCCGGGAAGCCAGCCAGGTCGGCATAGTAGATGTCCATGACTTCAGGCTGGGACCAGCGGTCGAGGAATTCGAGGGTCTTGTCAACCTGCTTGCCACCCTTCATGGCGAACCAGCCACGGACATAGGCGCCCGTGCCCATGATCAGCTGATCATTGAAGGGAACGACCCAGGATCCGAATTCGGCATCCGGGAATTTGGACTTGGCATCGGAAACGTACCATTCACCATTCAGGTAGACAGCGGCTTTGCCGGAGGGCAGCGCTTCCTTGGCGGATTCGTAGTTGGCGGACAGGTGGTCTTTGTTGACCAGGCCGAGTTCATAGAATTTCTTGTACTGGTTCATGACTTCCTTGAAACCAGGGGCATCCGGGAAGGTCAGTTCATTTTTCAGGAGTTTCTGGAAAATATCGGTGTCATTGGGGTAGTTGTAGACGGCAAAGCCGAGGGTCATATAGACCTGGGTGGTCCAGGTGTCGGCATTGGTCACATACAGAGGGGTGACTTTGCCATTGCTCTTGTCTTTGATTTCCTGCAGGCGGGCATAGAACTCGTCCATGGTCTTCGGCTGTTCGATGCTGACACCCAGCTCGTTCAGGAGCTTCTTGTTGAAATAGGCCGCACCGAAGAAGCTGCCGACATCACGCGGCATGGCATAGATCTTGCCATCGGTGGGATCTTTGAGCAGGTCCGGGTTGATCAGGCGCTTGACCCAGGGCTGGTCATCCAGGGGGACGCAGTTCTCGGTTGCGCCGAGTTCGATATTGTTCGAAGGAGTATTGTACTCGATGATGTCAGGCACTTCATTGGTGGCAACCTTGGCCCGGGCGACCGTATAGTACTGGTCATCCGGCAAGACCTGGAAATCAACGGTATAGTTGTATTTTTCTTTCATGACCGCGGCCATTTTGGCAAAGGTTTCAGCGCGATAGCTGCCCTGGGCGGTCAAAATCGAGATGGTGACTGGTTCATTGGTGGCGGCGGCAGACGTTGAATCAGCGGCAGCCTGGCTGGCAGTGGTGGCTGCAGCAGTGGTTTCCGAGCTGTTGCTGCCACAGGCAGTCAACGCCAGAACGGAAAAGAGCATGGCCAGAATCAGCAGGATGGAAAGGGTTTTCTTCATACGTTCTCTCCTTCTCAATTTCCCTGGTTTCCCCAGGACTGGGTTCATGCTAGCATGGACTTGCAGCCCGGCAGAATATCAAATATAAAAATAATG
>CAZCMX010000109.1:0-4761 GCA_964499985.1 uncultured Mageeibacillus sp.
GATGTATTCATGGGGCGGCAAATCATAATGCCGCAGCTCAATCAGCTTTTTCTGCTTGGCCATTTTGCATCAAAACCCGCCCTAATGACCTGATATCGCCAAGGAACACTTTGGCAGTCCTTTTATCGAGTTTAACACAGCCCTGCCGCTGCAGCCATCGTTTACTTCCGGATCTTCACAGGTCCTCGGCAGCTATCAACAACACATTTCCCCTCTGCTGGGTCGCTTCAACCAGCTCCGGAGTGAATCCCGCTCGAGAAAACAGAGCAGCGAGTTCCCGCTAACGACCAACAAACATGGCGCACAAAAATTGGCAACACACGGTCGAAGTTTGTGAAAGAGCTCCCCTGCCATACGCAAACTGGCCTTGTCAGAACGGGTGAAATCACCCTGATTGACAAGGCCAGTTTGCGTATGGAATCTCAGATGATGTTAGGACAGCAAGCGCCTGTGAAACCAGCAGATTTCACAGGCGCAATCCGATCTTACCGGAATCTATCGGCAATGGCGGTAAAAATCACACCCAGGGCATGGGCGCCGGCATCCGGATAACCGAGGCTGCGTTCGCCGACGGTTCCAGCCCGGCCCATCCGGGCAACAATCGCTTTGGTCGATTCGGCGCCAGCCTTGGCTGCCTCGGCGCCGTTGTGCAACGCTTCGAGGATGGTCTTGCCGTTGGCAGCGTCTGCGGCCAGTGATTCAGCGCAGGGGATCAGCGCATCCATCAGGGTCTTGTCACCAAGACCTGCGCCGCGGCCAAAGGATCGCTCGCCGGTCTTCTGGATCCCCACGACAGCTGCCTGCATCATCGCGGCCAGTCCAGCCAGGGAAAGACTCGTCTGGTCAGCGGCATATTTGCCAGCCGCTCGGAAGGCCGAGCCCCAGATCGGACCCGAAGCCCCGCCACAATGCTCCATGATGATCAAAGAACATGCCTCGAGAAAATCCCCGATCGACTGGCTATGATTGGCCACCAGATCGTTCCATTCCCTTTGGAGCTGGCGGAACCCCTTGGCCACACTCATGCCAAAGTCGCCGTCCCCCGCATGTGAATCAAGATCGCAGAAGGGCACTTCGTTTTCGATGATGCAGTCACTCATCCGGTCGATCGCAAAGATGATATTCTCAACGCTGAGCTGGTTATTCTGGATTACGCCTGCCTCGCTGGACAGTTCCACCGTTCTTGCGGCTATGCTCTGGCCAGTGGCCTGGACGCGAGCCTGGAGCGTGCTTGGCTCCAGCGGTCCGGCAAGCTTCAGGGCTGGCGTGTCACAGGATTCAGCCAGCAGTTGCTTCAGCTCATCGTCGAGGGCCAGGATCGAGACTGAGGCGCCTGCCATGTCGATGCTGGTCATGTAATTGCCGACCAGGGTCTTCTGGACCACAATGCCAAAGCCTTCGAGTTCTTTGGCCACCGACTAGGTCAGGATATAGAGTTCATGCAGCGGCGTGGCGCCAAAGCCGTTCATCAGCAGAGCCACCTCGGCACCCTTCCGGTCCTGGATCTGCAAATCGCGTACCAGCGCTTCTGTCATCCGTTTGGCCAATCCGTCAGCTGAGAGCGTCTTTTCACGCTGGATCCCCGGTTCGCCATGGATCCCGACACCGTATTCCATTTCATCTGTCCCCAGCGTGAAGGTCGGGGTGCCCTTGGCAGGGACGGTGCAGGAGGTGAAGGCAAAGCCCAGGCTCCGGACATTGCGGACCACCTTTTCAGCCACCGCTTTGACAGCGGCTAGGTCCAGGCCCCGCTCGGCAGCCGCCCCGGCGATTTTATGGACAAAAACAGTCCCGGCCACACCACGCCGACCAACGGTGTAAAGGCTGTCCTGCACGGCGATGTCGTCGTCGACTTTGACATAATCAACCACGATGCCGTCCTCTGACGCCAGATAGGCGGCGTTCTGGAAATTCATCATGTCGCCACTGTAGTTCTTGATGATCAAAAGTACGCCCTTGCTGCTGGCGCAGGATTTGATCGCCTGGTAAATCTGGATCTGGGACGGGGAGGCAAACACATCGCCGCATACCGCCGCATCAAGCATGCCTGTACCGACAAAGCCGGCATGGGCAGGCTCATGGCCACTGCCACCACCGCTGATCAGGTTCACTTTTTCCGGATTCTTGTTCCGGCGCGTAATAACCTTGTATTTGCTGTCCAAAGCCAGTTCCGGATGCGCATAGACCAGTCCATGGAGCATGTCCAGGACAACGGATTCTGGTTGGTTGATGATTTTTTTCATGGATGCCTCCCGATCGATCTTGACTCGTTTGGGGCTGAGCAGCAGATTAGTGCAAGGCTTTGTATTGCCTGCCGATCGCATCGGCCGTCAGGATTGCCGCAGCGACCTGCTCCGCGGATACCGGGAAGGGCATTGAATGGACCGATTCTTCCGGGATCGACGCCTTGCGGGCGACTGCCATCAGCTCTTCCTCACTCAGCTCGGTGACACCGATATCTGCCAGGCAGACTGGCAGGCCGACCGACAGGCAGAAGTCGATCACTTCTTCCAGTTCTTCCAGCGGTGCATTCTCGAGGCAGAGCTGGGCCAGGGTGCCAAAGGCCACCTTCTCGCCATGGAAATACTTATGGGTCCCTTCCAGGATGGTCAGACCATCGTGAATGGCATGGGCTGCGGCCAGGCCGCCACTTTCAAAGCCAAGGCCCGAGAGCAGGATATTGGTCTCGATGATGTTGTCCAGCGCCGGGCTGACGACCTTGGCCTGGCAGGACAGTTTGGCCTTGAGGCCGTCCGCCAGCAGGGTCTGATAGCATAGCGTGGCCAGGGCAAAGGCCGCCTGTGTGCCCACGGCCGGAGCCGTGTAGCCTTCGCGGACGCCGCAGGGCAAGCCTGCATTCACGCTGGCAAAGGACTGGGTATTGGCCCGGGCTTCAAAATAGGTCGAGAGGGCATCGCCCATGCCGGAAACCAGGAAGCGGACCGGCGCCTTGGCGATGACTGCGGTATCGACGAGGACGACACTGGGATTTTGCTTGAAATAGGCATAGTCATCAAAAGCGCCTTCGGGTGTGTAGAGAACCGCGGAATGGCTGGTTGGCGCATCGGTCGCGGCAATCGTCGGGCAGATGATCAGGGCATCCCCTTCAGCGACGCATTTGGCCGTATCGATCGCCTTGCCGCCACCCAGGCCAATCGTGCAGTCACACTGTTTTTCCAGAGACAGCTGCTTCAGGCGTGCCACTTCCTGGCGCGAGCATTCACCGACAAAATCACAGGCAACAAAGGTCACACCGAATTTTTGGGCAGTTGCGTCCAATTTTTCCTGGACCCGCGCGACATCATCGCGATGGGCAATCAGCAGGGCTGAGCTACCAAAGGTCTTGACGAAATAGCCAAGATTCAACAATTCGTCTTCACCTTGAACGTACTTTGCGGGAGAGATAAATGCTTTTCTCATACGAATCGATCGCCTCCATCTTAATCATTTGAATGCTATAGATGTCAAAATACTTGATAAAGCCAGTATATCCTGCCCGTTTTCTTGTTACATTAGACAAAACAATCGTCATTCAGCAAAAGTATATGGTAAAATGATATTCAAATCAGAAAAATGGTAAAACTATATTTTCACCCCTGATGCAGGTGCAGCTGCAACCATAAAAACAGCGTAAAAAGGCGTTTTAAATGAAGGTACTCAGCATCGAGAAAATCCTGAACCTGGAGAAATGGCAGCCGATTCAAGACAGTCTGGCCAAGGTCACGAAACTGGCCATAATCACGGTGGACTATAAGGGTGTGCCGGTAACAGCACATAGCAGCTGCAATTCCTTTTGCACAAAAGTCAGAAGTGATCCGGAGCTGCGGACCCTTTGCCAGAAATGTGATTCCAGGGCCGGTCTCGAAGCGGTCCGCACCAACGAGCCTTTCATCTATCTTTGCCACTTTGGCATTGTTGATGTCGCCATCCCCTTTACCGTTTACGGCAACTATATTGGCGCCTTGATGGTGGGCCAGGTGAGACTGCCGGCCGGCAGCCAGCTCAAGCTCGAACACATCATCCCCCAGACGGTTTCGCCTGAACATTTTTCTGCCGATTATAATCTGCTGCCGGAAATGTCATACGCTGAAATCCAGCTGATCGCCCATTCACTCAATCATATCTGCAACTACATCATCGAAGAAGCCCTGGACAAGGATTTTCTGGTTGGCATGCTCAATAAGCAAACCAGCATCGAATACCTGCCGTCGTCTGCCGGCGATTACGAGAAATTCAAGATTGACCATTTCAAGCAGATCAAAAAGGACATGGAAAACCTGATCTCGAATGCCTATCTCAGCCGAGCCCAGGATGAGGCTGGCGACCAGGTCAATCCACTGATCAAGCCGGCCATCGATTACCTGTACAATAACAAATCCACCATGCCGTCCCAAAAAGACATGTCAAAAATATGCCGGCTCAGTCCCAGCTATTTCAGCAAGGTCTTTGCCAATAGCCAAGGCCAAAGCTACTCCAGCTATTTAACGGCATTGAAAATCACCTGGTCCAAAGATCTGCTCGAAAATACGGACCAATCGATTGCGCAGATCAGCGAAAACCTCGGCTTCTCAGATGAGGGCTATTTCATCAAGAAATTCAAGAAGGCAGAAGGGCTTACCCCTCTGGTATATCGGAAATATTACCGGAAATATCCGGGTTAGGCTGACGTTCAAGGCTCAGAAATAATCTTCCCTACCCTCTCTTCACCTTCCAGCGCCGCTCCCACAACGCAAAGCCCGTGTCTGCAATCAGCGCCATGAT
>CAZCMX010000110.1:0-4699 GCA_964499985.1 uncultured Mageeibacillus sp.
CCGGACGGCGCCTATGCCCATAATAAGCGTGGCTCGGCCCGCCGTGCCACGTATGATGTTGCCGTCGTCGACACCACGGGTGCCGGGGATGCCTTCACGGGCGGCTTCCTGTACAAATTGATCCAGTCCGGCAAAGCCCCGGCAGATCTGACCTCCGCCGAGCTCGACGAATTCCTCGACTTTGCCAATGCCGTCGGTTCCCTGGCCACGACCCGGAAGGGGGCCATTCCGGCCCTGCCGGACCTTGCGGCGATCGAGGCCCTGCGCCAGGGACAGTGACCGGACAGTGACCGGAAAGTAAAGCCCCGCTCTGGCTTGCCTGGATGAATCATCGAGACGAACGCCCCCGCCCCGGTTCTATCGGACCGGTGGGGGCGTTTGCAGTTCTTTGGCCTTGACGGACAGGTTTTTTAGGCCAATTTGTCAAAAATAATCTCGTGAATTCAGTTAAACTGCCCGAGCAATGGGTTGAAATGGCGGTATAATTTTCTTATAATCCTTTCAATAGCTGTCCTAAAACGTTTACGGGGGCTCATGCACTCAAAACCGACTCGGATGTGCTCAACTGTTGGCTGGAATTGCCCAGAAAAAAGATGAGATTCTGGTGTAATCCTGATTGATTTGTGGAAGATGAAGGGGGAACCGCTGTGGCGAAATATCTGTCGGCCAGTGAGATGAACAAATGCATTGGCTGTTTCACATGCATGAATATTTGCTCGATTGTCAATCGGCAGAATCATTCCAATACCAAAAGCGCGATCAAGGTCCGGACCCGGGGCGGCATGACCGGCCGCTTCGTCGCGATTGTCTGCATTGCCTGCGACGACCCGGCCTGCATGGAGGCCTGTCCGAGCGGTGCCCTGGTCAAGCGTGAGGGCGGCGGTGTGCTTTTGAAGCCGGAGCTGTGCATTGGCTGCCATCGTTGTGAGAAGGCCTGCATCATGCAGTCTGTCTTCTGGGACGATGATCTGCATAAACCGATCATTTGCCGCCATTGCGGCTCCTGTGCCCGGTTCTGTCCGCATAAATGCCTGGAGATGGTGGAGGCTGGTGAAAAATGATCAACGAAAAATTCATGCGCATCCTCAATATTGACCTCAATAGCAGCAAGATCCGGATTGATCAGCGGACCGACCTGATGCCGTATCTGGGTGGTGTTGGGATCGCCAGCAAGCTGCTCGAGGAGAACATGCATCCCGAGCTGGATGCGCTGCATCCGGACCAGCCAGTCATTTTTGCCATCGGCGCCGGCACCTGGGTGTTCCCGGTCCTGACCAAGACGGTGGCGATGTTCCGTTCGCCCCTGACCAATGAGCTGGGTGAATCCTATGCCGGTGGCCGCCTGGCGATGACCATGCTGATGGCTGGCTACGATGCGATTGTCATCACCGGCAAGGCCAGCAAGCCGGTTTTCGTCTCGATCAAGAACAATGACATCGCTTTCAATGATGCCCGGGCCTTCTGGGGCATCGACAGTGAACCGACGGGCCAGGCGATCCGTGAGCGGCTCGAGGGCGGCGGCAAGCGCAGCATCATCCGCATCGGTCCGGCTGGTGAAAACAAGGTTGCCTTTGCCAGCGTCTGCGTCGACTCCTTCCGCCATTTTGGCCGTCTCGGCCTGGGTGCAGTCATGGGCTCGAAGAACCTCAAGGCAATGACTGTGATGGGCGACCGGTCGATTCCGATCCATGATACGAAAAACTATTTCAAGGTCTACCAGCAGATTTACAAGAAATGCACCACGACCGATATGATGCAGAAATACCATGATGCTGGCACGGCGATCGGCCTGCGCTCGCTGAGTGTATCCAATTCGCTGCCGACCTATAACCTCAAGACAACCACCTATGAGCATGCAGACGCCATTTCCGGCGAAGAATTCGCCCGCAAGAACCTGGTCCGCAAGGTGGCCTGCACCGGTTGTCCGGTCGGCTGCATCCATATCGGGATGTTCCGGCGCGAATTCGACAAAGGTCATGAGTATGAGGCCATCAGTGTGCCCTATGACTATGAGCTGATGTTTGCCCTCGGCAGCTATCTGGGCATCCAGAGCACGGACGAGATCATCGCCCTGATCGATGAGGTCGAGGAGACCGGCATGGATGCGATCAGCGCCGGTGTCTGCCTGGGCTGGGCCACCGAAGCCCTCGAGCAAGGTCTGATTGATGAGAGCCAGACGATTGTGCCCCTGAAATTCGGCGATACCGAGGGTTACCTCAAGGCGATCCGCTACCTGTCCAAGGGCAAAAACAAATTTTACCGCGACCTCGGCCGGGGCAGCAAATACGCCGCGTCAGTATACGGGGGTGAAGATTTTGCGATGCACTATGCCGGGAACGAGACGCCCGGCTACCATACCGGCTATGCCTCAGCGGTCGGCTTTGCCGTTGCCTCCCGCCATTCGCACCTGGATAATGGCGGCTACCAGATCGACCAGTCGGTCAAGGAAGTCAATCCGGAAGACCTGGTCAACAAGATTTTCTTCGAGGAATATGACCGCTGCATGGTCAATGCGATCGGCATGTGCATGTTCGCCAGGAAAATCTATGACCATCCGACGATCATTGAAGCGATGAACAGCATCGGCTGGCACCTGACTGATGAGGACCTCGACCAGATCGGCAAACGGATTTTGCGCACCAAGCTGCGGATCAAGGCCAAGTATGGCTTCAGCCAGAAGGCGGTGCGTCTGCCCAAGCGTTTCTTTGAGACGCCGACGATGCATGGTGTCCTGCAGGAGGATATCGTCAATAAGATGATGAAGCTGTACATCGCCAAGACCAATGACCTGATGAGCACGCCGGATCCTCTGCTCGATACCCCTGCCGGGGAACAGGCCCCTGACGCCAAACCGGCCGCCGGCAAACCGGCCGCCAAAGTGGCTGGTGAAAAAGCTGCGCCGCTGAAAACATCCCCCGAACAAACGGCCAAATCCTGAACCCCGGTCCGGCAATGACACGGCCAGGATTGACCCAGGCAACTGATTATTATGCCCGGCAGGTGATCCTGCCGGAAATCGGTCCGGCTGGCCAGGCCCGGCTCCACCAGAGCCGGGTCCTGGTTATCGGAGCGGGCGGGCTGGGCTCGCCGATCCTGATGGCGCTGGCTGGTGCTGGCATCGGCCACCTGACCCTGGTCGACCATGACACGGTCTCGGCCTCCAATTTGAATCGCCAGTTTCTCTATACCGTGGCCGATATCGGCAGGCCGAAGGCCGTGGCTGCCAGGGAGCGTCTGCTGGCCTACCACCCGGATCTGGACATTGTGGCGCATCAACGGCTGTTTACGGCCGATTTCGCCCGGCAACTGGTGCCGGACCAGGATCTTGTGGTTGCAGCTGTCGATCATCGCCTGACCCGGCGCCTGATTAACCGGATCTGCTACGAGCTGGGTAAACCCTGGATTGACGGTGGCGTACGGGGCTTTTCCGGTTCGGTGGCCACCTATATACCCGGCCAGAATGCCTGCCTGGACTGCCGGTTTGACTGGCCGGCGGACCTGGCCCCACCGGAGGAATTGCCTGAGGCCACCTTGCAGCCCCAGTCTGTGGCAATACCAGTCGGAACGCTCGGCGCAACGGCGAGCGTGATCGGTTCGCTGGAGGCGGACCTGGCTCTTTGCCTGCTCTTGGGCCTGCCGGATCCTTTGCAAGGGCAGATTCTGTATTATCATGGCCGGACGCTGGATTTTGCCAAAATCAGCATTGCTGCGCGGCCCGGTTGCCCGGTCTGCTCGCAAAGCCAGCCTCCCGCCGTGACAGTGTAAAGAGGTTGACTGATGAACGTGCAATTTTATGCTCATTTGATTGATTTGGCTGGTGGTGCCAGCTGCACCATCGACGGTCCCGAAGATGTGACCGCTCTGGTGCATCACCTGTGCGACCTGTATGGCGAAGCCATGGCCCGGCAGCTTTTGAACAGCGAAGGCCAGCCGCTCCACGATGACCTGTTCGTTCTGGTCAATGGCCGCCATATCCGCCAGCTGCAAGGCCTGCTGACACCGCTGCAGCCATCTGACACCATCGCCTTCGTGCCCATGGTGGAGGCGGGTTGAGCCCGCTATCTTATAGAATAGCCCAAAAAGGGACCCGGTCCCTTTTTAAACCAGCCGGATCAGATCACCGGGTCGGATGACCCCGCCTTCGATGACGCGGGCGAATATGCCTTCACGAGGCATGACACAATCTCCGACCTGGTGGAAGATGGCGCAATGCTGATGGCATTCCTTGCCGATCTGAGTGACCTCGAACAGGACGGGGCCAGCATAGAAACGGGTGCCAACCGGCAGCTCATACAGGATGATGCCCTCGGTGGTGAGGTTTTCGGCAAACCGGCCGGTGCACAGGCCTTCGATGCCCAGGGCTTCAATTTTGCGGATGCTCTCCTGGCCCAGCAGGGAGACCTGGCGATGCCATTTCCCAGCATGGGCATCGCCTTCGAGGCCAAAATCGACGATGAAATTCCCTTCCGGGATGGCGGCCTTCGGCACGCCCTTTTTTTCGCTGCGATTGATTGCAAGCACGGATGCCATAGTCAAACCTCTTTTCTTTGCAAGTAATGGCCGGATTTACCACCCGACTTTTCGATCAGCTGGATGGATTCGATCACCAGGCCGCGGTCGATCGCCTTGACCATGTCGTAGATCGTCAGGGCGGCTACTGAGGCCGCGGTCAGGGCTTCCATTTCAACCCCGGTCTTGC
>CAZCMX010000111.1:0-4616 GCA_964499985.1 uncultured Mageeibacillus sp.
TCAAATACACTGTCCGCTATGTCACCGACCCGTCGGTCCGCGAGGGCTATGTGGTTGACCAGACACCTGGCGAAGGCGTCTCGATCCGGCCCGGCAGCACCATCATCACCTTGTATGTCAGTGGCGGCCAGAACCTGATCACCATCCCGGACTATTCCAGCCGCACCGTGGCTGAGGCCAAGGCAGAGCTTGAGCAGATGTATGGCTTCAAAGTCGACATTGTCTATGAATATTCGGACTTGGCCAAGGAGAAGGTCATCAAAACGATTCCTTCAGCCGGTCAAAGCGTCGCCAGCGGCAGCGGGGTCACCCTGGTTGTCAGTGACGGCAGCCCGATGGTCACCATGCCCAATATCACGGGCCTGAACTTGGCCCAGGCCCAGGCCGAAATTGCCCGCAACAATCTGGTCAATGGCCCCACCACCAATATCAACCCGATCATCGATCCGGCAACCGGCCAGCCTGTCGGTTTCCCGCTTGAACAGCTCTTTGTCATCAACCAGGAGATCCTGCCTGGAACCTCCGTGATGGCCCAGACGGTCATCAAACTGACCTATGGCACCTTGTCCGACTATGTCTTCCATCTGGGCTCCTATCCGCCGGGCTATGTTCCGGCCGAGACCGCGCCACCGGTTGAAACGGCCCCACCGGCTTGAGCAGCGGCAGTAAACAGGACCCAGCTTTGCCAGCGAATGGATTCAGTCCCGCCAGGATTCTCAAGGGCGTCGGCGGCCAATACATGCTCGCCGGTGCCACTGGCCAGTCTGGCCTGGCCAGTGCCCGCGGCTTGTTCCGCAAAGACGGCCTGGTGCCGACCCCTGGCGACTGGGTGGAAGCGATACCCAGCGGGGATCCAGATATTCCCTGGCGGATCCTGAAGATTCTGCCCCGGAAAAATGAACTGGTCCGGCCGACTCTGGCCAACCTCGACTGCCTGATCATCACCCTGTCCTCAGCCGATCCAGCGCCCGATTTCCAGCTGGCTGACAAGCTGCTGGCGGTTTGCTGGCTGCACCAGATCGACCCCGTTTTATGCATCACCAAAACCGACCTGCCTGGCAACCAGGCTGACCTGATCGAACAGGCTTACCGGCCCTCCGGCGTGAAGATTGTGCAAACCAGTCCGGCGGACAAGGCCAGCCATGCGGCATTGCGCCAGATCCTGGGCGGCCGCGTGGTCAGCTTTGCCGGCCAGTCTGGCGTCGGCAAATCGACCCTGCTCAACCAATTGTTCGGCGATACGAAAATGGAGACTGGTGAAGTCAGCGAACGGATTGGCCGTGGCCGCCATACCACCCGGCATGTTGAATTGTTTCCCTTTCTCGGCGGCTTTCTGGCCGATACACCCGGGTTCACTTCGCTGGAATTGTCCGAATTCGGCGTCACAGCCGCGGAGCTGGTGACCGGTTACCCGGAAATTCAGGCCATTTCCGACCAGTGCCGCTTCACCGGCTGCCGTCATCTCGGTGAGTTGGGTTGTGCGATCGATCGTGCTACAATAGATCCCGGCCGGCTGGTCCGTTATCGCCAGTTCCGCACGGAACTGGAACTGATCAAGCCATATGGCCAGAACCGTGGCTCTGCCCAGCAGAAAAGCTCCAACCAGACGCGCGGCCGCACCCGCCGCTGAAAATGACTTCCGGAGGCTCCCGATGATTGACCGCTACAAGAAAGACGCTCAAAAAATCCTGCTTTGCCCATCGATCCTGTCCGCTGATTTCGCTGAACTCGGAAAAGCCGTCGAACAGGTCGCCGATACGGCGGACATCATTCACGTTGATGTCATGGACGGACATTTCGTCCCCAACCTGACCCTGGGCCCACCCGTGCTCGGTGCCATCCGCAAACGGACCAGCCTGCCTTTGGATGTCCATCTGATGGTGACCAATCCGGCGGACCTGATCGAAGCCTTTGCCCAGGCGGGAGCGGATACTTTAGTCGTTCATGTCGAGGCCTGCACCCATCTGCACCGCACCATCCAGCAGATCCGTGCCCTCGGGGTCAGCCCCGGCGTCGCGATCAATCCCGGCACCCCGCTGGAAGCCCTCGACGAGATCCTGCCCTACATTGACATGGTGCTGCTGATGACGGTCAATCCCGGCTTTGGCGGCCAGAAATATATACCGACCATGACCGACAAAATCCGCCGCCTGCGCCGGAAAATCAATGGCCTGGGTCTGGATATCCACATCCAGATCGATGGCGGGATCGGACTCGACAATATTCGGGAAAATGTCGAAGCCGGCGCCAATATGATCGTCGTCGGCAGTGCCTGCTATGCCAAGCCAGATCCGGCGGCTGCCCTGGTCGAACTTCGCACGGCAGCCCGCTGAGCCAAAGTCCGGCCTATGCTGCAACTGGCCAGACCAGTCCAATATCGCATCGTGATCGTCCTCAGTGGCCAGATTGCCAGTGAGGACGGTTTTCGTGCCCTGGTCCGGCAGCAGGATCTGCTGATCTGCGCCGACGGCGGGGCTCGCCATTTGCACCGGATGGACCTGCTGCCTGACCGTCTGGTCGGCGACCTCGATTCGATCGATCCGGCCGACCTCGCCTGGATCGAACGACACCAGGTCCCGATTGTCCGCTTCCCCAGTGTCAAGGACGAAACCGACGCTGAGCTGGCCGTTATGACCAGCCTTGACCATTTATGTGCGTTGAAGGGCCTGAGCCGGGAAGAACTATCGCCGGCTGCAGTCGAGCTTGTCTTTCTGGCTGTGCTGGGCGGCCGTCCCGACCATGTCCTGGCCAATCAGCTGATGGCCGTCAAGCTGGCGGAGCGCGGCTTTTCTGTCCTGCTCAGCGATGGCGTGAGCCAGATGATCCCTCTGGTCGGTCCGGCTCAGCTGTCACTGGCACTGCCGTCCCTGCCGGTCCAGTCCTGGGCAGTCTCCGCAATTCCGGTCAGCCCGGTCATCACAGGCCTGACCTATACCGGACTCAAATACCCCCTCGACCGGGCCACCCTCGAACGCGGCAGCTGCCGTGGCGTCAGCAATCGTCCGGTTGCAGGCCAGCCGATCGAAGTTGATCTCGAAAGCGGCGCGCTGCTGGTGATCATCACACCGGAAATTTAATCCGAAAAGCCCAGTTCGATTCTCGATACATTCACATCTGCATACCTGACAAAAAAGAGCTGGCACCCTTGGCAGCACTCACTGCCTCAAGTACCAGCTCTTTGACTATGCCAGACTGTATATCAACCTGCAAGATCCGGTCAGATCAGGCCGAATTCCCGGCCAATCGCCTGCCAGGCAGCAGCAGATCGCTCGATCATATCATCCGGCACGGCAAAACAGAGGCGGAAAAAGCCCGGGAAGCCGAAGCCTTTGCCCGGCACGACAAGAACATTGTGCCTGGCACAGGCTGCCACAAATTCGCCGTCGTCGGCGATCGGCGCCTTGGGGAAGAAGTAGAAGCCCCCATCGGGCCGCCGGACTTCCAGCCCGGATGCGGTCAGGATTTCATGGATGCGATTGCGTCGGGTTTCATAGCGCTTGACATCCACCCGGGCATCGATGGTCTTGGCAATCACCCGTTGCAGGAAGGCAGGGGCATTGACAAAGCCCAGCACCCGGTTGCAATAGCCAATTGCCTGGATCAAATTGGCATAATCCTCACAGCGGGGGCTGACGCCGATATAACCAATCCGTTCGCCAGGCAGGGACAAGGACTTGCTCCAGCTGTTGCAAACAATGCAATGGGTCAGATTGGCCAGATTGTCTGGTGTTTTCTGGCCATCGAAGGTCAGTCCGGCATAGGGCTCATCCGATAAGACATAAACGGTCTGGCTGGCTGAACACAAAACCTTGTCCAAGGCTTTGAGGACATCGACCGGGTAGATGGCCCCGCTCGGATTATTGGGTGAATTGATGATCAGGGCCTTCGTCCGTGGCGTCAATGCAGCAGCAACCTTTTCCGGATCTGGGAAAAAGGTTTTCTCATCACATTGGACCACCACAGGTACGCCGCCATGGTTCTGGATATAGAAAAGGTATTCGACAAAGTAGGGGGCCAGGACAATGACCTCATCACCGGGGTCCAGCAAGGCCTTCAGGCTGACATTGAGAGCTCCTGCGGCACCGACCGTCATGCAGACCGCCTCGGCCTTGATATCCAGGCCACTGGTTGCACTGAGCCTGTTCGCCACAACCTGCCGCGTCTCCAGAAGACCGGCATTGTTCATATAGGCATGCAGACCCGGCCTGGGATCAGCGGCCAATTCCTGAAAGGCTGCCAGAACTTCAGCCGGCGGTTCCAAGTCCGGATTGCCGATACTGAAGTCAAAGACTTTATCCGCCCCATGCAAAGCCTTCAAACGAGCCCCTTCTTCAAACATCTTGCGGATCATCGATCCAGCCGCCATACTTTGCGCAACCTTCTGGGAAATCATCAGCCAACCTCCATGATATGACACGATTTGAGCTTCGCAAGCTTCGAAACTCTGTCTCGATCGTGAAACCCATGATACCATAAAGACGCGGCTGAAAAGAAACCCATCAGCGGCCCTGTCCCTCCGTGAATTAAACTTTTCCAATAACCCGCGGCCCTGCCTATTACCCCACCCCCTTGACTTTCGCCCCGACCCCGTGTAGAATACCCACGTTAGCAAGCAG
>CAZCMX010000112.1:0-4530 GCA_964499985.1 uncultured Mageeibacillus sp.
ACATTGGCGCGCACACTGATTCTATGCTTTGTGGAGGGGGCTGTCAATAAAGGGAAGAAACCGGACCGGGCGCGTCCCCTCTCGATGGCCCTTTTTCAGCCGGTGGAGCCAAAGCCGCCGCCGCGATTGTGGCCGAGGGTCTCAGGAGCACTGTGCTCGATGAATTCGGCATGCTCATGGCGGGCGATGATCATCTGGGCGATGCGGTCGCCCTTGCGGATATAGAGGGTCCCATAGGGATTGTCCTGGGCGTCAAGGAAAAGGGTGGTATCCAGCAGCGGCTGGAGGGCTTCACTGGCCAGCTGGGCCGGATCGGTGAGACGGTCGCGCAGGCGGACAGCACGATATGTGGTGAGGATCTCACCGAGCAGAGCCGGATTCTGGGCGATCCGGCCTGGCAAGGTGGCAGGATTGAAGGTGTTCTGGAGAATGACGCCAACTTCGTTGCGGTAATCGGCATCGATCGTCCCTGGTGAATTGGGCAGGCGAAGATCGGTTTTCAAAGACAAGCCACTGCGGGGCCGGATCTGGGCTTCAGTCCCGGTTGGCAAGGCGATGACCAGGTCCAGTGGCAGGACAGTGGTTTCGCCAGGCCTGAGCACGAGATCCTGGGGGGCAAACAGGTCACAGCCCGCCGCATGCCGGGATGCATAGACCGGCATACGGCCATTGGGCCCAAGCCGAATCGGGACCTGGACGTTATCATTGGAAAAGGTGGTTTCATGGAGTTCAATCATGGCTGGGCTGGGATTCCTTTCTGTCTCGGGCTGGCTGACCTGGAAGCGGTCTGAATGTGCGCAAAAATCAAAGGACGCCGCGTTGAAAATGGCCGCTGGTGAGGCGTGTGTCCAGACGATTGGCGATTTGCTGGGCCAGGGCCAGGAAATCGGCACTGGCCTTCTTCCCTGCTTCCGGCGAATCAGTCAGGAGCTGGCGCGCCCGCTGGATCAAGGCCCGGCGTTCTGCTGCAGTTTCGTCGATGAAATAGAGGCGTGAACGCCAGGCGGCTGCCGCACCGAGCACTGGGCGAAGCGTGGCCCATTCATCGGGTACAGCCAGCAGGTCGCTGCCGAGCAGGTCAGCCTGGCAGGTCCTGGGATGCGGCAGCACGAGGAAACGGGCACCTTTGCGATCGGTCAGCCACTCGGACTGGCCATCATCGGGCTGGGCAGAGCGGACGCATCGCTGGCAATGCTCCTGGTTTTTGCCGATCGGGCAATAAGCCGTGCTCATCAGGCGCAGACGGCCATAAAGGGGGCGCTCGATCGTCACGGCCCGGAATTTTGGCTGGACGGAAAAATCAGCCAGAACGTCGCTCAGCTGGTCGATATTGAGTTCGAGCGATGGGCAGACCGTCGTCGCCCCCCGCTCGGCGGCCTGGACGAGGGCGGGTGTATTGAACAGATTTGCCGTTGTATCGGCGATCCGGAGGCGATCGCCCTGGCCGGGATCCGAGTAGGCGGGCCAGGCTGAACAGACCCCATCGATCGGCCAGGCGGCAGCTGACGCAAGCAGCTCGGGCAATCGAGCGGACTTGTGCCCAGTGACCAGGGGCGGCCAATGAACCACGATCCGAGCTGAAGGCTCGGCTGCACGAAGGGTGGCTGCAACGGTGTGGATCCGGACATCATCGAAGGCCAGCAGAGGCAGAAGATAGACATCCGCACCGCAGGCAATGTCAGCTGCCTGGGCTGGCAGCTGATGGAAAAATGCCGAAACCTCAGGTTTTCGGGAATGAGCCGGGTCAGCTTCCGGGCGGTCTGCTGTCCAGGTGGACGGCAGCGGCTGCGATTTTGCGGCACTCTGTTCTTGTGCAGCCGGTTTGCGTCTGGCTGCAGCAGCCAGATGGTCGCCCAGCTGGGCCAGAGCTTCGCGCCGCAATTGGTTGAGCTGGCCGATGGTCAGATGAACGGGAGCAGTAAGAGTGGTCGTGACCACCTCGTATGCAGTGCCACCCGTTTTCTTCAGCTGCTGCACGACTCGGTCCGGTAAAATGGGCGGGACAGCCAGATCGGCTGCATAGGGAATGCTGGCAGAACACGCGGCAAAGACACCCGACACGACTTCAGCGGTCAAAGATTGCGCGGTGAGCGTCAGGTGGATGGCCGTTTTGCGGTGATTGGCCTGCAGGGCCTGCTGCTCGGCCTGATGGTCGCTCATGCGGTAGACCTGGTCGCCCCGCTGCAGATTGCGCAGGACATCCGGATGAAAGCCCTTGATGAGCTGGCCGTCGGGTCCGGACTGGCAGGAGCCGATGGGCGCACTGGCGATGGCTTGCTCAGCGGCCGGAAGCTGGGGGCGGCGGATGGCCAGAATATCACCGGCCGCCAATGGCAGCGGCTGGCTCGTTACCAGCCATAGCTGGCCCTTGCCCGCCTCGATCCGGCTGATCGTGCCGGCCAGGACACCATGGCTGCCAGGCAAGCCGCGGACCATCAGGTTCTGCAGGCCATGGCCACGCCAGTAATCGGTTGTGAATGCACCGTCGCGATTGAAGGCCTGGAGCAACCGCTCCGACAGGGAAGTCATTTCTGCGGGCCAGATCCTGCTGATTTCACTGGCCGGCAGGCCTTCAGCCAGGAGCTGGGCATAGCGGGCCAGGGCCAGGCGATAGGTCCCTACCGCTTGCCCGACATAAGCAGGGCTGCGCATCCGGCCTTCGATTTTCAGGGAATGGACGCCGGCCTGGGCCAGTTGCGGCAAATAGGGCAGCAAAGCCTGGTCTTTCGGACTATACAGGGCGCCAGATTCACGACCGAGCTGGTAATCGAGGCGGCAGGGCTGCGCACAGGCACCGCGGTTGCCGCTCCGGCCGCCGATCAGGCTGCTCATCAGACACTGGCCGGAAAAGCAGATGCAAAGCGCCCCATGGATAAACACTTCCGTTTCGAGGCCTTGCTGGCTGGCCAGGGCGACCAGATTGGCAATTTCCTGGCCACTCAGTTCACGCGGCAATACAATGCGCTCGAGACCGAGGTCCTGCGCGAGCTGGAGGTCATTGGTCCGGCCCAGGGTCATCTGGGTACTGCCATGCAAGGGGATTTCCGGCCAATGGCTTTGCAATTCCCGGATCAGGCCCAGATCCTGGACAATGATGGCATCAATCCCAGCTGCGGCAGCTTCGCGGGCCAGGTCCAGGGCTGCGGGCAATTCATCATTGCGCAGCAAAGTGTTGAGGGCAAGATAGCCGCGGGAACCATGTTCGTGCAGAAAACGAATGGCTTCAGGCAGCTCCTCGAGGGTCAGGTTTTTCGCTGCGCTGCGGGCGCTGAAACGCTCGAGGCCGAAATAGACGGCATCAGCTCCATTGTGGACGGCAACACGGAGTGCTTCGAAACTGCCAGCCGGTGCCAGCAATTCGGGCAGGCGGATATGGCGGGGATTGAGATCCGAGGGCGAATCGGTCGGTATTATCGCGGGGCCGGAGCTGGCGAAATGGTCAGGTTCAGGATTCAAATGTAGTCCTCCAGTCTGGACTGCTGGTAGCCTGCCAGGGTCAGAGGCAAGGAGTCAGAATTTTCGGGGTCAGGCTCCGGCAGGGGTTCAAGACCGGGCTCCGGCATGGGTGCGGATTCAGGTTCAGCTTGAGGCTCAGTCGCAGCCTTGTCCTCCGCTTCTGCAGCGACGAGGATTTGGGCAAAGCGTTTTTCGTATTCGGCGATCAATCGCTGCAGGTGGAGCTGGTCCTTACGCATGTCCCAGTTCTGCTCCCGGACTCGGTCGAGCTCCGTTTTCAATTGCTGGGCTTGCAGGGCCAGGGAATCTTTTTCCTTGTGCAGGCTTTCACTGAGGCGGCGGAATTTATTGGCCTCGTCCATGGCATTGACGAGTGCCAGAATGGTGGCCATGGATTGGCTGAGATGCGGACTGGCCAATAGAACCTGGCGGATCATTTCGTCGGCCTGGGCAGCCATTTTGCGGATATGGGCTTCGTCTTCGGTAGCGGCCAACTGGTAGGCAACGCCGGCGATCCGGACATTGACGCGTTTGACGGTTTCTGGCACGGGTATTTACTCCAAAGTCATGTGATCGGCGCACAGGCGCCCAATGAGCAAGGCCTGCGGGATCGGCTGGATAAGATCAACCGGAATCTTGTCCAGTATAATTCAGACCGCTACAGACGGCAACAGAAAGGGATCTTTAGCCTCTTGTCCAAGGGCGTGAAAAATGTTGTTCGCCAAAAAAACCAGCCTGCTTCGCCAGGGGCAAAGCAGGCTGGAATTTTCTAAAGGCTCAGGCTGGGATCAGGCGATCCGGACAGGGCAGGAGCAGACTGCAAAAAAGCGGGCTGCTTTGCTGCTCAGGCCATTGCGTTGAGGCGCTGTTCGAGGGCGTCGAGCTGATTGGCCAGTTCGACCGGCAGCTTTTCGCCATAGGAGGTGTAATGGGCGCGGATCGATTCGACTTCATTGAGCCATTCGTCCTTGCTGACCTTGAGCAGCTCAGCCATGTCGGCGGCGCTGACGTCGAGACCATTGGTGTCGATGGCAGACTCGGTCGGCATATAGCCGATGGCGGTCTTGACGGCTT
>CAZCMX010000113.1:0-4319 GCA_964499985.1 uncultured Mageeibacillus sp.
GCCCTGGCACTGTCTCCGTTCGACAAGTGGCCGAAATCGCCGGCGATGCGCTGTTTCAAGGGTGGCGGATACGAACCGGCAGCCAGCATGATGGGGTCATAATTGGCTTCGACGAGGATGACCCGGCTGCCGCTCAGCTGATTCAAAAGCTGCGGCTCTGGCCAGCCCAGATCGGTGCAGACGGCCACCGCACCATGTCCAGTGTCGATTTTGAAGGCGACGGATTCGGCGGCGTCGTGTGAAGTCCGGTAACCGGCCACAGACAGGTCGCCGACGCTAAAGTCAGCGCCGCTGGTGAAGGGCCGGATCAGGTCGTCCGAAACCTTGCCGAGCGTGCTGCGCAGGGCCTGCAGAGTGCCGCCATTGACATAGAGCGGCACCTTGTGGCGGCGCATCAGGGCACCGACAGACCGGGCATGATCCGTGTGCTCATGCGTCACGAGTACACCGGTCAGCTGACTGGCATCTTCACCGATTTCCTGCAGAGCATGCTCAATGTCGCGCAGGCTGATTCCGGCATCGATCAGGAGCCGGGTGCGCCCGCTGCCGACAAAAATCGCGTTGCCGCTGGAGCCGCTTCTGAGGGCGCAGACTTTGACGGGGTTCAATTTTCAACGCGCGTGATATCCGCGCCGAGTGAGCGCATCTTATGGATGAAATTCTCATAACCGCGTTCGATTTTGGCAATATCGGTGACTTCTGTTGTCCCTTCAGCGACCAGGCCAGCCAGGACCATGGCGGCCCCGGCGCGCAGGTCGCGCGCGGTGACAACGGCACCCGTCAGCTGGTTGACGCCCTCGATGATCGCCATCTGGCCGGAGGTCATGATCTGGGCGCCCATCATTTTCAGCTCATCGACATACTGGAACCGGTTGTCCCAGACCGTCTCGAGCATGCGGCTGGTGCCAGGCACCGTACAGAGCATCACGGTGGTCTGCGGCTGCAGGTCCGTAGGGAACCCCGGATAGGGAATCGTTTTGAAGCTGGCCGGCTGGAGGTTTTCCTCGGGATTGACCCAGACCCGGATGGAGTCATCACCGACTTCGATCCGGGCTCCCATCTCTTCGAGCTTGGCCGAGAGGGGCTCCATATGTTTGGGGATCAGGCCATGGACCGTAACGTCACCGCGTGTGATGGCTGCGGCGATCATATAGGTGCCGGCTTCGATCTGGTCCGGGATGACGGCATAGGAGCAGCCTGCGGGCAGCACTGGAGTACCGGTGATGCGGATCACATCGGTACCAGCACCGCGGATATTGGCGCCCATGGTGTTGAGGAAGTTCGCCACATCGACAATGTGCGGCTCTTTGGCCGCATTTTCGATCACCGTCGTTCCTTCGGCCTTGGTGGCCGCGATCATGATATTGATCGTGGCGCCGACGCTGATGACATCGAGGAAGATATTCTCGCCCTTGAGCGTATCGGCATGCAGGGTGATCCGGCCATGCTCAATGGTCGACCGGGCACCCAAGGCTTCAAAACCCTTCATATGCTGGTCGATCGGCCGGGTGCCGAAATTGCAGCCGCCGGGCATCAGGATCGATGCACTGCCGAAACGGCCGAGCATCGCGCCAAGCAAGTAATAGGAACCGCGAATGCTGCGCACCCGTTCGTGCTCAGCCACATAGGTATGGATCGGCTGGGGATCTATATAGAGGCCGCCTTCAGAATCGCGGCGGATTTCCGCGCCGAGGGCTTTGATGATTTCCAGGAGAACATTGATATCCGCAACATCCGGAATGTTTTCGATCTTGCAGGGGCCATCCAGCATGGTGGCCGCGGCGATGATCCCCAGAGCGGCATTTTTCGAGCCGCTGATTGTCACGTCTCCAGTCAGGCGATTGCCGCCACGTACAAGATAACTGGCCAAGGGTATTCCTCTTTTCTCAACAAGGTTAGCCGGGTCAGGCAAAACGACAGGCAAGGTCTGGACCCGGACGGGTATTGGCGTCATGTCGGGACTCCGACGGTGTCATTGAGGTGGTTGAGCAGCTTCTCACGCTGCTCGCTGTTCAAGGCATCCAGGTCGATCTCAGAGTCAAGGCAATCATGGGCACCGTCTTCGAGGTCATGACGCGCACATTGGTGCATCAGGCCCTGGTTGGGCAGGCCATCATGGATGGCCATCAGGGTGTCGCGATAGACCTTCTGGGCACTGGGCAGAATCACAGAGAATTCTGTGCCCTTGCCCAGGGTGCTGTCAACTGTTATTTTACCACCGTGCAGCTCTGCCAGCTCACGGGCAATCGAAAGTCCCAGACCCGTGCCACCAAACATGCGGGAGCCGGTCATGTCGACCCGGTAAAAGCGGTTGAAGATGTGCGGCAGATGCTCCTTTTCAATCCCAAAGCCGGTATCGACGACTTTGACATAGACATCATCAATCAGATGGCCGATATAGACCTTGACCGAGCCGCCCTTGTCGGTGTATTTGATGGCATTGGCAATCAGGTTGACCAGGATCCGCTCGATTGAAGAACGATCGGCATAGATGGGTGGAATCGTGGTCACAGCAAAGCTTTCCAGGTCGATGTTCTTGTCCTGGGCCTGGTGCATCAGCCGGTCCACGGTCTGGCGGACCATCGCCGCCAGGTCCTGCTGTTCCATGCGGACCCGGATACCCTTGCTGTCAATGCTCGACAACAGCAAAAGATCCGCCACCAGATGTTCCATGCGGATCGCGTCGTCATGGATCCGCCGGACATCCTTGCGGATTCCATCATTGTTTTTCTCTTGCAGGCCCCAGTCCAGCAGCGACTCCGAATACGTCTTGATCGTGGTCAGAGGCGTTTTCAGCTCATGCGAAACATTGGCGACAAATTCCTTGCGCTGTTTCTCCAGCCGTTCCTGATCGGTGATTTCCTGGACGATCACCAGGTTGCCTGCCTTGCGGCCCTCTTCGAAACGGGACTCCTTGAGTCTGACCCTGAGAATTTTTTCAGCGAGGACCACCTGGACGACGATATCATCACGGCCCAGCAGGCGTGCCGCCTGGAGTCCATTGTTCTGGCCATAGCGATCAAAAAATTCATCCAGGCGCTCCGGAATGCCCTGCGGCTGGAACATCGTCCGTGCGGCAGGATTGGCATTGATCATCTGGCCATCATAGGAATAGGCAATCACCCCGATGTCAAGATCGGCCAGGATCGCTTCAGATTTGCTGCGCTCCTCGACGAATTGCTGGACATACGACGAGATCGTCCGGTTATTGACCTTGCGGCGGTGGCGTGTAGCCAGAAATATGACCAGTCCCTGAACCAGTAAGGTCAGGAGGATCACGGCCAGAATCAGTACGATGGGGTGGACCTGGTGCAGGCTTTCCGTAAAGACCTGCCATGCAGCCAGAAAATGAGCATAAAAAGTCGAAGCCCCGGCGATAAAGCTCGCGAGACTGGAATCAAATTGCATTGTTAAGGATTTGCTCCTGATTGCGGATTTTTTTCGAAATAATAGCCGACACCACGCTTAGTCATGATGTAGCGGTAATTGTGCTGGTCAGGCTCGAGCTTCTCGCGGGTGCGGCGGACCGTGACATCCACGGTGCGGACATCACCATAATACTCATAGCCCCAGACCTTTTCGAGCAAGGATTCCCGCGAAAACACCTGGCCGGCATTTTTGGCCAGGAAACGGACGAGCTCAAACTCACGCAGGGTAAGTTCGATGATGTCACCATTGCGACGGACCTGGTAGGCTTCCTGGTCGATCTCGAGATCACCGAAGTTCATGACCTTGGGATGCTCATCGCCGCCGATTTCGGTGATATTGACCCGGCGCAGCTGGGCTTTGACCCGGGCCAGGACTTCACGGACACTGAAGGGCTTGGTGATATAGTCATCTGCACCCAGCTCGAGGCCGAGAACTTTGTCGATCTCTTCACTTTTGGCAGTCAGCATCAGAATCGGGACATTGGTTTGCAGTCTGAGCTTGCGGCAGACATCGAAACCATCCATTTTGGGCAACATGCAATCTAAAAGGATCAGGTCCGGTTTCTGATTGATCCCCATCTCGATCGCCTGCACACCGTCATAGGCTGAAATGGTCTGGTAACCTTCGCGCTCCAGGTTCGCCTTGAGGATATCGACAATATTGTGTTCATCATCGACGATCAGGACTTTTGCTCCCACAATGCGAACCTCCATTTTTGCAGCTGGTGACAGGTGATGTGCGACCAGATGAAACATCTGAACATATTGTGTGTATTATATCATGATTCCTGAATAATGAAACAAGGCCACCGGGCGTTAACCCGATGGCCTTGAATTGAT
This sequence comes from uncultured Mageeibacillus sp., assembly GCA_964499985.1. GTDB lineage: Bacteria > Bacillota > Clostridia > Saccharofermentanales > UBA5734 > UBA5734. The sequence continues at coordinate 4,269 of CAZCMX010000113.1, forward strand.
CCGGCGGAGACCTATCTTTCCGGGCCGTTACCAGCCAAGTATTGTCGGCAC
>CAZCMX010000114.1:0-1784 GCA_964499985.1 uncultured Mageeibacillus sp.
GAAAATGAGCTCGCGGCTTCTGCATCCGGTTGCTTGAGCACCACATAATCACTGTTCGGCCGGTAGGTTTTGCCAAACAGCGCTTCATAATCGCCGATCGAGAGGTACAGATAGTGCCCGGTATAGTTTTCGGTGATCCCGCCAATCCGGATGGGATGGATTTTGCCATCCGGATCTTCGTAATTGAGGGTGTCACCGGCATGCAAACCCAAAAGCAGCGCCAGCTTTTCCGAAATGACCGCTCCCTGGTCCAGGGCGAGTGGCCGCTTCTGGATCCGGCTGCGCAGCACATTGACCTGGGCAAATTGCGCCGCATCGTCCGGCACGACGAGCGTGATGGACTGGTCGAGCTTGCCCGGCACGGCGATGATGCCCTGCTCGAGCCGCGCCGGATACCGCTTCTGGATCCGGCTGTCAGCGGCCAACAGGTCCTGGTAAGCCTTTAAATCCTCTGGAGCGGCCTCGTCGTCATAGATGACCAGCGTATCATAACGGAACAGATCGCCATACTGCTTGGGAATGATCGATCCGATGGAATCGCGGATGCCAAAGCCCATGAAAATCAGGGCGGCACAACCGGACACCCCGAGGATGGTCATCATCATGCGCTTCTTGAACCGGAAAATATTCCTGGCGGTGACCTTGCTGTGGAAAGACAGCCGTTTCCAGACCGGCGTGATGCGCTCGAGCAGAATCCGGGTCCCGGCTTTCGGGGCCTTGGGCCGCAAAAGTGAGGCCACATTTTCCTTCAATGAGGAATAGGTCGTCAACAAGGCGACCAGACCTGTACAAAGCAGGCTGATCAGGACGGCCAGGATGCTGAAGATCACAGGCAGGTCCGGGATTTCGCTGGTGAAAATGAAATTGGACGAGTAGGCCCTGAACACCGTCGGCATCAAAATCTTCTGGCCGGCCACCATGCCCAGCAGGCTGCCGATCAGGCTGGGCAGGCTGCCGTAAACGAGGTATTTGCTGACGATATCGCTGTTGGAATAACTCAGGGCTTTGAGTGTGCCGATCTGCAGGCGCTGCTCATCGACCATGCGGGTCATGGTGGTCAGGGAAACGAGCAGCGCAATCAGGAAGAAAAAAACTGGGAAAATATAGGATAAAAAATCCATGCTTTCGGAATTCTCGATGAACTGGAAAAACCCCGGATCCTTGTAGCGGTCCTGGATCGTATAGTCGGGCACTTTCAGGCGGGTCAGCTGGCGCCTGGCATCGGCCAGCTCCGCCTTGCCTTCGGCAATATCCTCTCGCGCCCCAGGCAGCTGGTCATTGTATTCCTGAAGGCCCTCTTCATAGTCCTTTTCGCCATCCAGCAGCTTCTGATAGGCCTCGTCCAGCTCCTTTTGCCCCTTGGCCTGCTCGCGCGCCAGGGTTTGCCGCGCGTCCGCCAGCTCTATCACCCCCTGATCGTATTCTGCCTGGCCTTTTTCGAGCTCGGCGCGGGCAGTGGCCAGCTCGGCTGTCCCTTCATCGAGCTTTTTTTTGGCCTTGGCGAGCTTGGCAACGCCTGCCTCATATTCGGCAGATTTTGCCTGGAACACAGCCAACTGGGCATTGAGCTCTGCCTGGCCCTGGTCAAGCTGGGCCTGCCCGGCTGCCAGCTGGGCCTGGGCTCCCAGTAAAGCGGTCTTATTGCCCAGAAGAGTCAGAACAGTTGCCAGATTCGTCCGGGCTTGAGCCAGGGCTGCACTTTGGGCCCGCGCCTGCAAGTATCCGGCAAGCAGGTCGAGCTCCGCCTGGACTGCCGCCAGCTCTTCCTGCAGCGTGGCCAGCTC
>CAZCMX010000114.1:1884-4215 GCA_964499985.1 uncultured Mageeibacillus sp.
GCCAGCTCTTCCTGCAGCGTGGCCAGCTCGGTTTCGGCTGCCAGCTTTTCCGCATCCGTGGCGAGTTCGTCGGCCAGGATCGCCTCCAGCTCAGCCTGCCGTGCCTCCAGGCTGTTCTTTTCCACCGTCTTTGCCGCGGCGGCCTGCTCGATTGCCGCATCATCCATGACCAGCGGGTCTGCAGACACGGGGCTGTAGCCGGCTGCCACCAGGGCCGCCGCCCGGTCCTGCAAGGCCTGCCCGGCATTGACGATCTGCTGGTCCAGATTGGAAATTTGCCCCTCGACCAGCAGCACCTGGCTGTCCACGGCATCATCTGCGGTCGACAGACCAGCCTGAGCCAGGGCGGTATTGATGGCCAGAAGACCGGATTCAACCTCCTGGCGCTGCTGGTCGATGGCCTGCTGCTGGCTGTCGATTTTCGCCTGGGCGGCCTCCAGCTGAGCCCGGCCATCCTCCAGCTGCTCTTTGGCCGCAGACAGCTCATCTTGCCCCGCTTCATAGTCCTGGCGACCTGAGGCCAGCTCCTGCTCACCGTCAATCAGCTTCGACCAGCCATCATCGAGCGTTGCCCTGGCATCCGCCAGTTCGGCTTCGCCGTCCTTGATCTTCTGCCTGGCCTCGCGGATTTCTTTGGCCAGGGTGGCCTTGCCAGCCTCATAATCAAGCAAACCCTGGTCCAGCTCGGCTCTTGCATCCAGGAGCTTTTGCCTGGCATCTGCCAGCTCTTGTTCCGCATCAGTCAACTCCCCTTCTGCGGAGACAATTTCGGCCAGGCCCTCCCGCCGGTAGCGCTTCAGGCGGATCTCCGGCCGGGCGGCAAAAATCTGGTCCAATTCGTCGACATGGGATAGCATCCGGGACTTGTACAGGCCAGAATAGCTGTCGAGACCGGCCACATCAGCAAATTGCAGCCGGGCCAGGCTATAGTTTTCCAGATTGAAGCTTGCCTTGGGCAGAACGCCAAAGTAATGGACCTTGCCATTACCGATCGCTGCGGTACCCTTGTTATCGAGCGCCAGATATTCCGGTGACAGGACGAAACCGGTCACGGTATACGTGAATTGCTTGAGCACATCTGCGTCATTGAACTGCTCGGGATTGAAGCGGATCAGATCACCCAGGGCAAATCCTGCACTGAGCATCTCGGCATCGAGGGCGATTTGATCCGCCTCGGCCGGCAACTGGCCGCTGACGATTTCATAGCCTGGCAAAACCGATAACCCTTCCAGCCGCACCACCGTGTCGGTGCCCTGGATCATCACATCCGTCCGGTAATTGTAGTCCAGGACCGATACACCGGGGAGGGCAGCCAGCAGAACCTGATCGTCACTTTCCAGCCCGAAGGGCGTGGTTACGATCAGGTCCTGCAGATTGTTTTTTTCTACGAAGGTCAGAACCGTCTTGCGCATGGTCGGACCTGTGACATAAAGGCCAACGAAAATAAACGACCCGAGCGCAATCATGATCAGGATCGACAGGAACCGGGTGGCAGACTTGGCAAATTCCCGGCGGATGTCCAGGAAAAGAGCCCGTTTGGTCAATCGTCTGGTTTTTAGTCCTTGCACCTCGGATCGCCTACCATTCAATTGCATCGATCGACAAGGGGTTTTCGTTATGGGTGATCCGCCGCACCCGGGCATCATTGATTTCAATGATGCGGTCGGCAATCGGTGTGATTGCCTGGTTGTGGGTGATCACGATGACCGTGGTTCCTGTTTCATGGCAGGTCTGCTGCAGCAGCTTGAGGATTTCCTTCCCGGTATGGTAGTCGAGAGCGCCGGTCGGCTCATCGGCCAGCAGCATCTTCGGATTCTTGGCGAGGGCCCGCGCAATGGCGACCCGCTGCTGCTCACCCCCGGATAGCTGGGCAGGGAAATTGTCGAGCCGGTGGCCCAGCCCGACCTGCTCGAGGACGAGCCTGGGATCCTTGGCCCCGGGGACGATCTGGGCTGAAAGCTCGACGTTTTCCAGCGTGGTCAGATTCGGCATCAGGTTGTAGAACTGGAACACAAAGCCGATCGACAGGCGGCGATAAGTCGTCAGGTCGCGCTGCGACAGGCGCGCAATGTCACGTCCATCCACCAGGACCTGGCCCTCATCGCAGGTATCCATGCCGCCGAGAATATTGAGCACGGTCGATTTGCCTGCTCCGGAGGGTCCGACAATGACTGCGAATTCACCCTTTTCGATCCCGAAATCGATCCCGTTATTGGCCACTATGGTGGTGCTGCCCATATGATAGCGCTTGTGGCAGTCAATCATCTCGATATAAGCCATTTCATCATCTCCGTTCCCCTTCATTATACACCGCGGGGGACAACTTAAGAG
>CAZCMX010000115.1:0-4195 GCA_964499985.1 uncultured Mageeibacillus sp.
CATCATATTGAGCTTACAAAATTTTTTAGTATATTGTTGATCGAGATCGCAAGCAATATCCGAATGCCAGGTGTCACCCCTTGCCGCAACCGCCAGAGCAGGAGGAACAGCCACCGCTGCCGCAGGAGAATTCCTCGTCGTCCGGGTCGCCATAAAGAAGATCGAGCAGGCTGTCGTCGATGTCACTGTTGTTGCTGCGCCGTGAGGACGCTGCGCCATGGTCGTGACCATGTTCGTGTTCGTGATCGTGGTCGTGGTCGCCGCCGGACAGGCGGGCAGGGCGATGCGCCCAGAGCTCCTGCAGGCTGGTCGATTGCTTGAACAGCCTGGCCAGCTGAGCATCCGGTTCGGCATAGACAATCGGCAGGCTGTCTTCACCGAGCTCCGGGCGGACCGGCCGGATCAGGGCAGCCGTATCCACGGCGGCGAATTCCGCCGGAGCCTGCTCAAGCGGAGACCGGTGCGTCGATTCCGGCATATGGCTGGCATCGAGCCGCACCCAGCCGCCCAGCGACTCCAGATAGACCGCATTCAGGGCATGCAGCACGAGCGGTCCTGTCGTCGTCTCCCGCAGATATTGATAGGCAAACCCGGTCGGAATGCCGTTCTTGCGCAGGAGAGCAGCGATCAGATTAGCCTTGCCATAGCAGGTTCCTTCCTTTTCGTTGAGGACCTCGGACGCCCGCCACGTCATTTTTCCTGAAGTGGTTGGCGTGGAGTTGGCAATTTTGTCACGGACATATTCGTAGGTCAACCGGACCAGAGCTGTCTCCGGATCGGACCAGGGCGCACCTTCCGGACTCTCCAGCTGGCTGGACAGACGGCCCATCAGGTGTTCGGCCACAAAGCTCACTCGGGGCTCATCACAATTTACGGGCGACAGAGCCGCCAGATAATCTTCATAGGGGCGATTTTCTCGGATCAATTGCATGTGGGGTGTTCTCCTTTTCAGGGCAAGCCTGTATATTGATTGCTCCGTTTGACATCAAAATAAGTTTTTCGGAAGGGATCGATGTAGAGACTGATCGATCCGATCCCGGTCTTGGCCTCCGTCTGGAAAATGAAATGGATGGTCAGGCGACCCTCATGAAAGCCGACAGAAAAGTCTGGTTCGTCGGCATTGATGATGGTCGGATCATCACCTGTTGCCTCCAGAGCCAAGGCCAGGTAGCGGTCTGCATCGAGATAGGCACGGAAAAACAAGCTGTAGCCAGCCAGGAGCAGGACCAGGACCAGACCTGAAACCATCAAACGCTTGTGCCAAACCGATTCCATGACTCCATTGTATTTTTCACAGGCACAATTGCAAGGCTCAACTGTTACTGAGGGTGATTATGTGACCGAATGAGGCCCATACCTGTGCTATAATCCTGCCAGGATTTGAAATTTACCTGCGCCACCTTTTTGCAACGGTGTGCGCAATTGAAACACAAAGGAATCTTACCCATGGCCAAAGAAGAACTCGTCTTGCTCTATCAGCTCGATGCCACCAGTGAAAAAGGCATGAAAATCCGTGAAATCCTCTCCCGGCTCAATATCCGCGCCAAAACCATCAGCCACGCCATGCTCAGCCAGACCATCGGCCATTTGGCCGACCTGCCCGGTCATGCACCCAAATCCTCCGATTATACCGGCGAGCCGATCTCCGATGAGGTCCTGTTGATGAAAGACCTCAGTGATGCCCGGATCGACCGGTTGCTCAAGGATTTCCGTGAAAACGGGGTCAGCCGGATCGACCTCAAGGCTGTCGTCACCCCGCATAATCAGAAATGGACCCTGCTCGACCTGATCTCGGAGCTGCGCCAGGAACACGCGGTCATGGGGCGTTTCAACCAGTTGTACCAGTCGGTCCAGATGGCCGATCGTCTGCTGGCGGGGGAAGCCTCGGCCGAATCAGGCCAGGCACCCGTCGTCGCAGGGCTCTCGCCGGCCAGCCAGAAACTCTCCGCAGCCGTCCGAGAGGCCCGGGCACTGCTCAGCACGAAAGGCGATCTCCCCGAGATGGATCAGATCGATGCCATCCTGGACCGTCTGAAAACAACTCTGGCTGATTATCAGACCGAGAAGCGTTGAATTGAAATCTAAGGAAGATCCCTCCCATGGAAAAGACCCCCTCCGTTATAGATTTAACCCAGTCTGCCGCTGACATCGAGCTAGCGTTTACACAGGTACCACGGCTGCTGGTCCATTTCAGTTCACCGACCTGCTCGGTCTGCCATTCCACTTTGCCCCAGCTGATGCAGGTGGCGCAGGATCACCAGGTTCCAGTGGTCGATATCAACATCGATACCCACCCGGAAGTGGCCGCCCAGCGCCTGGTCTTCACCGTGCCGACCATCCTGGTCCTTGCCGAAGGCAAGGAAATGCTGCGCGAAAGCCGTTTTATCGGCTATGACCGGATCGACCGCCTCCTGGGCCTGATGGCCGAAGACTGATCTTCATTCCCAGTCAAGCAGGCGTTGCTGGCCGGACAGCTGCTGGATCTCCGTGATATCCTGGCTGACCTCAAGCACGCCCAGGTATTCCCCCGCCTCATCGCGAACGGCAAAATATTCGATCAGGACTTTTTTTCCTTTGAGGTCGATCCAGAAGCGGGCTGTGTCCCGGCGGCCCTCGCGGAATTCCGTAATGATTTGCTCGACCACATGGACACTGGCCGGCGGGTGGCAGCGATCGACATCGCGCCCGATCACGGCGGGCGAGCGGGGGAAAATCCGGTCTTTCGGCCGAGTAAAATACGAAACCTTGTTGTCAGCATCGACAAATGACAAGTCGACCGGCAAGGCATTGAAAACGGCCTCTGCCTGTCGAGCGGTCAGATTCCCTGTCGGTGTTTTCAGGAAAGGCTGGCTCTTGCCGGAAAAACTGCTGGCTGCCGGAAATCCTGGCAGATCCGCCTCCGGCAGACTGCTGTCTGAAGTCAGCGTTTTCCCATCCTGACCAGAAAAGTACGCCTGGTATTGGATCTGAGGCAAGAAGGCCGGCTCATACTCACGGGCTTGAGCCAGCATGCCGGTCAGTTCACGAGCTGAAAAGAGTTCTGCGGTGATGGGGAACAAGATCCACTGTTCCTTGTTGACCAGCCCTTGCAAAGCAAAGAACAGCTGGCCCAATCCCTTGCGGACCAGATCGTCTGCCACATCCGGATTTTGCAATTGAGCGGTCATGTCCTTGACCGTCTGGCGAGCATGATCTTGCAGGGCCCACAGGAGCGCCAGGCCATGAAACCGGGCCTGCCTTTTTTCCAGCATTGGAAGCAAGATATTCTGGATTTTTTCGTAGTGATGGAAAACACCTGCCAGATCCGCGACTGCAACGACCAGCTCACCCTGATGTGCGGCCAAGGTACCGGTCCAGTGCAGCAGCTGGCTGCGGATAGCCCCCAGGCGCGCTTCGAGAGCCTGGTTTTCGGCGGTCAGCAGGTGCAAGAGGGTGCCCGGTTCGGGCGGAGGCAGGGGCTGGCCATGCAAGGCATGGCCCACCGCATTGATCACTTTGTCGAGATACTGGAAAATCTGTTCCGGAGTCTGGCCGGACTGGAGCTGGCCATTGAACAATTCCATCAGATCCAATGGGGTGACAGCTTCCAGGTCCTGCTGATGCGCACGGAACAATGCCTGGCCCTCGGCCGCAAGCCCCGGTGAAGCGGCTAATCCGGCCAGATATCCCCGGAGACGCTCGACCCGGTCAGGATTCAGGGCCGTCGCCGAACGGGCGCTCATCCGCGGCCTCGCTCGTAAGGCGTGGGATAAGGCAGCTCCGACTGGCGGGTCCGGCCATCCTGGTTGATCACCCAGTAGGGGTTTCTCAGCAGCTCACGGCCCAGGGCAACCAGATCGGACCGGTCATTGCCGAGGATTTCCTCGACCTGCTCCAAGCGGGTGACCAGGCCGACCGCAATGGTCGGGATCTGGCAATGTTTGCGGATCGCATCGGCATAGCTGACCTGATAGCCGGGGTAGATCTTGATCGGCGTCTCCAGCAGGCCGCCTGTGCTGACATGGACCAGATCGGCCAGATCTTTGACGGCATCGACGATGCGGCATGCCTCATCGAGGTCGATGCCACCTGGGGCATGGTCGGCTGCAGAAATGCGCAGCAGAACGGCACGGTCACTCGGCCAGACCTCATGGACTGCGGCGAGGACCTCGCGCAGCAGGCGCGTCCGGTTTTCGGTCGAACCGCCATAGGCATC
>CAZCMX010000116.1:0-3832 GCA_964499985.1 uncultured Mageeibacillus sp.
CCATCGAAATTGGTTGGATGGAGCGAGGATATGCCAAAGCCGATCTGGCCCACCACCATTTCGATCTGGGGCATGGCAAAGCGGGACAGGCCATGGTGGCCTTGCTTGACCATCGCGGCGTAAATATCCGCCAGCAGCTCGGCCTCGCTGATCCCCTCGTGCATCAGGCCTGGGATGACCTCTTCCATCAGGTGACTGTGCTGGCGACCGGATTCACGGATGAGCGCCAGCTCATAGGGGCTCTTGATCGCCCGGATGCGGGCCAGGCTGCGGTCAAGGGCATGAATCGATTCAAAGCGGAAATATTTGCGCAGCCGCTCGAGCACGGCCAGCGGCAGGCTTTCCATCTCGACCAGGGTATGGCCCAGGTTTTCCGGCAGGAAATCCAACAGGTCGGCATAGGTATGGATCGGCACCAGCCGGTCTGCTGGCAGCCAAGATTCCCGCTGGGCCCGTTCAAAGCTTTTGCGCACGAAATAGGTGACGTCGCCATTTTTCCTGATGACCAGCAGGCCTTCCTGCATGGTGCCTGTCAAATAGTACTGATTGACTCGGTTATAGACAAGGGCGGTGTCGAACCGGCCCTTCTGGCGTTCCAGCTCGCGAAACAAATGGTCGATGCGCTGCCGGAATTCTGCCGCCGATGGATGGGAGTCAAATGTCACGCTCGCTGTACCGTGGCGGATCGGGGCCACGCTCTCCTTTTTCTGAGGATCGGTTGAAAGCTCCAGTGCGAAAGGTTTTCCACTATGACTATAACCGATTTCAGACTGGATTTGGCTTAGTTTTCTTGAGCGAAAAATGCCCATTTTTCTGTTCCGCCACTCCGACTTGAATCATTTCACAATCAATTATATAATGTTTATATACAAATGCACTTGACAGAACGGAAGCCAAGCATCGCTTCCATTGATCGCATGTTATGGCCACATGCAGAATGGAGGTCACCATGAAAATTCACCGCCTTCACAGCAAGCAGAATCAGCCGCTGGAACAGCAGTCAGATCGCCAGAACAAACTGGACAGGATCGCATACCAGGCAGCCGGAAATCCGGTTCTGGTCAGAAAACCCTACCATGAGCCTGAATTTTATCAGCTGAATGAAAATGAATGGCCCGAAGAGAAGCTGGAGGCTGTCATCGCCCTGATCCGCCATTACGAGAAAATTCTCAAGCAATGTGGCTAGCCCGGAGCCAGCCAGTCTGAACAGCAAAACCCGATGAGACGACTCTGAAGACTAAACCAAGGGCCACCGTGACAGGTGGCCCTTGGCTTGGTTTTTGCGATCGGTTCGCCGGATCAGGCAATGATCAGGTCCTTGCCCGCAAAGATGAGATCCGGATTGCTGATCTTGTTGGCAGCTGCCAAGCTTTGGACGGTCACACCGAATTTGGCAGCGATCGAGGCCAGGGTATCCCCTGGCAAAATGGTGTAGGTCTGTTGCTTCGGCGCGGCAGGGGCTGGGGTTGGGGCAATGCCGCTGACGACCCCGTATTCGGAGAAGTGGTTGTTCTCAAACTGCAGGAATTTGTACCCGTCGATGGTCACTGTAGTCACCGGCAGGACAGCCGTCTGGCCCTTGGTGTCCATGTAAATGATGCCAAGATTGCTGACGCCGGCAAATTCATCAATCGGGATCAGGACCGGGATATTGCGGGCGATATCGCCATTATCGACTTCCCGGGTCTCGACTGTACCATCCTTGTACACGATCTTCATCATCAGGCGGATATTGTAGTCCTTGAGCAAGGTCAGCCCGGCTGGCAGCCTGGCTTTCTGCTGGGCTTTGGCCAGATCGAAAATCTCGGATTCCAGCCAGACGGTGATGTTCTTGACATCGGTACCCCAGATGACCGGGTCATTCAGGTAGTAGTTGAGATCCATCGTGCGCACACCGGTGCCATCAGTGGGATTGGTCAGGAGAGTGACGAGCTCGTGGCGCAAATTCACTGCCTTCTTACGTTCAGCGACCGGGCCTGAGAAGGTGACAATGATTGCAGCATTGGTCATGGATACTTTGATATTGTCAGAATCGCTGACCTGGGCAAGAACATCAACCGGGGATCCGGCATCCGTCATGGCACTGGTGAGTCCGACCTCCGTCCCATTGATTTTGAGATAGACGCGGTCAATATTGGCGAAGCCATCGCCATAGCTGCCTGCTGTAACCGAGTTGCGGATTTTGATCTGGTAGATGCCATTGCTGGTCGGGAATGCCGATGTCTGGTAACCGGTCAAATCAATTTCAACGGTCTTATCATTGGAGCCGGGCATTCCTTCCGCATAGGTATAGAGGAGTGAATCGGTGGACGTCCGATTGGTCCAATTACTGCCATTATCCTTGGTATCGATGTAATACGTATTTTCACCTTGCTCGTAGAAGCCTTTAGCGGTGAAGACAAAATCATTCACCCCTGATGCTGTGGGTACCGCCTGGAATTCAAGATCCAGGTAATCCCCCGATTTTCCCTTGAGCTGCACGGATTGACTGTCCGGCGACCGGGTGAGATCACTCACTGCCTCCAGGCCATTTTTGATGACGGAATTGACCGGAACGATGGCGGTGGTCAATTGGTCACTGGTTGGATCCAGACCGACATAGTCAATCAGGTGGGCGACCCTCTGGTTGCAGGAGATCGACACCAGGCGGACTCTGGGCTGGGCCGGATCGAGGAATTGCTGGAGATCATAGGCGCCATAGGCGGCCAGCTGCTTGGGATAGAATTTCCCCCTCGTGGTCCAGTTCCCTGAACCATCCTCGGTCTGGATCAGAATCGCCGGTACTTTCGGTGTGATCAGGTCTGGGATGGACTCATTGTGCTGAAATCCATGAACCTTGATGACCAGCTTGGCGCCTGCGGACAGATCCATGGCCGGGAAATCGAGTTCGACCGCTTGGCTATCATAGAGCAAAACACCCGCCCGATCGTCTGTCGCAATATCGGCTAAAACATCCTGCGCTGCTTTGCTGGCCTGAATCGGGGCAGCTGGATCGACAAAAGTATGGGCCTGGCCCTGGTCGTCAACACCGGCCCGAGTGCCGGCGGGGTGATTGATCTGCAGGAGGCTCAGGTAGTCCAGGGTTGAAGATTCGCCAGGAATTTCCTGGATTTTCAGATGGATCTTTCCTGCGACAGGATTGAGTGGGTTGTTCAGAAACAGATGATCCGTATATTCATTCCCGGGATTGCGGCCAACACTGATGATATCATTCTCGACAACAAATTCACTGCCATTAAAGGTGTACAAAAACGGGCAGGAAATGTATTCATTGCCTTCGATGCCGAGAATGATTTCGTTGATGGATGTCGCTGCTGATGATCGAACAGAAAAGATCATCAAAGTCTGAAAAATAATAGCCAGTACCAAGATCAAGCGAAATGTCTTACGCATCTCAAAGTCCTCCTTTGCAAAAAAGAGATTGGCCGGTCATGATTCAGGTGGTTGATTTTCAATCAATAGCTCAATGCGGTTGGAAGATAGATCGCTGATTGCTCATCCAAAGCAACGACACCATCGCCTCCTCTGTCAAAAAAATGCCAATGGACTTTTATCCATAATATGTAATTATTAACTATATTTTATGTAACTTTTAAAGCCTACCCTTTTATTATAGCAGGGAATCGCCACACCGGAATAAATTTTTATTGATGTCGCTATAGTTATTATGACCTCTCGAAAAAGGTCAGGGTTATACAGCAGAACAGGCAAAACATATTCTGGTTCGAACGCTCAGGCATGAAAAAACCCTGCAACCGCTGAGGCTGTAGGGTTTTTTGTGGTGCACCTTCAGGGATTCGAACCCGGGACCCACTGATTAAGAGTCAGTTGC
>CAZCMX010000117.1:0-3755 GCA_964499985.1 uncultured Mageeibacillus sp.
CGGCAAGGCCTGCGCCATATCGTGGCCATTGATCTGGAACCGCGTGTATCGGTCCGCTGCCCCACAGATGACAATACCCAGATCACACTGATCCACGACCGCCAGGATCTGGGCAGCCTGCTTGACCTTGACCCGGACCTGATCCGCCGCAACCAGGCCCTGGGCTATCTGGATACCTTGAAAGCTTTTGACCGGCTCAATGGCGACTACTATACCTTTTCCCTGGCCGAATACGACCAGCTGCTGCGCGAATTCGGACCAGAGCTGCTCAGTGGATTTGAACAGGCGGCCCTGGCCTTTGACCTCGACCGCAGCCAGATCTATACGGCCACAGACTTCCTGGCCCAGGTCGGGACCTTGCACCGAGCCGCCCGTCAACGCTATGAACAGAAACGGCAGGAATTGCAAGTGGAATCGAAAATCAAATCAGTCGCCAGAGGAACTCTCCGGGTCCTGAAAATGCCGCCAGACATGCGGCTCGAATTCCTGGCCGAATTGACAGCCAGCCTGGACCAGAGCCGGCACCCCTTCAAAATCCCGCTCCGGCTTTTCCCGAACCTGAACTGGACCGCCAGGGCATTGCAGCATTTGGACCAGCTCGGCCTCTGATCCAGGCGGATTTGCATTGTTGCCCTACCCGAGCGATGCTAAAATGATTCAAACAGTCCCAAACAAAAGCTGGCAGGTGGACGATGAAAAAAGAGGCCTGGTTCCAATTCCCTGAGTCAATCGCGGCCCAACGCCAGGGTGAGGCCCTGCATCAGCTGATGCAGGAAAACTTTGCCCATCTGGCGATCGTGGCCATCCTTTCTGGCCTTGCCGTCACGGGAACGCTGGTCCTGACTGGCGCTGCACCCGCCTGGCTGGCGATCCTGCCCCTCACTGCCGTCGCGATCCTGTCCCTGGCTTTGCGCCGCTCCCGATCGCTCTGGCCGGCCTGGCCACAGCGGCTCCTGCTGGTGATCCTGACCTGGATCCTGACCGGTGCGATCCTGCTGCCGGCCTGGACCAGTGGCCAGCAAACCACCCGCTGGGCCGTTTTCCTTTTGGCCATCCTGGCTTGCGCGGCCTTGACAACCCGCCCTCTGGCAGACCATCTCGCCAGTCTCGGCGTTCCAGCTCTGGTGGCGGGTGTCCGCATCCTCGTCTCGGCAGTGAGTCATGAATCCCTGGGCCTGGCCCTCGCCCTGGCCCAGTCTCGCTCGCAATATCAGCTGCTGGAGGCCCAGTACCAGATCGGACAAGACCTGGTGAACCGGCTGATGATCGAAAAGTCGTCATTGGAGAATGAAATCAAAAATCAGAAACAACGCTGGGAGCTCCAGCGGGAGGCGATGACCACACGTTTCCAGAGCGTCTTGAACAGCCAGAATGAATTTCTGAAAAAATTGCAGGAGAACTTTGACGCCTCCGTGCGTTACATGGAAAACCTGACGGAGACTGGGCTGCGCGGTTTCGGCGAGGAAGACCGCTAGAACATCTGATCGATCAAGTCTACAGAATCATGGAATTCAAAGGGGATATTATGGCTGCGGCAGTATTGGCGCAGCTTTTTCTCGCCATCCGGGCCTCCGAATAACTTTCGTACCAGTGCGAGCAGGTCAGCATCAGATAAATAATCCTGGCGCAGGCGATAGTGCAGGAAACGAGTCCTTTCCGGTGTGAATGTGTATGAGAAATCATGCACAGGTTCACCGTAGAGCTTGATGATGTCAGGCCCCTGGTCGTGGCCAACGATCCGCAAGGATCCTTCATCGATCCGGGCATCGATTGTATAATCTGCTTTGCCGACGTGTGCGTTGAAAAGAGTGATTGTCTGCATCATCTGCACTCCTCTCGTGTAGTCTTGATATCAGTATACTCCTTTTAACGCATACCAGGCCAATCGTTTATGATAGTAAAATGGTCAGATTTGGCAGATATCGCCAAGGTCTGGTTTTGGCAGTCAGATCGTGCGGATTTTGACCTCGGCAAAATTGACGTTTCCTGTCAGTCGGACGGGATATACGACGTCCGAGACTTGCCGCGTCTCGTCATTGATCTCGGCCGCAAATATGGATGCCTGGCTCGTGATCCGCCAATTTGCGGGCACCATCAGGACTACGCCGGCGAAATGGACATTCAGATTGATCTCAAGGCCTTCCGGACTGACCTGGCACTGGTCAAAATAGACCTTTGCCGAGGCAAAATTGCTGCTGATCTGGACTTTTTTCAAATTGCTGGCGTGAATATATTTTGTTTGTTCCGAAAAGCTGGCGTCAATGGTCACGGTTTCATTTTCGTTGAGGATCTCCTCAGATTTTGCCCAGGTGTCAGTATGATCGCTGTGCCAGCGGGAACTGGATTTTTTCCGGAACAGGAGAGAAAGTCCGATGGACAGGATCAAAGCCGCCAGCAGGAGCAATCTCACATCCATTTTGGCAATGCCGAGCTGGAACCGCCATAAATAGACGATCAGGGACAGTGGGACGAGAAAGGTGAAGAACTGGTACCGGATCAGGCTGGCCAGGGAAATGCCAAGAAGGATCAGGCTGCCAATGACTCGGAAGGTGCCAAATTCCTCGCCGATACCAAAAGCCTTAAGCAAAAGCAGGATGCCGCACCCCAGGATCAGGACAGGCCAAAGTACTTTTTCAAATGATTTCATATAAATGCCTTTCTTCCATTTTCTGGGTCAGCAGCGGATGGTACATCCGAGACCCATAGACTTCTTTGCGGGAGTTCCGGAAAGCGATCTGGCTGACGCCGGTCAGGCCTTTCTGGATGGACTTGATCTGGAGGGCGTTGACGAGGGTCGAGCGTGAAACCCGGACGAAATAGCCGGGTAATTTTTCGGCCACTTCATAAAGCCGGAGCTTGACTTCAAATGAATCGTCCGCCTGGTGAGCAAAAACGCGTTCACTGTCGGTCTCAAAGAACAAAATCTCCCGCAAGGACAGATAATGCTGCTCTTCACCTTTGAAAAAAGCAATCGAAGATTTCGTTCTCCCGAGCTCCTGCACCTGTCTGGCCATGGATTCGATTTCAGGCGTGATGCTCCTGCAGTAGATCACGACCTCCTCGGGCTGGCCATCAGCTATGGTTTCAATTTTCACTCGCATCCGGCTACCTCACAGTTCCATTGTAATGCGATTTTTCCTGGCGAACAGAGGTAGTCGGGGAGTGGTTGGTTTCTGCAGGCAAGTGGTTCGAAAGCAGGGGTGCAAAAGACAGGAGAGGGCCAAACTCTGTGCTAAGCTTAAGGTAGGAGTCGGGAAAGGGTGGATTCGGTATGACTGATCCAATGTCTGCAGAGGCCCTTGGGCCCCGCCGTGGTTTTGATCCTGATGACCGGCAGCTTTTTGACGGGGATTCCCTGGTGCGCCTGCAGGAGGCACAGAAGGACCTGCAGTGGCTATTGGACCGTGGCTACGCCAAGGTGGGTGCGCTCGACCTTGTCAGCCGCCATTACCAGCTGACGGTTCGCCAGAGCATGGCGTTGCGACGCTGTACAGATCCAGCCCATCTGTATCAGGGCCGCTGGAATACGCAATTGGAAGTTTCTCTGCTCTCAGGGCGTCCGATCTTGATCGATGGATTCAATCTGATCATCCTGCTTGAGGTCGCGCTTTCGAAAAGCCCTGTCTTCCTGGGCCGGGACGGTGTCTGCCGCGATCTGGCTGGCTTGCGCGGTTCCTACCACCTGATCCCGCAGACGGACCTGGCGCCTGACGAAGTTCACCGTCGACGAGTACAATACCCTCTTTGCTGGCCTG
>CAZCMX010000118.1:0-3655 GCA_964499985.1 uncultured Mageeibacillus sp.
GCCAGGGGGATTTCGTAGGCGCCGGGCACCCAGACGAGGTCGATATTGGACTCCGCGACACCATGGCGCTGCAGGCCATCGACCGCACCGCCGATCAGCTTGCTGGTGATCAGTTCGTTGAAACGGCCGGCGACGATGCCGAAGCGCTGCTTGCTGGTGGCGATCAGGTTGCCTTCGATGACTTGGATGGACATGGGATATTCCTCACTTTCATATTGGCCGGTGGCGGCCTGGGGATCGTATGATATTGGCTGGTTAGGGTGTGCTCAGTGATGCCGGTGGCCAAACAAATGGCCCATTTTTTCTTTCTTGGTCTGGAGGTAGAATTCATTCTCTTGATGGGACGGGATCTCGATCGGCACCCGCTCGACGATTTCGAGGTCAAAACCGGACAGGCCGCTGAGCTTGTGCGGGTTGTTGGTCATCAAGCGAATCTGGCGGATGCCGAGGTCGTGCAGGATCTGGGCGCCCATACCGTATTCGCGCGCGTCGGCTGCAAACCCGAGGGAGAGATTGGCTTCGACGGTGTCCTGGCCCAGGTCCTGGAGGGCATAGGCCCGGATCTTGTTGACCAGGCCGATGCCGCGGCCCTCCTGGCGCAGGTACAGGACGGCGCCACGGCCTTCGCGGGCGATTTTCTGCAGTGCGGCGTCGAGCTGCTCGCCGCAGTCACAGCGCAGGGAATGGAAAGCGTCGCCAGTCAGGCATTCGGAGTGGACGCGGACGAGGACAGGGGCCTGGCCAAAGGTCTCTTCGCCCAGGCAAAGGGCGACGTGGTGCTCGCCGGTCAGGGCGTTTTCAAAGGCGTGGATCGTGAACTCGCCAAATCGGGTCGGCAGCTTGGCCGTGGCGGCATGGCTGACCATCCGTTTGTGGTCATGCTTGAGGCGCCAGTCGATCAGGTCGGCGACCGTGATCAGGAGCAGGTTATGCTTGTCACAGAATTCGACCAGCTGGGGCAGACGGGCCATGGTGCCATCGTCATTCATGATTTCACAGATGGCGCCGGCGGGTTTGAGGCCGGCCAGACGGGCCAGGTCGACGGCGGCTTCGGTATGCCCGGCCCGCTGGATGACGCCGCCGTCGCGGGCGATCAGGGGGAAGATATGGCCAGGCCTGACGAAGTCATGGCTGGTCGCAGTTGGGTCGCAGAGCAGCTGGATGGTGGTCGAGCGTTCGTGGGCGGAGATGCCGGTGTGGACGGATTGGGCATCGACGGTGACGGTAAAAGCGGTGCGCATGCTTTCCGAGTTGCGCTCGACCATCAGAGGCAGATCGAGCTCCTGGGCCCGGGCAGCCGTGATCGGGGCGCAGATCATGCCTTTGCCGTGGGTGGCCATGAAATTGATCGCCTCCGGCGTCGCCAATTCGGCGGCCATCAGCAGATCGCCTTCGTTTTCGCGGTTTTCGTCATCGACGACCACGATCATCTGACCGTTTTTGATCGCAGCGATGGCTTGTTCGATGGTGCTGAACATAGGTTGTAACCTCCTACTTAAAATCCGTGTTCGCGGAGAAATTCAAGGCTGAGCCGACTGGCCGGCTTGAATTCGCTGGACTGCTCAGGCGAGCCGGAGCCACCTGCCAGGCCGAGCAGCTTTTCGACGTATTTGCCAATGACATCACATTCGATATTGACGAGATCGCCGGGCTGGTAGTGGCCGATGATCGTCTCGCTGGCAGAATGCGGGATGATCGAAACCGTGAAATCAGACGCGCTGACAGCGGCGACGGTCAGGCTGACGCCATCCAGGGCAATCGATCCCTTGGCGACGATGTATTTGAGCAGCTCAGGGCCAGCCCGGATCTTGAACAGGATGGCATTGTGCTCCGGGGTGCGGCTCTGGATCGTGCCTGTGCCGTCGATGTGGCCGCTGACAATATGGCCGCCGAGCCGGTCGGACAAGCGCAGGGCGCGCTCAAGGTTGACCGGGCTGCTGAGGCGGATCTCGCCCAGACTCGAACGGCGCAAGGTTTCGGGCATGACATCGGCGGTAAAGGTGCTGCCGGTCAGATCGACGACGGTCAGGCAGATGCCGTTGACGGCGATGCTGTCGCCGATGCGGGTGCCCTCGAGAACTTTACTCGCCTGGATGGTGAAGCGGATTTTGTCACCACTGTGCTGGATGGACTGGATGGTGCCCATTTCTTCGATGATGCCAGTAAACATCAGGTCGTCCTTTCCGGCATATTGCCAGCACGGGGTTCAACCGGCGGCTGCGGCTGGCGTCCGGTTTTTTGCGGGTAGCCTTCGATCAGAAAATCATCGCCGACCGGAATGATGGTCAGGTCAGAGACGGGGATGGCATCGGCCAGGCGTCCGGTGCCTTCGCCGTGGAAGCAGGCGATGGAGTCGCTGCCACCAATGATTTTTGGCGCCATGAAAAGCATGATCTTGTCCACCAGGCCGGCACGCAGGAAGGCTTCGTTGAGGCGGCCGCCGCCTTCGAGCAGAATGCTGTCCATCCCGGACTCGCCGAGCTGGCTGATCAGAGCTTCCAGGTCCACTTGCCCTTCCGGACCGTCGAGAAACAGGAGGGTGGCACCGGCTTGCTGGAGCTGCTCAGCCAGGCCAGGATCGATGGCAGAAGTGGTGGCTACGATCACAGGCGCTTTCGAATCAGCATGGAACACGCGATGCTGCGGGGTGAGTCGTCCCTGGCTGTCGACAATGATCCGGGCGGGGTCCATGTCCCTTTTGCCAGGCAGACGGGTGGTCAGGGATGGATCGTCCTGCAAAATGGTGTTGATCCCGACCAGGATCGCGGCTGTGCGGCTGCGCCAGCGATGGACCAGCTTTCTCGACTGGGCGCCGGAAATCCATTTCGATTCACCCGTATGAGTGGCGATTTTGCCATCGATGCTGATGGCGGCCTTTAATATGACAAATGGCTTGCCGGTTGTGATGTGCTTGATGAAGATCTCATTGAGTTGGCGGGCTTCCCTCTCGAGCATACCGGTGGTCACCTCGATCCCAGCCGTGCGCAGCGTCTGGATGCCGCGACCGGCGACGAGCGGATTGGGGTCCTGCATGGCGATCACAACGCGGGCGAGCCGGTTTTCGATGATCAGGCTGGCGCAGGGTGGCGTGCGACCAAAATGGCTGCATGGCTCGAGATTGACATAGAGCGTGGCGCCGGCGAGATCAATGCCTCGGCCTTGGGCGTATTCGATGGCGGCACGCTCGGCATGGGCCTGGCCAAGTGCCGCGTGGTAGCCTTCGCTTAGGACCAAGCCATCGCGGACGATGACACAGCCGACCAGTGGATTTGGCCGAGTGCGGCCCCAGCCCTTTTCCGCCAGCTTCATGGCCCGGCGCATCCATTTGACGTCTTGAGCGAGTTCCATTGATTAAAAGAGTCCCCCTTGGCTTCCGGTCGAACAAAAAAGTCCCTGAAGAGAAAATCTCCAGGGACTTGAATGCTAAAAAGCAGGGACGCCACATGCAATGAAAATCACACGAAGCCATCTCGTTCTTCTCCCATCCAGACTCTACTGTCGGCTCCGGAAATGATCCGGATCTGCCTTTCGGCTCGCGGGCTTGACCGCCGGTAAGGATTTTCACCTATCCCTGAAGAACACCTATTCAGTTGATGGGGCTACTTTAGCATGGGGAAGCGAAGGGTGTCAACAAAAACGGACCGGGTCCCTTTTT
>CAZCMX010000119.1:0-3628 GCA_964499985.1 uncultured Mageeibacillus sp.
GCCAGGAACAGTCTCAGGATCTCGGCAATCTGGCCGTCACCGAGTCCGGCTGCAACGATATGGCCATCGCTGCGGCGGCAATCCTTGATGTGGAGATATTCAATCCAGGGATCCAGTGTGGCAAATGCCTGGAGAGGATCACTGCCGACCTGGATATAGTTGGCCGGGTCAAGAATCGCTCCGAGCTTGCCTGTGAAGGTCTGGTGGATATCGGCACAGCGCTCGAGGATATCGCCATAGATGTCTTTTTCATTCTCATGGAACAGCCGGATGCCTTCGGCAGCGGCAACTTCGAGCAGGCGCTCCAGGCGCAGCATCACCTCATCCCGGTATTCAGCGGCATGTCCGGCAGGGACATAGAAGCTGAAGATCCGCAGGCGCTGGCAGTCCAGGGCATGGGCCGTCTGGCTGAGGCGCTTCAGACGCTCCAGCTCCGACTCCAGAGGACTGTCGATCTTGACTTTGCCCAGAGGTGTAGCCAGACAATGGACCTGGATCGACGCCCGGTCAAAAGCGTTTTTAACGCGCGCGGTCATGAGGGGATCGAAATCCGCCACATTGACCGAGTCAACGGTGCGCAGTTCAATCCCGGGCACGCGGTTCAAGGTCAGGGCCTGAATCTGGCCTTCAAGATCCTGGGCCGCTTCATCGGCAAATGCTGAAAGCAGGATGGGCATGGACTACACCTCACTTGTGGTTGATATGTTTATTATGGCAATGATTCGAATGGCTATTCCTTACGTTTGTTGCACCAATCATGGCAAGAATTGCTCTTTTCTGCCGGGAACCGGGATCTCAACCGGGAGCCTGGACGTAGGTCAGAATCATTTTGGCAATACTTTCCCTGAACTGAGGCAGGGATTTCCTTTTGACCAGTTCCAGGACAGCCGGCAAATCGACTGGCCTGGGATCTGGAGACTCCTGTTGCAGGGCTGTGAGCTCAGCCAGAAAGGCCTGTCCTTCCAGTGTCGCCAGGGTGGAGGTGAAAATGGCGGCTGCCTTGCAGCCCTCCGGCGTCAGAGTCAAGCCATCCGGCAATTCCATGTCAAGTTTCATTTCCCGGAATGAAGGAAGCAGTCCTGCTGTGATTTCACCTGCAAGGGGAATTCCCAGGCGCTCGAACTGATCGAGCGGCGCTTGATTGGCCAGCATCAGCCTGCGCAGCGCGTCGAGCAGCCTGATCTGGACCTGATCATCGATGATGGGGGTTTTTTGTTGCGGATCAGAGTCGAGATCATAGAGCAAGGTCCCAGACCAATACGCATTGAACGTTGCTCCAGCACTGATTTTTAGCACAGGGCAGCCCCGTGTGAAAGGGAAGCCTTCAACCAGAGCCGTTTCCTGTAATTCCCGGACTGAAAAGGGGACATTCATATGGCTGGGCATCAGGGTATACTCATACAGCGGCTGATTGTCGGCATGCACCGGTGCATGCATATAGACGTAGCGACCATCCGTGATATTGACATGTCCACCATGGACGCCAAACAAAGCATAATCTCGAATGGGCTCATCACAGCGGATGGCAGGCTCCAGAGAGCGGCCATCCATGAACTGGGGCGGTTCGATCCGGAAATACTCGGCCAGTGTCGGAACCAGATCGATCGTCTGGGCCAGGACCGGGCAGCGCTCATTGGGACGTGGCGATCGGGGATCATGGATGAAAAAGGGCGTATGGATGATTTCATTGTAAAAAGGGATGACATTTTTACCCATGTACTCCTTTTCGCCCAGCAGGAACCCATGGTCGGTACAGACAACCAGCAGGGTGTCCTGCCAGAGGTCGTAGGCGTCCATCTTATCGAGCAGACGTCCGAGATAGTCATCACACATGCTCAGCAGTGCGGCATATTCCATCCGGACATGTTCAGTCGCCTGTGCATCGAGATCATTGCGGCCATAGTTCGGCCAGTCCATGTTCAGACCTGCATAGTCATGCGGGTACAGGTCCTTGTATTTTTGCTGGGTGAAAAAGGGTTCATGCGGATCAAACACCTCGATTTGCAAAAACCATTGATCATCGCGGTGGTTACGGTCTATGAATTCAAACCCATTCGTCATGGTCCGATGCTGCGGCATGGATTCATCGGTCTGCATCACAGAACGGTTGATCCAGTCATGACGCCAATTCTGGGTTGATTTCCGGTTGGATAAGGTCTCGGGGAATTCTGGCCAGCGGACTTGGCCGATCCAGGGGTCACCCTGCTGGCCGCGGACCATTTCGAAGCTGTCGAATTTGGTCAGGTAATTGGCGCCACCATCTTCCCAATAATGGAAATGATCGGTGGTGATATGGGTATAGACACCCGCCTTGCGCAACCGTTCGATGACTGAATCATCGAACGGTTCCAGCGGAGACCAGCTGCGGTGCAGGAAATTGTATCGACCCGTATGCAGCTCCCGCCGGGCCGGCATACAGGGCATGCTACCCCCGTAAAACCGGTCGAACGTGAGCGTTTTTTCTCCTAAACGCCTGAAATTGGGCATTTTTGTCCAATCACAACCGTAATTGGGCAGAAGATGTCGGTTTAGCGAATCAAACAGGACAAATATCGCTTTCATGTCGTACTCCTGGTCAGAACCAATGACAGGGACTGCTTCAAGGCAGCATGATGCTTGCCCTGAAACAGCCCCCTTTTCAGTCAACAGATGGGTGATCTTTGGCAGGTGTAAATAGTCAGATCAATATAGACTGCTATTCCCGGCCATTATTTCGCATTCTGAGCGATGACATCATCACTGCGTTTGACCAAGGCTGCAACTGTGGCATCGAGATCTTGCTGGCCCATGAGGAACTTGTCAGCTTCTTCACCAACAATCGTTTCAATTTCCTTGGTATAGGAAGGGGCAATGCTTTCGACATTGTCTTTCCATTTGGGATTGTTCATCACAGCACTCAAGGATTCATAATCGTACAGCGATTTGTCAGCGCCAACCATCTGGTCGATGTAGACCATTTTGTCAACACCCTTTTCGGCTGCAATCGTCACGCCACGCAGCTTGATGCCTTCGGTAGTGAACCAACGCAGGAAGTCATAGGCGGCCTGCTGATTTTTCGAAGTCTTCGCAACGGAGTAATAGTGATTGGCGGTATTGGTCAGGCCGAGGTTGGCGGTATCGCCTTCCCAGATCGGCAGCGGGGCAAATGCGGTTTTGAAAGCATGGGGGTATTTGGAAACGTCTTTGACTTCAGTGATCATCCAGGAGCCAATCGGGATCATGGCGACTTCACCATTGAAGAACTTGGCGCGGTAGGTCATCTGGAGCGATTTGGCATCCGCAACCGGGACCGAGGATTTGTCAACCTGTTCCAGATCGTAACGGAACTGGAGGAACTGCTTGATCATGGGTCCATCAAAGGTGGTGTCAGTCGGTGTATTGAAGAATGCGGAATCCACTTTGCTGCTGTAAAGACCGAGCAGGCTCATGGTTGGCCAGGTATGGAAGTAGGAGCCATAGCGTTTGGCGGCGCCCTCACCCTTGGTCAGCTTCTTGGCATACTCACGATAATCCTGCCAAGTCCAGTCCAGAGAAGGAACAGGCAGACCTGCTTCATCAAGATAGTCTTTGTTCAGCATGACAAAGAAGGATTTCAAGTCGCCGGGGAGGGCATAGGTCTTGCCATCAA
>CAZCMX010000120.1:0-3627 GCA_964499985.1 uncultured Mageeibacillus sp.
GAATATCATTTCTCGGAGGAGAGAAATTACCAGGGGCAGGCTGCAAATCGGGCCGGTTATCTGGCGCCCGATGCGCCAATCACCAGCGCCAGCAAGATCAGCAGGCTAAAGACCAAAGTGAATTCTTCTTTTACAAATTTTTGGACAGAGTGAATAACGGTGCGCATGGTATACCTCCAGGCCATCAGAATGAATCCGCAATCCAGCGGATTTATTTTGCTATTCATGTGAAATATCGCTTGATAATTGCTTCTGAAGCTCTGCTTTTACTCAGCTGATGATTTCATTATATGGAGTCTGTATACCGGATTCTATTCAAAACCCGAGGACTATTTGACTTATTTTTGGATCTCACTTTGATGCAATAGTTTTTTCCGGTACTGGACCGGTGAAAGTCCATGTGCTTTGGCAAAGGCGCGGGAAAAATAAGCAGGCGTCGGGAATCCACAGCTCAGACCGACCTCGGTGATCGAGAGGGCCGGATCCGCCAGTAAATTGGCCGCTTGTGTGATGCGCAGATTGAACACATAGTCCATGACAGAAACTTTCATCACTTTCTTGAAATAAGTTGAGAAATAGGATGGATTCATGTAAACCAGCCGAGCGATGGTCTCCAGACTGATTTTTTCCTGGTAATGAGCATCCATATAGGCGACGGCAGCACGGATCCGGTCGAGCCGGTGCTGATGGGCGATATAGTCATGGCCGAGCTGGCCTTCCAGCTTGAAATGGCGGAAAAGCAGGGCCAGAATCTTCAGAAGCGACGCTTTGATCATCAATTGATAACCCTCGCCGGCTTCCTGTGATTCTCGCTCCATTTCATAGGCCAAATCACGAATCGTACTCGCCAGCGGGTTATCGGCCTGAATCTGGTTGTGGAAATTGATGTTCCGCTCAAAAAAAGGTCCCAGAAATTCCTGGTCAACCAGGGCATTCCCGGTGATAAATCCCGGTTCAAAGACAATGCATAGCAATTCCAGCGTGGATGTGGTGTAAGCACAATGCAATTCGTTATTATTGATCACAAAAACCTGGCCGGGTTCAACCTCATACCGTACATCACTGATGATGTAATGGCCGCTGCCGCGAACAATATAATTCAATTCCAGGCAATCATGCCATTGCATCGTCCGCACGCCATGGTTCGGAATTGTGGCATGATAGATGGCAAAGGGAAAAGATTTGGGCAAGGTAAAGAGTTCTTTATTGGATGGCTGGTTCATGCAACCTCGCTGGGTCTTTCAAGTGATGACCTCGTAATTTCCATGCCGCAAGGCAGCGATCGCCCGGTCGATGTCTTTTTCCTTGACCAAGATATAGTCCGTATCATAAGTCGACAATGCAAACAGGCTGATCCGATTGGCGGCCAAAACCGAACTGATCGCAGCCAGGATACCGGTCATCGAAAAGTCGAGCGGACCGAGGACTTTCAAGATGCGCCAGCTTTTCTCAGCCTGAATTTCATCCGGTATGACCTGCTCAAGGCATACGACTGAAAGTTCATCCGAGGTGCGGGTGATCGAGAACAGCTCGCCGGATGATGCCCACTGGGGAATCTCGCTGCCTGAATCCAAGCGGCAGACACCATAGCGTTCCGGCAGCAGTCTCATGGTCAATAAGAACTCCGCCATGGTTTTAAGCCTCCGTTAGCCGGGTTTCTAACAAGGCACCCTGATTAAGCTGGCTGTAGCTGAAAGACATATAGGCCCTCCTATCACGATTAAGAATATATCAACTGGCGCGTCTCAGAGGAAGAAAGCACATTTTCCTAAAATGATAGCAAGATCTTCGATTCCTAACAGGTCTATGACTGATATTCTCGCTTTTATGGACAAAATGATCAACCAAAAGCGCGCCCAGTCAAGCGAGACGTTCTGGAATCGCCAGTGTTGTGATCATCAACGTGATCACAACACTGGCCTTCTTTGCTGAGTATATGCTGGTCACTACCGCGGCCACCCTATATGCCGCGATGGATATTGGTGTGGCCCTGGGCTCTTTGAGCATCGGCATGATTACGGCCCGTTTCGATTTCACGGCTGCTTTCCTGGTGGCTGCTGGCATTGTCCTGGCCGATCTTGTTCTCTTTCTCGTCCTGCAGCATGACTAATCTGGCTTAATCTGTGTATAATAGGCCGCAGAATTGGCAAACCCATTGATCAATTTAAATCACTTCTATTGGATTCGAGGAGAAACGATATGGCTGGAAACCGCATGATCTGTACAACAAACCAAGTTGAATACCTGTCCATCCGCAAAGCGATGGTGGCCGGAGGACGCACCCTTGATGAAATCCAGGCCGCCACTGGGGTCTGTGGTGAATGTGAGGGCTGCAAGAGTGAGCTCGACGGGATTCTGTCATCGGTCTGTGGCTGCATGAAAGTCTCTTTGCAAGCCGTGATCGATGCCGTCAAATCAGGTGCGGACACGGTAGAAAAAGTCGGCGAACGGACCGGCGCCGGTACGGATTGCGGCCGCTGCAAAGGCCTGATCGCTAATATTATTGAACTGGGCTACTGAACCTTTGCCAAGGAGAACCCCCATGGAAGTCAGGCCGGATCCTTTTATATCTATCCCGGCAATTGAAGCGCTGGTCAAAGAAACCGTAGCCGAAATCCTGGGTCAGTCAGACTATGTGATTCAGGCGAAAGGCCGCCAGGATCTGGTGACGGAGCTCGATTTTGCCATGGAGCGGGAGATCAAGCGTCGTCTGCATGGCCTGTTCCCGGCTGACTCTTTCATCGGCGAAGAAGAAAACCACGCAGACCTGGGACCGGAACGGACCTGGGTCTGTGACCCGATCGACGGCACCGTCAATTTCGTCCGGGGATTGCCTTATTATGGGGTCACCCTGGCCCTGTTGGTCGAGCGTGAGCCTGTCTTCACCCTGATCCATCTGCCTGAACTGGATGAAACCTATACCGCCAGCCGCGGCCAAGGAGCATTCCTCAATGGCCAGCGGTTGGCGACCCATCCCGAGCGCGAGCTCGCCGAGGGCATTGTCACGTTCGGAGATTTTTCCAAATCCAACCCGACATCCCGGCCATTCCAGATCAAGGCCATGTCCATCCTGATGGAAAAGGCCCTCCGGGTGCGCATCCAGGGGGCCTCATCGGTCGATTTTGCATTTCTGGCAGCCGGTCGCAACAGCTGCCACATCCTGTTTTCCAATAGCCTCTGGGAAGTGGCACCGGGCGCCCTGCTGGCCAAAGAAGCTGGCTGTGTGACCATGACCCTCAATGGGCAGGATTACGGCTTTATGCGCCAAGGCCTGGTGATTGCAGCCAATCAGAAGCTCCTGGACCAGGTGGTCGACGAACTGGATCAAGGCTGGCGCGCGGTCTGATCACTCAAACGGGTACAGCACAACCTCCATCGCCAGGCCTTTTTGCATCGCTTCGAGACCAAGCGCAAAGTCCTTCAGGGGCAGTTTGTGTGTCACCAGGTTCTCGAAATCAACGACGTTGTTTTCCAGCGTGTTGACTGTGTTGTACAACGTGTTGAGCCCGACGAAATTGCCATAGATCGTCAGGCCCCGGGCGGTGATCGTGTTCTGGGAGATCTCCTGACGAGCATTGGCATTCATGCCGAACAGCAGGATCGAGCCGCCGTTTTTGACGGTTGCGA
>CAZCMX010000121.1:0-3550 GCA_964499985.1 uncultured Mageeibacillus sp.
GCCTTTTTTGGCCTCGTGACCTATGCCACCTATGACCTGACCAATCTGGCCACCTTGCGCGACTGGCCGGTGTCGATAACCATAATCGACCTGATCTGGGGCACTTTCATCACCAGCGCGACCTGCACGGCAACGACTTGGATCAGCGGGAGGTTCTTGTGACCGAAACCATCAGCAGCCAGACACTGCACCGGGCGATTTTGCATGGTGCCATCCGGACCAGGGAAAAGAGAGACGACCTGAACCGGATCAATGTCTTTCCAGTCATTGACAACGATACCGGCAATAACCTGGCCCATACGATGCAGTACATCCTGAACCATGCCAAGGTGCAGGACAATGTGCGCTCGACCCTCAAGGAAATCGCCCGCTCGGCGCTGATCGGAGCCCGGGGCAATTCCGGCGCGATTTTTTCCCAGTATTTCAATGGCTTATACCAGGCCAGTGCAGAAAAGGCCTCCGTCACCCTGGCCGAACTGGGGGCCTATTTCCACGAGGCTTATGAAAGGGCCTACCGCTCCCTGGAAACACCGGTGGAAGGCACTGTGCTTACCCTGATGCGGGCCTGGGCGGTCAGTTTCCGGGAATCACTCGAAACACGCCGGACTTTGCCGGAATTGCTGCATGAATCGATGGCCCAAGTCAAAAGAACTCTCGACGATACGACGCATACCTTGAAGCGGCTGCAGTCGCTGGGGATTGTCGATGCCGGGGCACTGGGCTTCTACTATTTCATGGAAGGATTTGTCCAGGTCATGCTCGGCCACGATGTCGTGATTGAGCAGACTGCCAGTCTGGACGAACCTGCCGGGACAGACCAGGACATCCACCTGTTCGGCGAGGATGCGGACATCCCCTTCCGTTATTGCACCGAGGTCCTGCTTGAATCCGATCGGCTCGATCCAGATGCGCTGCGGGATGCCCTGCGGCCCCTGGGCGATTGCCTGCTGCTATCCGCGGCAGACAACCTGGCCCGGGTCCATCTGCATACCAACCAGCCCTGGGAAATGGTCAGGCGGGCCGCCGCCTATGGGTCGATCCTCGAGCAAAAGGCCGACGACATGGTCTGGCAAAATCTGCTGGCCGGTCCTCACGAGGCCAGAATCGCCTGTATAACCGATTCGATCGCCGATCTGCCGCCAGACTTTGTTTTCCAGCACCAGGTTTTCCAGATCCCGATCAATATCATGATCGATGGGGTCAGCTATCTCGACAAAATAACCATCGACAGTGATTTCCTCGACCAGCATCTCCAGTCAGCGTCGACCGCTCAGCTCAATCCGGCCCAGATCCAGGCCTTCCTCCAGCCGATCCTCAGGCATTACGACAAGGTCGTGATCCTGACTGTTTCGGCGCAGATGAGTGGCACCTACAGCCGGTTCCGCGAGGCACTGGCCGAGATGCCAGCCGAAGAACAGTCGCGCCTGGCCCTGATCGATACCAAGGTCAATTCCGGCGCCCAGGGCTTATTGGTTCGCGAGGCGGTGCGCCTGATCGAAGCGGGACAGCCATTCGAGGCGATCGTCGAAGCCATCGAAAATCTGCGCAGCCGGGCCAAAATCGTGGTCAGTGTCCTCGATATCGAACCGATGGCGCGCTCCGGCCGGGTCAGTGAACGGATTGGTGATCTTCTGATCAAGCTCAAGTTCAAGCCCCTGATCACCATCGACCCGGAAGGCAAGGGGACGATCAAGGGTATCGCCTTTTCCGAAAAACGCAACTGGAAAAACCTGCTCAAGTCCCTGCGCGGCAAACCGATCGCGGACTATGTCATAGTCCATGCCAAAGCGCCGGAGCGGGCCCAGGCACTCAAGGAAGAGTTGCAGCGGCTGACCGGCAAAGCCCCCGTCTATGTCACGGAAATCTCAGCTGCAGTGACGTTGTTTGCCGGCCGCGGCAGCGTAGCCGCAGCTTATCTCGAAACGGAAGGGACCTGAACATGAATGAGATCTGGATGATCCTGGTCGCTCTGCTCGGCTTTTTTGCCGTCACCTTCGTCATTGCCCAGATCCAGAAAAACAATGGCCTGATCGACGTGGCCTGGGGCCTGGGGTTTGTGTTCTCCGCCTGGTTTTCCTTCGCAATCGGCAAGCCTGCCGGAGCGGTTCCGCTCGCGATGACGGTCCTGGTCACCATCTGGGGCCTGCGCCTGACCTATTACCTGATGCGCCGCAATCTCGGCAAGCCGGAGGATTTCCGCTATGCCAATATGCGCGCGACCTGGAATCCGGCCACCTTCTACCTGCGCATGTTTGTCCAGATCTACCTGCTGCAGCTGGTCCTCAATTTCCTGGTCAACTGGACCACCATCACCGCCAATCTGCAGGATCTGGCCAGCTGGAGCCCGCTTGCCACCATCGGCCTGATCGTCTGGCTCTTGGGTTTCTTTTTCGAAGCGGTCGGCGATGGGCAGCTCAAGCGCTTCAAGGCAGATCCTGCCAACCATGGCAAGCTGATCGAAACCGGCCTCTGGCGCTATAGCCGGCATCCCAATTATTTCGGCGAAGCGGTCCAATGGTGGGGGATCTACCTGCTGGCCATCAGCGGCGGGCGCAATTTCTGGCTGATCGTGAGCCCCCTTCTGATCACCGTTTTCCTGCTCTTCATCTCCG
Source organism: uncultured Mageeibacillus sp. (assembly GCA_964499985.1). Taxonomy (GTDB): domain Bacteria; phylum Bacillota; class Clostridia; order Saccharofermentanales; family UBA5734; genus UBA5734. The sequence goes on from CAZCMX010000121.1 coordinate 2,613, forward strand.
GCGTACCGATGCTGGAGAAAAAATATGCCGGCCGGCCAGACTGGGAGGACTATAAACGTCGTACCAGCAAGTTCATCCCCTGGTTTCCCAAGGCCTGAGTGGCCAGAGGCGCCTGGTTCCCGTGATCAAAATCCGGCAGAAAAGGATTGTGGCCTGCGGACGCCGGCTTCAGCAAGGCGGATCAGGATTTTTTCGCTGAAAAGGGCTGCTCCGTGCCTTGGATCAGCCGCTGGATATTCCCCCGATGGGCGAACAGAACCAGGATCGAGCAGGCCGTCACCAGCAAGGTGGCCGCCAGCGGATCCTGGTTTTTCATTTCAGCCAGTCCCCAGGTGACCAAGGGCAAGGCCAGCGAGCCGACCACCGAGCCAAGCGACATCCGCCGCGACAGCAAAACCAGCGGGACTGTGAGGATGGCAACAATCAGCAGGGCCGGCCAATTGACCAGGCAAAAAACGCCAATCAGAGGCATGACGCCCTTGCCGCCGCGAAAGCCGAAATAGATGGGGAATACATGGCCGATCAGGGCTAAAAGTCCAGCCACATAGCCGGGGTCGAATCCCAGGTCTTGGCCGAACAGGCGGAAAACCAGGCGGGCCAGCAGAACCGCCAGGGCGGCCTTGCCAAAATCACCGAGAACAGTCAACAGAGCCGGAACCCGGCCATACACCCGGAACATATTGGTCACTCCGGCATTGCCGCTGCCATACTGGCGGATATCCTGGCCTTTGAGCCAGCGTGCGACCAGGATGGCACTGTTGATGCTGCCGAGAAGGTAGCCGCAGGCTGCAGTCAGAATCAGGGGTGCGAAGGTCATAGGCATCGTTCCTCTTCCATCTGGGTTTTGGGGATTAGTTTAGCACAGCAAAGGGCCAGATACAGCTGCATGGCCAGCCCGATGTTCCAGTCTGCCGGCAGCCTTGCCATTCACCAGGGGG
>CAZCMX010000122.1:0-3510 GCA_964499985.1 uncultured Mageeibacillus sp.
GCGTGGAGGCGTGGAGGCGTGGCCTGGTTTGTTGTCATGCAATTCTCGCGGATTTGCGCAATGTAATTTATGTTAGTGATATTCTATGTTATGCGTAACATAGGTGTAACTGTGAAAATTACTGATTCCTGCTCCAACGATTGCCCCACAGACAAGACAGATTCCAGGTCCCGCGCCCACCTCATTCGCAGCTAGGCTGCCTCCACTTTTTACTCGATTCGGTTATACTGAATCTATGATTCTTGCATTCGTCAAACAGAAGCTCCCGCCCGAGCTGGTTGCCCGACACGAGCCGCAGCTCTATTATGTGAGCCTGGTGCCGGTTCATGAGAGCGTGCATCCGCGAGTCATGCACCGGCATGAAGATTTCCTGGAGATCATCCTGATCCGGGAAGGCGAGGGCACTTTTTCCATCGATGGCCGCGATGTCGCCGTCAAAGCCGGCGATCTGGTCATTTACAACAGCACTATCATCCATGATGAACGCACAGGCCCGGACAAACCACTGTCCTGGTTTTGTGTCGCTTTGAAGCAGGTCCAATGGCCAGGATTGCGGCCGAATTGCCTGATCCGCGACGGCATTTCGCCCATTTTCCCAAGCGACAGCCAATTCCCGGCCATCGATCGGCTCCTGGAGCTGATGTTTGACCAGCTGGTCCAGGAACGACCCGGACATGCCATCGCAACCCATCACATGACTCAGGCGCTCCTGGCCATGACCCGGCAAATCATCCTTCAAGCCGAGGGGCATGGCGACCTGGGCAGCGAGAATGAGCCACTGGCCCACCGCGTGATCACGTACCTGGACAACCATTTCACCGAAGCGATTTCACTCGAGCAACTGGCGGGATTGTTCAAAGTCAGCACCTACTATCTCGCGCATGTTTTCAAAGAGCGGTTCGGCTATTCGCCGATGCAGTACGTTTCACGCCATCGCATCGGCGAAGCCCAGTCCCTGCTGATTTCAACCGATCTGTCCGTCACCGAAATCGCCTCGCGCGTCGGTTACGACAGCCCCAGCCATTTCAATCGCCAGTTCAGCAAATATGTCGGCATGCCTCCCCGCCGCTACAAAACCAACTATTTCAAGCGCTGGCCAGGATAGAAGAGCAAGAATAGACAATAATCGCGGCACAACCCCTGTAAACCCCCTGGAATCAAGCCTTTCCAGTGTCAGGAAAAGCAAGATCCGGCAAGAATATTTCCTGCTTGCGGCCTATAATCGAAGACATGGAAAGATCATGCCTTCCGGCAACTATGGAGGATTTACCCATGAAGAAAATCAAGATCGGTTCTGTTGGTCTCGGCCGCCTCGGCTACGAGCATGCGGTCAATATCGCTTCAAAAATCCCGCAATGCCAGCTCGCCGCCATTTGCGACGTCGACGCAGCCCGCGTCGCCCAGGTTGCCGATGAGCTCGACGTCGAGTTCCGCTATACCGACTTCACCGAGATGTGCAAAAATCCCGAGCTTGATGCGATCGTCATCGTCTCGCCCTCCTCCCTGCACCCGGAGCACATCCGCATTGCCCTCGAGCATGGCAAGCATGTCTTCTCGGAAAAGCCGCTCGGCACCGATGTCGCCCAGTGCCAGCTCGCCGAGAAGGCCGTCGAAGCCTATCCGGACCAGGTGTTCATGCTCGGCTTCATGCGCCGCTTCGACCCCTCCTACCTCGACGCCAAGGCCCGCATCGACCGCGGTGAAATCGGCCGGGTCATCCTTGTCCGCAGCTACACCGTTGATCCGATCGCCACCATTGAAAGCACGCTCAAATTCGCCAAATGGAGCGGTGGCCAGTTCCTCGACATGTGCGTCCATGACATCGACCTCGTCCGCTGGTTCACCAAGTCCGAGCCGAAAAACGTCTGGGGCATCGGCGGCTGCTTCGAATTCGAGCAATACCGTGAGTGGAATGACGGCGACAATGTGGCCGTCATGATGCAAAATGAAGACGAAGCGATGTCTTTCCTGTACGCCGGCCGCGCCGCAGCCCATGGCAGCCATGTCGAGACCGAGATCATCGGCACCCGCGGCTCCCTGCGCATCGCCAATACCCCGGCCAAGAACCTGCTCGAAGTCCTCGACACTCACGGCGTCCGCCGCGAATGCTATACCGACTTCCTCACGCGCTGGCACGAGGCCTATATCAACGAAATCACCGAATTCTGCAACTGCATTCTCGAAAACAGGAAACCTGAGGTCACCGTCTACGACGGTACTGCCGTTTCACGGATAGCCTACCGTTGCAAAGAATCCTTCGAAACCGGCAAAATGCTGGATATGGCCAACGCCTGAGCCAAGTCAGGTTCAATCCTTCAATCAACAGATAAAAGCAGGGGCTTGCGGTTCAACACCAGCAGCCCCTGCTTTTTGCCTGTCTTGTTGAATTCCGGCCAGCAATGGCGAAGCAATTTCAGGCCGGAAAAGCCTTCGGCTTGGCAGATCTCTGCCCTTAACTGAACAAGTCCTTCAGCCAGGTCTGGACCAAGCTCGTCCAAGCCTGGACGGCTGGATTGATCTGTCCCGGTTCAGACGCCGTCCGCTCGTCGGCCAAGGCCAGTCCATGGCGGCCTTCGGCGAATACATGCAGCTCCAGTGGTACGCCAGCCTTTTTCAAAGCGGCCGCCAATTCGAGCGAATTTTCCAGCGGGACCAGCTCGTCATCGGCCGTATGCCAGATGAAGCTCGGCGGCGTTTCCGGACTGATATGGTGGGCCGGATTGATCCGGTCTTTTTCCGCATGCGTTGCTTCCGCATGGCCGAAAGCAGCGACCTCACAGAGCATGAGGAATTCAGCCAGCGGGTTATCGGGGATACTGGCATGGATTGCAGTAGTCAGGACATAATCAATCATCGGATAGCACAGAATCAGCGCATCCGGCCGGAAATCCCGCACCGGGCCGCCCAGTTTTTCCTGCAGGAGGGGACCATCCCACTGCAGGCCAATGGTCGCCGCCAGATGGCCACCGGCAGAAAACCCACAGACCGCAATCCGGGCCGGATCGACCAGCCACTGCGCCGCCCGGTTGCGGATCAGGCGCAAGGCAGCGGCCACATCCAGCAATGGCTGCGGGAAAATGGACGGATAAGGATTTTGTGCTGGCAGGTGAGCCAGATCATTGGGATAACTTTGGTAAAGAACGGCATAGCGCAGGACAAATGCATGATAGCCCTGGGCTGCAAAAAACAGGGCGATCGGCTCAGCTTCCCGGTCTGACGTGCCCAAATAGCCGCCACCTGGCAGGACCAGGACCGCAGGTCTTCTCTTCCCGGTCTGGAAATCAGGCGAATCGTCAAGCAAATAGGTCGTCAGGGTCACATCCGGTCGCTCTGGCCAAATCTGGATCGTCTCACTCTGCATGGTGTCGCACCTCCCGGTTGAACTGGTGGGCCAATCGTGCAGGAAAATCGATCAACCCCACACAGTAATCATCTTATCACTCTGACAGAGAATGGCAAAAGCAGCAATTGCTCGATCGCGTGCCAGGGCTGCCGCGAGGGCACGAGGAC
>CAZCMX010000123.1:0-3410 GCA_964499985.1 uncultured Mageeibacillus sp.
TCGACATAGGTGCCGATGCCGTATTTCTCCTGGGCCATGCCGACATGGGTCTCATAGATCATCGGCGCCTGTGAGCGGTCGACCGCAAAGCCGTGGTCGCTCCAGGCGAATTCGGCCGGAGGCGCCCAGATCTGGCCGGAAAAATCGTTGGTATTGGGATCCTGGACCACCTTGCGGATGTATAGCGGGATGCGGTCGCGCTCCACGCCAAAGCTTCTGACCCGGACCTTGACCCGGGACAGGTGTGGCAGGGCATCGGCGCCGGGCAGCTCGATCGCCCAGTGCCCGTCGCGCCGCTCCAGCGGGTGGGAGGTCCGGTCCCAGCCATTGAAATCACCGGTCAGGTAGAGGGCCTCTGCAGCTGGCGCCCATTCACGGTAGATCCAGCCCTTTTCCGTCCGGTGGAAACCATAAAACTGGTGGCCGCTGGCGAATTCACGGAAGGATCCATTGGCTCCGATCAGATGCTCGCGGAGGCCTTTGTAACGGTTCATCCGCAGCTCGATGTCGCCCTGGAAGGGCTTGAGCCAGGGATCAATGTCGAGAATGGCATAGGGGCTGTGATTGGCGGGAGATTCATAATCCTGTGGCATATCGTGCTCCTTATTGCTCTTCAGCGGTTGAGAATCAGATGTCATTCGATTGCGGACTCAATTAAACTATAAGCGGTTATCCCCGAGGTGTAAACGGGGTGCGCCTGGTTATCAGGCCGGAGACAGTGTTTACAGGATCGCCCTGGCCGGTGGCAGGGCCAGTCAGTGCCCGGTTGGCCGGACCTCGGTGACCGGGCCATCCTTGAAAAAGCCGACCGGATGGATCACATGGTCGTCCTTGGGATTGATCCGGCCCAGGGAGAGGTCGCAGAGGGTCACAGCCCGCCGGACGCTGCCGGTGCCAAAGCGCAGCCGGATCTCGTCGAGAGCCTCTTCCAGCTGCTGCAGGCGCAGCTTGTGGGTTTCGTTTTCAAACAGGCTCAGCTGGATGCCGGTGGCGGCATCGACCAGGTCACACCCGCGCACCCCGATGCTGCGCAAGGGTCGCCGCCAGTCCCAGGACTCTGTAAACAGGGCCATGGCGAGGCGGGCAATATCTGAGGACAGGTTGCTCGGACGATCGAGATGCGCCTGGCGTTCGAAGCTGGCGAGCTCAACATCGCGGACATGGATCTGGACGGTCTGGCATTTGAACTGGTGCTGGCGCAGGCGGCTGGCGACACTTTCACTGAGCACATAAAGAATCAGGGAAACATCTTCATCCGTTTCCAGGTCGCGCGGCGTTGTGGTGCTGTTGCCGATGCTCTTGACCACTGACTGGTAGCCTGACACCGTGACCGGCGAGCTGTCCTGGCCATTGGCAAAGCTCGACAGGACATCGCCCCATTTGCCCAGATAGGCATGCAGGAAGAAAGGCTCAAGCTGGGCCAGCTGGCCGATCGTCCGCACGCCGAGACGGCTGAGCTTGCGTTTCGTGGCCGGTCCGACATAGAGCAGGTCCGAGGCCGGCAAGGGCCAGACCCGCTCGCGAAAATTGTCACGGCTGATCACGGTCGTGGCGTCCGGCTTTTTGAGGTCGCTGCCGAGCTTGGCAAAAACCTTGTTGAAGCTGACGCCGACCGAGGCCGTCAGCCCCAGCTCCTCCCGGATGCGGCGGCGAATCTCGCTGGCGATCCGCTCCCCGGTCAGGCCATGGTGGCAGGTGCCGCTGACATCCAGCCAGGCCTCATCGAGGCCAAAGGGCTCGATCTGGTCCGTATAATCTGCATAGATCGCCCGCACCTGATGGGCAAAATGGAGGTAAAGCTGGAAATCGGGCTTGACCACCAGAAGGTCGGGGCATTTCTGCCTGGCCTGCCACAAGGCCTCGCCGGTTACAATTCCGCAGGCCTTGGCCGGGTAATTCTTAGCCAGGACAATGCCGTGGCGCAGCTCTGGATCACCGCCCACAACCAGGGGAACCTGGCGCAAGGCGGGGCGATACAGGCACTCGACCGAGGCGTAGAAATTGTTGAGGTCGGAATGCAAAATGACCCGGTCAGGCATGGCAATCACCCACTAAAGCAAATATATGTTTGCTTTCATCCTAGCAGAATTGCCCGTTCCTGGCAAGGCAGTATGCTCAGCGGCCCCAGAGGCCAGGCCTGCAGGGGTGGTCTCCGGCCTCTGGCACCTTCTCGGAACCACACACACCTGCCCCTGCTTTGTGGTAGAATCAACACACAAAAGGCCTCGGAACAGGAGTTTCTCACCATGTTTGAGCACGATAAGCTGGTCCAATGGGCGGTCGAACTGCAGGCCCTGGCCCAGATCGGCCTGACCTACACCACCAATGTCTATGACCGCGAACGGTTTGAGCGGATCCGCGAGATTGCGGCCGAAATCATGAGCGAGAAAACCGGCCTGAGCCTTGAGCGGGTGGCAGATGTCTTTTGCAATGAAACCGGCTTCCAGACGCCCAAGCTGGACACCCGGGCGGCGATTTTCCAGGAAGGCAAGGTGCTTCTGGTCAAGGAGCGCCTGGGCGGTCAATGGTCGATGCCTGGCGGCTGGGTCGATGTCGACCAGTCCATTGCCGATAATACGGTCAAGGAAGTCTGGGAGGAGGCTGGGCTTGAAGTGACAGCCGATCGCCTGGTTGCCCTTCTGGACCGCAACCGGCACAATGTGCCCCCCTATGCCCATGGCATCATCAAGGCCTTTGTCCTCTGCACCGTACAGGGCGGCTCGTTCCGGCCCAATTCCGAGACCGAGGCCAGTGGCTATTTTGACCTCGACCAGTTGCCGGACTTGGCACTGGGGAAAAATACCGAGGCCCAGATCCGGCTTTGTGCCACTGCGGCCCAGGCGGAGCACTGGCAGACCGTCTTCGATTGATAAAGCCTCAGATACAGGAGACAGCATACAGCCTATGAAACCCGACCGCCACACGATCATCAAATGGATCAGCAATACCCTGCTCGCCCTGGGCGCATTCCTTGGCGCCGTCACTCTGATCGGCACCTACCGGCTGGCGCGCGTCTTGCCGGCCGGGACCTGTCCCTATACTGCCCAGAGCCGGTCCCTGCTTTATCTGGCGATCATCCTGTGTGTTGCCGCTCTGGTCTTGTCATTTTTCGAAGGACACTCTCCCAAAAGGAAATAGGCGATGGTGACATCGACTTCGCAGCCCTTGCTTGCCCGCTTGAGGTGGGCATCTGTTATTGTTCGCAGAAAACTCGGAAAATGATCACAAACACCACATTTTTTGTTCATATTTGATTGGTATTCTAAATACAAAGCAGGACAAACACACTGCTTGACAAGAGCCAGAGATTTTCTTCATGATCTCCTCCTTTTCTCCTCCTTCGAACAAAGACCCCGGGAGTGGTGACCCGGGGTTTTGTTTTATGTTGGCCACCCGGGGTCTTTGACCCC
>CAZCMX010000124.1:0-3408 GCA_964499985.1 uncultured Mageeibacillus sp.
AGTGCTTGCTTGGGGTGCAAGAGGTCGCCTGTTCGAGTCAGGTCACTCCGACCACGATGGAAACCGCTGGAGCGTAAGCTTCGGCGGTCTTTTCTTTGCTAGTCCCTCGCATTATGGTTACAATTAGGAATAAGCATTTTGACAATCCCAAGGGAGCCAGACACATGCCATCGCGGATTTTTCCCGGCCGCCCAGAAAGGCCGGATTGGAATAGAATCGAATGCCTGGAACGGAACCGTTATCCGAGGCATGCCTATATGATCCATTTCCCGGACCAGCTGACCTGCGAGCAGGCACAACAGGACAATCGGCGCTACTTGTCGCCATTTGTCCAGATGCTGACCGGGACCTGGGATTACAAATGGTTTGACTCGATTTTGCAGCTGCCGGAAAATATCTTTTCCTATCGAAGTGGTTTTGACCGGATCCAGGTGCCAGGAACCCGTCAGGCGTTTGCCCGGTCCCCCAGCCAGACCGATGGCTGGCCCTTCGTCCTGGATCCGCCACAGATCCCGGAGACCTTGCCGGTTGCCGTCTACCATCGCAGCCTGGAGCTGCCGAAAAACTGGAATGCCTGCCGCAAAAAACTGGTGCTCCAGGGGGTATTGGCAGCCTGTCATGTGGTCCTGAATGGCAAGCTGGTCGGGTATGTCCAGGATGGACGCCAATTGAATGAATTTGACGTCACTTCCCGCCTGCATGATGGGACCAATGAATTGTTCATCCTGGTCTATCCCTGCCATGCGGCCAGCTACCTCGATGGCCATTGCCTGGCCAACCGGGCAGGCCTGGCGGGAGATCTCTATCTGGAAGCCACACCTGCCTTGTCTGTCTTTGACTTATCCGTCCATACGCGCTTCGATCCCCTGACGAATCAGTGGGCCCTGGCTGCGCAGGCAACCGTCCTGACCTTCAAAGTGACCCAGGACCTGCCCCAGGTGCGTTTCACCCTGGCTCGCGAAGGCCAGGTCATTTGGCAGCAGGTGGTCAAGCCGGAAAAAATCCAGCTGGATCAGGCTGGCTTTGACGCCAAGGTCCAGCAGGCCGGCCAGGCCAGACTGCATGCGGACTGTCCGGATGTCGCAGCCTGGTCCGATGAGCAGCCTGAATTATATGACTTATTTGTCACCTGTCTCGATGCCAGTGGCCGGGAAGCCAGCGCCATCCACCAGACCCTGGGATTTTGCGAACGGACCGTTCACGACGGCTTGCTTCATTTGAATCACCAGCCCATCTTTCTCAGTCTGGCAGACTTCAACCCGCAAGATCAGCAGACTGGCCAGCTGCGACCACTTTCCAGCCTGGCCTGCGACCTGAGCCTGCTGCGACAGCATTTCAATGCGATCCGTCTTTGCGGCGGACCGGTCGATCCCATTTTCTTTGATTTATGCAACCACTTGGGACTGCTTGTCCTGGTCAGTCCTCCCGCACAGCCCGTGCCGGAATGGCAGACTGCAGCAGAAAACGGAGAAGAGCTGCCCTGGCTGCGCGAGCCTTGGCTGGCGATCTGGCAGGACCGATTGCATAGCCAGATCACCTTGCTGAAAAACCAGCCCTGTGTTCTGGCCTGGACGACGATCAGCCAGTCCTTTGGCCCTGACGCGGCATTGGCTGCACGGGTCAGGGGCCTGGATCCGGCGCGGCCTCTGGTGCAGCTGGATGCTGCCAGAGAAGCCCTGGCGATGAGTCATCCTGCCGATCCCAGCCTCGGCCCCGTGATCCGGATTCTGGAGCCGCACAATAGCCTTCTGGGCGGCGGCACCCATCAATTCCTGCAGCCGCTGACCGACCCCGACTTGCGCATGCAGATTTCAGGGCTTATCCTGGGCGCCTGGCAGGATATTTTCAGCCAAATCCAGACTGCTCAGGCCGGCAGCCAGTTGGTAGCCCTGGCGGCAATCCGGCAGGCCAACCGGCCAGCCGAGCTCAGGCCGCTGGACCTTCCAGCCGGTCGCTTCAAAGTGACCAACCGGATGCGGACCCAAAGCCTCGATTTGTTCCGCCTGCACTGGCAGATTGTGGCCAGCGGCCGTCTGATCCTGGCAGGCGAGATCGATTTGCCACCTGTTCTGCCCGGTGAAACGGCCGACCTGTCTATCCCCTATGCGGATGTCGCACGCCCCCAGGACCTGGCCTGCCATTTGCAGCTGACCGTCCACCAGATTGAAGCCAATCTGTGGAGTCCGGATGACTTTATCGTCTCCACTGACAGCTTTCGCCTGGACCTGCAGACGCCTGAACGCGATCCTTTCCTCCGGCAGCTGGTTCCTATGATCACCCCAGGCAGGAACAGGCTCCGCCTCGAGCAGGACCGCCATTTGCTGGTCATTTCAGGCCATCGGTTCTGGCTGGTGTTCAACCGGATCACCGCCCAGATCGAAAGCTGGCGTTGCAAAGACCATGAATATCTGGCCTTTGTCCAGATGAATAGCCAGCTGGCACCCTCCGCACTGGTTTTCTGGCGGCCATTGCTGAGCCAGGACCAGGCCTGGGCCGATGCCTGGAAGCAGCTTGGCCTTTCTGGTCTGGAGCAAGTGGTTGACCGGATCGAATCGCATTGTGATGGTGAAACAGCCTCCATTGTCGCGCATTGCCGTTTCGGGTCAGCCGGTGCAAAAACCTGGCTGGCGGCCCGTCTGCAGTACGCCATCCATGAGAGCGGCAAGATTGAAATCAAAGTCAGCCTGCCGTGTCAAAACCAGACCCAGCTAGCCGAGCTGCCCCGGGTGGGCTTGCGCTTTTTACTGCGCCGCCAGTACGAGCGGATCATCTGGTCCGGCCAGGGACCGGGTCCGTCCTGGCCCGGCCTGCGCGGGATGACCTATGATGGACAATTCGAGCAGACCCTGAACGATCTCCTGCCTGATTCGCGCCACCCAGGCCAGCCGGAATTGCCACATGCGAAGACTCAATGGGTGGCTGTGACGGATGCCAGTGGCAGCGGCCTGCTGTTTGAAAGCAACCAGCTCTTCAGCTTTTGTGCCAGCGACCACCTGTCCGATTGCGGCTTGCCGCCAAGCCACGAATCACGAGCAGCCTACCAGAACCTGATCGATTGGAAAATCGACTGGCATTACAAGCCATCCGGTGGCCAGCCTGGCCAGAAACTCGATCGCGAGGATTTTGCCGGAACACAGAACACCGCAGTGTTTAACGTCACACTGACGCCGGTGACGGGACTCTAACAAACCCGATAAAGATCATTACAACATCAGGAGGATGGAAGATGTCAAACCGAATCGAGACCCAATGCATCCATGCGGGTTATCAGCCTGCCAAAGGTGAACCCAGGCAGCTGCCCATCTATCAGAGCACCACCTTCAAATACGATACCAGCGATGAGATGGGGCGGCTGTTCGATCTCGAGGAAGCGGGCTATTTTTACACCCGCCTGCAAAACCCGACCAA
>CAZCMX010000125.1:0-3172 GCA_964499985.1 uncultured Mageeibacillus sp.
TCGAAGCGATCGGCTGTCTGGTATCGGAGCTGTATTTTTTCACGACTGCGGAAGACGCAGCCGAGGCTCAGACGTATCTGTCGTCCACCGAGCCACTGGTCCAATATGAAATGTCGGTCAGGACCCGTTCCAGCCAGATTCTGGTCGGCCAGATCTCCGGCGAGGTCGTCAAAACCCAGTCGGAGGATTTGCGCCTGACGGTCATGAACGACCTGACCGCGATCAAAAAGGCCGAAGAGAGTCTGCGCTACCAGGCTCAGTTCCACAACATGTTGATGAAAATTGCCACCGAATACATCAATGTCCCGCTGGATCATGTTCCAGATGCCATCAACAACGCCCTGCGCGATATCGGCCTGTTTGTCGATGCAGACCGTGTCTATATTTTCGATTATGATTTCCGGCGCCAGACGTGTTCCAATACCTACGAATGGTGCAATATAGACATTAATCCAGAGATCGACAATCTCCAGGATGTCCCTCTGGCCGAACTCCCGGATTGGGTTAATGCTCATAAGAATGGTGTGAAGATGCAAATCGACGATGTGCTGGCCTTGCCACCAGAAAATGGGGTGCGTCAGATCCTCGAACCCCAGTCGGTCAAAAGCCTTTTGACCTTGGCCTTGATGTCAGGCAACACATGCATCGGCTTTGTCGGATTTGATTCCTGCCGCCACGTCCGGCTGTACAACAGCGACGAAATTGGCTTGCTCAGCCTGTTCTGCGAAATGCTGGTCAACATGCGTAATCGCCAGGAACAGGAACTGCGCCTGAAGAAGACCAAGGAGCAGGCCGAGATGGCCAGCCGTTCGAAAAGCCAGTTCCTGGCCAACATGAGCCACGAAATCCGCACACCGCTCAATGCCGTCATGGGCTATCTCCAGTTGCTCGAGCAACAGGAAGCCGATCCGGACAAGCAACAGTTGATCGTCCGAATGTCAGACTCAGCGGAATCCCTGCTCAAGGTCATCAATGACATCCTCGATGTCTCGAAAATCGAAGCCGGCAAACTCCAGCTGGAGCAGATCCCGTTCAACCTGGTGACCACCCTGGAGGCGATCGCCGAGCCTTTTGCGTTCGCCGCCCGGGATAAAGGCCTCGATTTTTGCCTGGAAATGTCCGATAACATCCCCCGGGAGGTCCAGGGTGATCCATTGCGGCTGCGCCAGATTCTCAACAACCTGTGCAGCAATGCCATCAAATTTACGGAGTCCGGATTTGTCCGGGTGAGTGCCCATGCGTCCGGCCGGACAGACGAAACCATTGTGCTTGTCCTGTCCGTAGCCGATTCCGGGCCTGGCATTGCCCCGGAATTCCTCACGCATATTTTTGAACCATTCGCCCAGGAAGACAGCACCTTACCGCGCCGCTTCGGTGGCACCGGCCTCGGTTTGTCGATCAGCCACGAGCTGGCCCAGCTGATGCAAGGCCAGTTGCAAGTTGAAAGTGAACAGGGGAGGGGTAGTACGTTCACCTTGACACTGCCCCTGCTGATAACCAGGAACAGGCAAACGCCTACAGTTCCAGCGATTCCGGCCGAACCTGGCATCACACCACGCCGCCCCGTGCCAGCTGAAAACACCCCGGTCTGGCTGACTCGCTACCAATGGCAGGACTTCCTGTCCCGTGAACGGCAACTCCTGACCCAAGGTGACTTCCAAGCAGCTGACGAACTCTCGCGGATCATCGACGGGCGGGATTATGAGGAATTGGATGCGGGGCTCCAGGCGCTGGTGACAGCGATGGACCAGTTTGATTTCGATCAGGCTCTCTTGCTGGTCCAGGATATGATAAAATCATTAGATGGAACAAAACCAGATGGAACCTGAATCTTATTTTGCTGCCAAGATCCTGATCGTCGACGATTATCCGGGCAACATCGACATCCTGTGCCAAGCTCTGCCGGAGTCCTATGAACTGCGGACGGCACTGGGCGGACGGGAAGCACTCGACCTCTTGCAGCGGACTTCGTTTCTGCCCGATCTGATCCTGCTCGATGTCATGATGCCCGACATCGATGGCTATGAGGTCTGCCGGATCCTGAAACAGGACGCCCGCTACCGCGAGATACCGGTCATTTTTGTCAGTGCAGTAGCGGATGTCCAGAGTAAAATTCACGGTCTGCAACTCGGTGGGGTCGATTATGTCACCAAACCTTACAACTTCAGGGAGATCCAGGCCCGGATCGACATCCACTTGAAACTGCGCCGGCTCAACCAGACGGTGGCCGAGTCTAATCGCCAGCTTGAGGCACTGGTTGAGGCGAAGATCCAAGCCATTTCTGACACCCAGATTGAGTTGATTTTTGCGCTCTCCAACCTGGTTACGTTGCGTGATCCCGGCGCGGGCGGCCATATCGAGCGCGTCCGTGATGTGGTTTCACGACTGGCACATGCGCTGGCGAAAGACCCTGCATACAGTGGTCTGGTTGACGCCTGGTACATCGACCAGCTAATCAAGGCCTGCCCCCTGCATGACATTGGGAAAATCAGCGTGCCTGACGAGATCCTGAGCAAGAGCGCCCCACTGGATGAGAAGGAGGAGGCGATCCTGGCGGAGCACACGCGTGTCGGTGCTGCGACCCTCGCCGAGGTCTCTGCCCGGTACCCCGGCAATTCCTTCATCGATATGGGCATCGATATGACGCGCAGTCATCATGAACGCTGGGACGGTACCGGCTACCCCGACGGCCTCAAAGGCGACGCCATCCCGCTCTCCGCCCAGATCCTGGCTCTTGCCGATACCTTGGATTATCGCTATGCTGAGGCGTTGGGCGGACATGCCTGCCTGTCGTCGATTAAACTGGATCAGCCGATTGTGTCTGCAACCACTGGCAGCGCTGATGCGATCCGAAATGTCCGTGCCTGGATCATAGCGGAGAAAGGCCGGGCTTTTGCCCCTCTACTGGTCGAGGCTTACCTGACCGTTGCCAACGACATCGAAAAACTATACACACCAGCCGGGGAGAGCGACTAAACTCCGGCCTGATTAAAGGAAACCAAACATGCAAATTGCCGACTCTTTTTCCGCCATGAACCTGTCCGAATCCACCCTCGCCGCTCTGGCCCAGGCCAATATCACGACACCGACTCCGATCCAGGCCCAGACCATCCTGTCGATGATCGACTGGTATGACATCATCGGCAAAGCGCCGACCGGTACCGGCAAGACC
>CAZCMX010000126.1:0-3109 GCA_964499985.1 uncultured Mageeibacillus sp.
TACTAGGTTCATCGATTAGAAATCCGTGTCAAATCAGCTCAGGAGACTTTGGAAACATTCATCAATTCCCTTTATGGAGATGTAGTTTCGATTGTACCCATCGTCAACCCGACCTTTAGACCAATGGGAGCGACATCCATAACAAATCAATTGTCGATTATTGAACAAATCAAATCGCCGGTGGATTCAACTATGTGACTTACGAGCGCTCAAGACAGCAAAGACGCCGCGTCCAGTGCCTGGAAATCAGGCATCAGTGCCCGGATGGCATCGATCTCGGTCGCAAACAGCCGGTCATTTTGGATAAACCATGCTTCATACGCATCAACGTATGTCTCGAACAGATCGTCAGGCACCCTGTTTTCACCCCCTGCAATAAACCCAGCTTAGTAGATTGACAACCCACTTGGCTAGTTGCTATCCTGTTTTCGTATTTGCATACTTTCGCAAATAGAACATGTGCCAAGAATCGCAGGAGGCAAGCCATGATCTATCTGGATTACAATGCCACCACGCCCGTGGACCCCGGTGTAGCCAAGGCTTTGCTGCCCTTCATCTTCGAAAATTTCGGCAATCCTTCCAGCAGCCATGCCTACGGCCAGACAGCCAAAGCCGCCGTGGAAAATGCCCGCGGCCAGGTCGCAAAGCTCCTCAACTGCTCCCCCAGCGAGATTCTTTTCACCAGTGGCGGCAGTGAGTCTAACAATACCGCGCTCAAAGGCGTCGCCTGGCACCTTCAGGATAAGGGCAACCACATCATCACCTCAGAGATCGAGCACCCCGCTGTGCTCAATGTTTGCGCCTGGCTGAGCACCAAGGGATTTGAGATCACCTATTTGCCCGTCGACCACTATGGTCAGGTCCGGCCTGATGATCTGGCTGCTGCGTTGACCGACCGTACCATCCTGGTCAGCATCATGCATGCCAATAACGAGACCGGCACCATCCAGCCGATTCGCCATCTGGCTGAGCTGGCCCATCGCCAGGGCGCCCTGTTCCACACCGACGCCGCCCAGTCCGTTGGCAAAATTGCCACCGACGTCCAGGAGCTGGGGGTCGATTTCCTGACCGTTGCCGGGCATAAACTCTATGCTCCCAAGGGCATCGGCGCTCTGTACATCCGGCAGGGGGTCGAAATAGATTCCCTGATCCATGGCGCCGGCCACGAGCGCGGCCTGCGCGCCGGCACAGAGAACGTCCCTTATGCTGTCGCGCTCGGGCAGGCGTGTGAAGTCGCCCGGATTCAGCTCAGCAATCCGATCATTCGCGAGCTGACCGACGCCTTCTGGAGCGAACTGCACAACGGCCTCGGCGACCAGATCCATCTCAACGGACACCCCACCGAACGCCTGCCCAATACCCTGAACATCAGCTTCCTGGGCTGGAATGGTCATGAACTGCTGGCCAAGCTGCCTGATGTGGCCGCCTCAACCGGTTCAGCCTGCCACTCGGGAGAGACAGCTTTATCTCCGGTCCTCAGGGCCATGGGGCTTTCCCCGGAAATCGGTCGCGGAGCTGTTCGTTTCAGCCTGGGCCGTTATACCCAGAAAACCGAAATCGATCTGGTTGTGGATCAGATCCTGGCCGTTCTGCAGCGAGGTCAGTAAGATGGAAAGCAGCAAAGAACTCTATGACATGCATGCAGGATTCTGCAAATTCATGGGCAATGCCAAACGAATCGAAATCCTGTTTCTTCTGGGTGAGGAAGAACTTTGCGTGGAAGAATTAGCCACTCGAATGGAAGTTCCGATTCCCAATGTCTCGCAACATCTGGCGATCATGCGCGAAAAGGGCGTAGTGGCAACTCGTCGAGCTGGCAATAAGATTTACTACCGTCTCTCAAACCAGAAAACGCTCCAGGCGTGCATTTTGATGCGGGAAGCCATGCTCGAGCGCATAGAAGCATGCGTCGCGAAAATTCTTGCCTGACGAACCAAGGAGAAACAATGAAATGAAAGTTGGCCTGATCCGTTGCCTGCAAACCGAAGACATGTGCCCTGCAACGACTTGTATCAAAGTCATGGACAAGAAAGTCCTGGCGTTCAAAGGAATTGAAGAAGACATTGAGCTGATCGGTGTGAACACCTGTGGCGGTTGTCCAGGCAAGAAAGCCGTGACCCGGGAAGCTGAAATGGTCCGCCGGGGTGCCGACACCATTGCGCTCGCATCCTGCATCACCCGAGGCAATCCAATTGGCTTCCCCTGTCCGCATGCCGAGCAGATGAAAGCGGCCATCGAACGAGAAGTCGGCCAGGAAATCCGCCTGATCGACTATACGCATTGAGGTCAAGGCTGCTGCCGTTCTCCCCTGGCTTTCTTCCTGGTAAGATGGATCCAGATTCCCACGCCTGCCGCCAATAAAACGGTTGCCAGAATGACTATCCAGCGTAGCCGCACCGCGGCGGCGGCGCGGTTGGTCTCATCGAGCGCCCTGGCCTTGGACAGGGCTTTGTTGATTTGCAGCACGCCATAGCCGCTGTCCTCGTCATACCCTTGCGTCCCGATGTCTCTGGCTGTTGCCAGCAGGACAGATCTGACCTGACCTGGAGTGAGAGATGGATATTCGGCCTTAAGCAAGGCAACCCCGCCTGCGACATAAGCGGCCGCATAGGAGGTGCCAAACGCCCGGACCGTCCTGCCGCGGACCGTGGCAACCTTCAAGTCTGTGCCGGGGGCGCTCAGTGTGACAGATTTATTCCGTTGCGAGAAGGTCGCAATGCCCTCATCTGCACGCAGGGCAGCCACGCCCAGCACCGTTTCATAGGCCGCCGGAAAGAATTCAACGTCTGGATGATCCTCGTTTTCATTGCCAACCGCTGCGACCACGACAACGCCCTGCTGTTCTGCATATGCTATGGCCGATTGCAAGTCTTCCGAGTCACCGATCGTCCCCGCGCCAATCAAGATGATCTGGCATTGATAGACTTTGACAGCGTCCCGGATGGCCTGGGCCAGCAGTTCACTGCCGCCATCCAGGACCTTGCCTGCCGCATCTTGCGAATAATAGACCAGTGGCACCAAGACCGCATCGGGGGCAATACCCGGCTGGTTTTTGGCTGGCAGGCCCAGAAGGATCCCGGCCAGAGCTGTGCCATGGCCAACCCGGTCG
>CAZCMX010000127.1:0-3029 GCA_964499985.1 uncultured Mageeibacillus sp.
AGATTGCCACCCAGGATAATGAGCAGGATCGCTGCGAGATAAGCGACGATACTGAGTACGAGAACCGGCATGCCTTTGGCTGCCTTGATCAATTTCTCTTCCATATGAAACCTCTCAATCAAGATGATATCATTATGATATCAGTACTGGCGCAAAATTCAAGCCCTTGGCCCAGTTAGGCGGTCATTTGTCGATCATTTCCGTTTGGGGAGCCTGGCATCGTATATAATTAATAGGTGTGAATTTGCATACATAAAATTAGCTGAATGGTTGCGGGGCCGCTATGATCAGAAAAAAAGCCTTGTCCAATATCATTCTTCTGGGCCTGGTCAGCCTGTTCATCGACATGAGCACGGAAATGGTCTACCCACTCGTTCCTTTGTACCTGACGGCCGCTCTGGGTGCTTCGCCGGCGATTGTCGGTCTGATCGAGGGGATTGCTGAAAGCATCGCCTCCCTGCTGAAGGTGTTCAGCGGCTATATCGGTGATGTGTACCACAACAAAAAGCATCTCGCCTTCGCCGGCTATGCCACCGCGGTCATCTACAAGATTTTCCTGCTCCTGGCGGTCTCCTGGCCGGGGATTCTCCTGGCCAGAGTCATTGACCGCACTGGCAAGGGGATCCGCACAGCGCCGCGTGATGCGCTGGTTGCGCAGTCGAGTGATGGTGGCAAGCTCGGTGGGGCCTTCGGTTTGCACAAAATGATGGATATGGCAGGGGCCTCGCTGGGTGTCTTGCTGGCCTATTTTTTTGTCGCCGGCCAGGTTGGCTTTCATACGGCATTCCTGATGTCCATTTTGCCGGCCCTGGTGGGCGTCCTGATCATTTTTGCGGTCCGGGAAGACAAGCGAAGCCAGGTGACACCTTATGACAAGCTGGCCTTCAGGGGTTTGCGGCTGGACGGCAAGCTGAAAATCTATCTCGCCGTCATTTTTGTCTTTTGCCTAGGCAATTCCTCGAATGCCTTCCTGCTTCTCAAGGCCCGCGAGCGCGGCTTTTCATCGGCCCAGGTCATTTTGCTGTATCTGGCTTTCAATGTGGCGACCTCCATGCTCGCCATTCCCTCCGGCAAGCTGTCGGACCGGTTCGGCCGCAGCAAGATCCTGGTGCCCGGCTATCTGATCTATGGCCTGGTCTATCTCGGCTTTGCTTTTCTGTCGGCCAAGCCGGCCCTCGTCGGGCTCTTCATCGCCTATGGCGCATACAATGCCCTGATCAGTGGCGCAGAACGGGCCCTGATCGTCGAACATTCTCCGGCAGGCTTGCAGGGCACCGTGCTTGGCCTGTATGGCATGCTGCAGGGAATCGGCCTGCTATTATCCTCGATGATCGCTGGCCAATTGTGGGACCGGGTGGATTCGAATGCGCCGTTCCTGTTTGGCGGCCTGCTCGGGATCGCTGCAGCAGCCGGCATTCTGGTCCTGCTCGACCAGGAAGCGATGCATAAGGTCCAATTGGTTGTAAAGAGGTGATGGTCGTGTATCTGCGGCGCGTGGTCAAATGGCTGGCCTGGCTCACCTTCCTCAGTCTTCTGGTT
This sequence comes from uncultured Mageeibacillus sp., assembly GCA_964499985.1. Taxonomy (GTDB): domain Bacteria; phylum Bacillota; class Clostridia; order Saccharofermentanales; family UBA5734; genus UBA5734. The sequence continues at coordinate 1,540 of CAZCMX010000127.1, forward strand.
GGGACCGCTCTGTTTTTATTCAATGCCAACCATGATTACACCATCCAGCATGGCTTTGCTGCGGTGCCCCTGAATTACGATCCGGATGAGTCTGTATCCAGGATCAGCTGGCAGGCTGCCGAGATTGTCGTACGGGGTGGATTTGTGAAGGGGACTCAGCAGGATAAAACGGGCGAAAGTCTGGTGGTCCGGGCCTTGTCGCCCCTGCCGGTGATCGAGGTCAAGAATGCAGCCTCGACTGCACGAGCCTACAAGATCTTGCTCGAGAACATCAATCCCGATGCCTATGCAGCTGGTCTGGACCCGAGTCTGGCGCCGGCCCGGATTGCCGTTCATACTCTGGAATTCCAGCTGCAGCTCGCAGCCGGTGCTGTTGGCAAAATCCAGTCCGCCCTGCCAGAGAAGGCCAGCGGGCAACCGGTGGTCATTTTGGGCGACAATCGCAATGGGTATGATACGTTCGCGACGATCATCACCCAGGTCAATGGCCTGAAGCCCATTTTCGTGATTGACAATGGCGATCTGGTCTTCAGTGGCAAGCCCAACCAATACCGCTTGTTTGACCAGATGATTTCCGGGATCGCCACCACGGTCTGTACGACTTTGGGCAATCATGACATTCGCAGCAATGGGCGGGACATCTACACCAGACTGTACGGTCCGCCTTACTATTCCTTTGATTCAGGGAAAACCCATTATATCTTCCTCGACAGCTCGCGTGGCTATGCGGAACCGGAGGCCATTCCGGCGGACCAGTATGCCTGGCTGGAAAGGGACCTGCAAAGAGCCCAAGGCCAGAATATAGTCGTCATCTCCCATGTGCCGCCGACCGATCCGCGCCAGGGCCTGAAGCCCAATGACATTGAAGCCTATACCGACAAGGTCCGGCAGTCGGGTGGCCTGATCGAAAGAAAGCTGGAAGCCTACAGTGTCGATGCGGCCATCGATCACGGCTTTCGCACCAGTCGCGAGGCGGAAAAGTTTGAGGCCCTGATGGCCCAATACCAGGTCAGCACGGTCTATTTATCCCATATCCACAGCTATTTCGACTATACAAAGCAAGGCGTCCGCTACCTGATCAGCGGTGGAGCCGGTGCGGAACTGATGACCCAGGACAGCTACTATCATTATCTGGTGATCAAACCAGACCAGCCAGGCCTGCTGACACAGGTGCAGCTGCCTTCACCGCAAAACCAGATCCTCAAACGCTATGGCGCGACTGTGGTCCTGTTTGCCAAGGCCATGTACAAGGAGAACCAGGCTGCGGTGATCTTCATTTTGTCGGGCCTGGGATTTCTGGTCCTGCTCGTCCTGGCCTTACTCTATCTGAAGCTCGAGGACCGGCTGGCCAGACTCTGGGCGGTGCTGAAGGATACGGGCCGTTTCATGCTGGAGCGGTTCCGGGATAAATAAAAAGCACGCCGGCTTTCAAGTGCCGGCGTGCCATGGGTTTTGCTCTAGGTCGGGATCTCGCTTACCATTTGCCTTTT
>CAZCMX010000128.1:0-2999 GCA_964499985.1 uncultured Mageeibacillus sp.
GGATCAATGGCCCTTTCAGCCTTCGGTCCTGCTCAGGTTCAGGGCGGTGACCATTCCATCTTCAACGCTGGCGGTCAGTGTGACCTCGCCGCTTTCCATGATGCCAATGGCGGATTTATCGCCGACGCTAATGAAAGGGTACCGGGCATAGAGCTCTGCAGCAGAAAGGCCCACCTTCAGGCCGGAGCCCAGGGCAAAGCGGTCGGAGGTCAAATTGGCTGCCAAGACTTGGCCGCGCCAGCGTGAGTGGTTGTTGTAGCAGTCGCCTTCGATGAGCAGCTCGATCCCCTCGTATTGAAGGTGGATCTGGGATTTGCCATTTTCGAGCACAGAGCAGTTGCTGTCATCATGCTGTTCAGGCTTACCGACGATGGCTTCAAACGGGGCACTGTAAAGGGTGACGGTTTTCAAATTGGGATCACCGCCGATGCGGATCAGAGTCGAATCCGCAAACACAATCTCGCTGTCTTTTGCGTTGAGCTCACTCGGCAACCAGTCATCGGCCAGGTATGTCCCGTCGGCCTGGGGGATGATCTCGATGGTGCGGGTCAGGAGGCCACTCGAGCCAATTCCAGTGAGCAGCTTTTCAGCAAAGCTCAAACCATCGATCCGGACTGTCAGGACACGGAATTCCGAGGTGGCTGTTTCAACTTGGTTCCGGTAAAACCAGCTCAACCGATTGGCTATGGCCTGGCGGGCGAGGTCTTCGGGGATGGAATAGCGGAGCAATTCACTGAGTGAATCCACATCCTGTCGGTCGATGGCATCGAAATAGAGACTGGCAAAGTCGTCGAGCTGAAGGATCTGGCTGATCCAGCTGCCATCGAGATAGGCGACGCCAGATCCATCGACTTGGCAATAAATGGCGATCCGGTCACCAATGATGCCGCTGTCCCGGATATTGAGCCAGTACCCGATGGTTCTGCCCACCAAGTCTTGCTGGCCTGGCAAGCGGTCCAGGATTTGCTGGCGAAAGGTTTCGATTTGGCTGTCGTTCATGGCAACCAGGGATGAAATCTTGCCTGAAACGCCCTTGCGAAGCAAGAGGATATAGCGTTGAAACTGGTCTGCCGTTACAGCTTCCCGTTGTCGCTGGGGAATGGCCTGATAGACGGACTGGATGTCAAGGTTGCTATCAATCGCCAGAGCCAGCTGTTGGGCCAGGGCAGATGAGCTCAAAAATTTGTCCGATTCTGTTTCAGCCAGACTGGTCGAAGGACTGGTCGGTGCGGGGCTCACACAGGCAGACATAAGAACGAGATTCAGCATCAGTCCCAGGAGCAGCGCGATCGGGAGGGCAAATTTCCGGACTGTCATGTTGATTTTGCTGGCTCCTTTCTGGACTTGCTGGCATAAAAATCAGATAACTTGCGGCGGATCCGGGTCAGGGCATTGTCGACGCGCTTGGGCGTACAATGCAATTCGTTCGCAATGGATCTGTAGCTATGCCCCAGCAGGAACAGCCGGATGACCTGGCGCTCCAAAAGAGTCAGCTGTTGATTCAGATAGTCGAGCAAGTGGTCACTGGCCTCCTGCGACAACAGCTGCTGCAGGGGATCCTCCTGGCTGGAAGGGATGTCCAGGTCAGGGGCAGAGCGTTCAGAGCCTTCCGGATCCAGCAGGTTCTGCAAGGATATGGATTCATTCAGAGGCCGGTGCTTTTGCCGGGAGGCCTGGCGGACGGCATCCGTGATCTGGGCACTGATGCAACGGTAGGCAAAGGTGGCAAAGGATGCCCCCTGGTCCGGCTTATAGTCCCGAATCGCCTTGAACAACCCGATCATGCCTTCCTGGATGACATCGTCATTATCAGCCCCCAGGATATAGAGCGCGGAGGCCTTCTGCCGCACCAGGGCCTTGTAGCGGATGATCAGGTCTTCCATGGCCTGGTTATCCCCAGCCCGGGCCAAGGCAGCCAGGGCCTGGTCATCCGGACTGGCAGGATTTACCGGCAGCGGATCGCCCATGCCATTACTGGTCCTTGGGTAAATGACGCTGGGCGGCCGCTTCAAATACGACGATCCCAGCAGCAACGGCCGCATTCAGCGAATTGACTTTCCCCTGCATCGGAATCGAGACGAGGAAGTCACAATGCTTCAGGAGTTGTTTACCGATGCCTTCACCTTCACTGCCGATCAGGATAAGCATGGAACCGTTCCAATCGATTTTGTGATAGTCCTGAGTGCCTTCACTGTCGGCCCCCGCGACCCAGAAGCCCTGTTCCTTGAGCTTGAGCACGGTCTGGGTCAGATTGCCGACCCGGCAGACTGGAACATGCTCAATCGCTCCTGCCGATGCCTTGGCCACCGTGCTGTCCAGGCCAACTGAGCGGCGTTCGGGAATGATCACGCCATGGACTCCGGCTGCATCGGCGATTCTCAGGACTGAACCCAGATTATAGCCATCCTGAAGCTCATCGAGCATCACGAGCAGGGGCGTTTCGCCCTTTTCCTTGATGGCGGCCAGCAAATCGTCCAGCTCGACATACTCATGGGCAGCCACCTGGGCGATAATGCCCTGGTGGGCTTTAGTCTCCGACATCTGGTCGAGCACCTTGCGGTCAACCTCCAGAACCACGGCTCCCGCTTCCCTGGCTTGGGCCACAATCCGGGCCAGAATCGGATCCGGTTTGCCATCTCTTTTGGCGACCCACAGCTTATTGAATGTACGGCCTGCCTTGAGAGCCTCCTGGATCGGATTGCGGCCTTCAAGACGGTCCGGTGAGCCTGCTTCAGGCTCGAGGTGCGTCTCTTCCTGCAGGTCTTCACTGACGCCAGAATCTACGGGTAACTCTTTGGCAACTTTACGGACAAAGGTGGGTGTTGGCGGCGGGGAGCGGAAGGCGCTGGCTGGCGTCGACTCGATGTCGGCATCCTCACGGCGTTCTTTGCGGAAAGGTCTTTCACCGCGGTCGGAAAACTCACCGCGGTTCGGCCGGTCACCGTAGCTGGGGCGGTCACCGTAGCTGGGACGGTCGCCACCGGCTGGGCGGGGGCCGC
>CAZCMX010000129.1:0-2953 GCA_964499985.1 uncultured Mageeibacillus sp.
GGGCGACAATGTGGTCTGGCAGGTAGACTCGCCACAGGATTACCAGCGGATGGTGACGCCCTATGTCGAACAGGCGATCCGTGACCAGCGCCAGCTGCTGTATGTGCGCTTTGGCAGTCATGCACCGCTTCTTCAAGAGCATCCGGCGGTCCAGGTTCATGAGCTCGATGCCAGCAAGGGCTTTGAGAGTTTCGCCACTGAGGTCCACAATCTGGTCACAGAGGCGGGCAAAAAAGCGTTCTATGTCTTTGACTGTCTGACGGACCTGCTGAAGGACTGGCATTCGGACCTGATGATCGGCAATTTTTTCAAGGTCACCTGCCCGTATCTGTATGAACTGGACACGGTGGCTTATTTTGCAGTCATCCGTGATGTCACGACGTTTGCCACTATCGCCGGGATCCGCGAAACGACCCAGCTGCTCTTAGACCTCTACCAGGTCAACGGCAAACTCTACATCCATCCGCTCAAGGTCTGGCAGCGCTATTCGCCGACGATGTTCTTCCCGCACCTGATCCAGGACCAGGAAGCGATCTGCATGACGGCCAGCTCCGAGGTGGCTGAGCTGTTTGGCAGCATCCGGCGCGGGGCCAACCGCCCGGACCACTGGGATGTCGTTTTTGACAGAGCCCGCGAGGCCTTGTCTGAATCGAAGGCCGAGCAACAGCTGGTCAAACGCCAGCTCATGACGATGCTGATCGGCGGCCAGTCGCGGATGTTCGAGCTCTGCGACCGTTATTTCACGCTCCAGGACATTCTGACGATCGGCTCGCGCGAGGTGGGCACCGGATTCATCGGTGGCAAGAGCATCGGCATGCTGATCGCGCGCAAAATCCTCGAGGTCGAGGGCGGCGAACGGATGCTGTCTGATCTCGAGCCACATGATTCGTTCTATGTCGGCTCGGATGTGTTCTACACCTACATCGTGCAGAATGGCTGGTGGCGGCTGCGCACCCGGCAAAAGACAGACGATGGCTATTACCAGCTGGCGCCAGAGCTGCGGGAAAAACTCCTGGCCGGCCGTTTCCCCAAGGATATCCAGGAGCAATTCGTCCAGCTGCTGGAGTATTTCGGCCAGTCACCGATCATCGTCCGCTCCAGTTCACTGCTCGAGGATAATTTCGGCAATGCCTTTGCTGGTAAATACGAGAGCGTGTTCTGTGCCAACCAGGGCACACCGGAAGAGCGCTATGAGGCGTTTGAGCAGGCGATCCGCGATGTCTATGCCAGCATGATGAATGACGATGCGCTCGACTACCGGATGGACCGCGGTCTGGTCGACAAGGATGAGCAGATGGCCATCCTGGTCCAGCGCGTGTCCGGCGACCAGCACGGCGAGGCCTTTTTCCCCCACGTAGCTGGCGTTGGCAATTCGTCCAATCTCTACGTCTGGGATAAAAGCATCGACATGTCGGCCGGTATGCTGCGCCTCGTCTTTGGCCTGGGTACGCGGGCAGTCGACCGCACGGCCGGTGACTATGCCCGGATCGTTTGCCTTGACGATCCGCTGCGGCTGCCTCCGACGAGCGCCAGCGACCTGAAAAAATATTCCCAGCATGGTGCGGACCTGATTTCGCTGCGGGAAAACCGCCTCGCGACCCAGGACCTGTCCGAGATTTTCGCCCAAGACATCAAAGTCGACAAGGCGCTGTTCGCCAGCTACGACACCGAGACCGCCAACTGGCTGCGCGAACGCGGCATGACCGGCCAACCCACCCCCTATCTGTTCGATTTTAAAAAGCTGTTGGCACAGACGGATTTTCCTGCGGTCATGAAAGAGATGCTGGCACTGCTGGAGCGGATCTATGAATACCCGGTGGATATCGAATTCACAGCCAATTTCAGCCGCGACAGCCACTTCAAGATCAATCTCCTGCAATGCCGTCCGCTGCAGACGCGCGGGCTCGGCCAGGCTGTGGCGATGCCGGATCCGGGTGACACGGCAGACTGCGTGTTTGCGACCAGTGGCAATTTCATGGGCGGCAACACGCATTTGCGCTTTGACACCGTCGTCATGGTCCGGCCTGAGACCTACAAAGAGCTCTCAGACCGCGACACATACTCGATCGCACGGACCATTGGCCAGCTCAACACCAAGCTCAAGGGCCAGTCGGTCCTCCTCCTGGGCCCGGGACGCTGGGGTACGACGACGCCTTCCCTGGGGGTTCCCGTTCACTTCTCGGAGCTCAGCCAGATGGCTGTGATCTGCGAAGTCTCCTCGCCAGAGGCTGGTTTCATGCCTGAGCTTTCCTATGGCAGCCATTTTTTCCAGGACCTGGTCGAGGCGGGGATTTTCTACGTGGCCCTGTTTGCGGGCCAGCCGACGGTAGTATATCAGCCGGAAAAAATCCTGCAGCGTGGAAACCGCCTGCTGGAGCTGCTGCCACACAGCACAGCCTGGGCGGATGTCATCCATGTCGCCCAGGCTGAAGGAATCGAGTTGTTTGCCGATATCGTGTCGCAGCGTGTCCTGTGCCGTTGAAAGAGCCTTAGTAGAAGCTGTACATGATTTCTTCAAAGATACTGGCGATGAAACCACCCGCGAGAATCGAGAAAATCAATCCGATCGCTGCCAGGATCAGGGTGGCGCGGGCATAGTTTTTCTTGTTGAGATTGGCCGAGCTGCCAAAGGCCCATTTGAACAGTAAAATGATGTTCAGGATCGGTACAGCCAGCAGGAAGAACATGCCGATGAATTGGCCGACTCCGAGTGGTGCATCCAGGGCAGCCATGGGGGCATAAGCCGGCTGGGCGGGTGCGGATGCATGGTTGTAGACTGGCTGGGCCTGGGGCGGTGGATTGTAAGCCGGTTGAGCCGGAGCGGGCGGTGGTGTGTTAGCTGGCTGAGCTGGAGCAGCCTGAGTGCGCCCGGTCGTCGCGCCGCAGGCGGTGCAGAATTTGGCATTGTCAGGTAGCTGGTTACCGCAACTTTCACAAAACATCGTTCAGATCT
>CAZCMX010000130.1:0-2936 GCA_964499985.1 uncultured Mageeibacillus sp.
AAGGTTCGATCCGGCGATCCTTGAAGCGATAGGCCAGATTGCGGTACGAAAAGCCACGGCGGCGGTCAATCGGCAAGCCCTCACCCTTGCGGACAATGGCATAGCCCTCGAGGCGAGCTGGCTCTCCCGTCAAAAGCTCGGTCAGATCGACCTGCAGGAACTCGGCTGCTTTGAAGAGAAATGAAAATCCGATGTCGATTTCGCCATTTTCGATTTGCCGGCAGGTCTGGGCCGTGATCCCTGTCGCCCGGGCCAGTGATTCCACGGAATGGCCACTGTCTTCACGCAAAGCCCGCAAACGGGCGGCAATCTGCAAAATCCGGTCATCCATCGCTTTTGCCTCCTAAAAATGATATCGGTCTTTGTTCCACTCTACCCGAATGCCGGACAAAAAAAAAGGTGCGGGTCGCGCACCTTTTTCATCGTTTCCAGCCCATTCATGGAATTCGATAGGACTCGATCAGCTGGTCGAGCTGCACCTGGCTCTGATCACCATAACCGATCAAGGAGCGCTTGACTGCGGCATCCACCAGCATGGTGAATTGTGGCAGCTGGCCAACCTGGAAATCACTGGCCAATTTGGTTTCAACCGTCGCGTCGATCCAGACGATGGCCAGCTCATCCTGAAGCTCGTCAGCGAGCTGTTCGATCCTCGGGATGACTCGGGTATTGACCGGATCCATCGGCTGGTAGAAAACCAGGAGGACCGGGGTCCTGGCCTGAGCAATCAAGGCCGGGAAATTCTGGATTCGCCGATAGACCACCCCAGATGTCTCTGGATCAATCGCCTCGAAACGAAGCAGAGCCAGACTGGCACTATTGTCAATGGGCCCGATCGCTGCCGGCTTACTGCAGCCGGCAAGCAGGCCCGTCAGGCCAAGCAATAACAGGCTGCCGAGCAAAATCAGCCGCGCGAACCCCCATTGACGCATACGGGGTCTGGCGTGCCTGACAATCCCAGGTTCAGCCATGTCCCTTGCGCAGTGGCAGCTCGGGCTTTTCGGCCAGAATCGATTCAATCGCCGCGATGGTGCCCGGCAGGTAATTGTTGGCAAAGGCTTCGATCTGACCGGCATCAATCGCCTCTGTGATCTGAGGATCCAGCGGCACTTTGTCGAGCAGCGGCACACCCAGCTCAGCGGCAGCGTCCTGCGTCTTGCCAGGTCCGAAAACCTGATGCTCTAGATCGCAGGAAGGGCATTTGACAAAGCTCATATTTTCGACGAAGCCGAGCACCTTGACATTCATCATCGTCGCCATGGTGCGGGCCTTTTTCACGATCAGGGAAACCAGGTCCTGTGGGGTTGACACCACGACGATGCCATCCAGCGGAATCGACTGGAAAACCGTCAGCGGGACATCGCCAGTGCCCGGCGGCATATCCAGCAGCAGAACGTCCATCTCATCCCAGACGACATCGGTGTAGAATTGCTTGACTAGGCCGGACACGATCGGGCCACGCCAGAGAACAGGTGCTTCCGGATCGTCGAGCATCAGGTTGATCGAGACAATCCGGACTCCAAGCCGGGGCGTTTTGGATGGAAAGATGCCGCCATCAAAGCCTTGCAGACGCTCTTCCAGGCCAAATGCCTTGGGAATCGACGGACCGGTGATATCAGCATCCAGAATACCCACTCTCAGGCCCTTCCTGGCCAGGTTTGCCGCCAGGAGGGTCGTCACCATCGATTTGCCGACGCCGCCTTTACCGCTGGCCACGCCGATCACACTGCGGACTACGGATAATTCGTGCAGGTCAGCCTGCATCGGCGCGCTGGCTGTGGTCGTACCGGACGGGCAGGATCCACCTGCTGTGGCCGAAGGGCAACTGGATTTGCTGGAGCATGAACTACAAGAGGACATGGATGACACAACCTTTCTCAATGTGGACTACCTGCCCAAGTTAGCACAGAATGGCCTGCTGGGAAAGTGCCTAGGCAACCATCTCAGCCGTCTTGGCCATCAGGCCTGGGCGCGGATGATCCAGTAGCCTGCAGAATGCTCGATCACCTCAGCCACCTGGAACAATTCCTTGAGCTTGGCCAAGGCCGAAGGGGCACCCTGCTTTTTCTGGATGACGACATATAAAAAGCCGCCCGGCACGAGCTTTTCCCTGGCTTCGGCAAAGAAACGGTGGACAACGGCTTTCCCCGCCCGGATCGGCGGATTGGTCAGCACATAATTCAGGGGACCATCGACCGCCGCCAGTGCATCCGACTGGACGATCTGCAAGTAGGCAACCTGGTTGGCCCGGGCATTCTGCCTGGCCAGGGTCAAGGCTCGCGTATTCATGTCACAGAGAATGACATCCAGTGACGGGAAGGCCCGTTTCATCACGATCCCTACCGGACCATAACCACAGCCCAGATCGACCAGCTTGCCAGTGAGCTTCTGCTGGTCACGGATGACGGTTTCGAGCAATAATTCTGTTCCGAAATCCATCCGGCTGCGCGAAAAGACACCGCTATCGGTGGCAAATTCGAAATCGATGCCATGGATCCGGGTTTTGAATGTACGGATCTGGCTCTCAGACTGGGGTTTTTCATCAAAATAATGGGCCATTATGTACTCCAGAGAATGCTTCGGCCAGCTTTCAGAGAATGGCCAGAGCTTTGACTTAAAGCGTCAGAGTCAGGGCTGACGAATGATTTTGGTCCGGTTCAGGCCAATCCAGAGGGGCCAGCCGATCAGATATATCACAACCGCCTGTGAGAGGAAAATCCAGCCGATGAAGGTCAGGACCATCATGGCGGTGACCGGTTCTCCATCACTGAGCAGGAACGGCAGATAGGTGCCGACGATCAAGGCATTGAAAATGACCCCTGGGAAAATGACCAGCGACTGGCGCCAGAAGCTGCGGCTGGCCTGGATCTTCTTGGACTGGACCAATCGACGCGACAGCTTCCAGGTCACGATTGCAGACAGCAAGGTAGCCAGAC
>CAZCMX010000131.1:0-2914 GCA_964499985.1 uncultured Mageeibacillus sp.
GACAATGCCAAGTTCTGTACCGCCTGTGGCGCGACTACGGGGCGCACCCAGGCCGCAGCTGCACCTGCGCCAGCGGCCTATACACCGCCGCCGGCTCCGGCTCAACCGGCCTACAATCCGCCGCCCCAGACCCAGCCAGTCTACAACCACGCATCCGCACCAGCCCAGCCGGCCTATGCCCCCATGGCAGCCCTGGACACACCGCTGGGCGTCGGCCAGTATATCGGCATGTTTTTCTTGCTGGCCATCCCGATCCTGAACATCATTTTGCTCTTCAAATGGGCCTTTGGCTCCGCCTCTAATCTCAATAAGAAAAACTATGCCCGGGCAACCCTGATCCTGGCAGCGATCGGATTGGTCTTTTCGATCCTCGCTGGCGGCTTCATTGCCAAAATGTTCGAAGAAATCATGTACAACTTTTATTGAGGCCTTTCAGCGGCACAGGACGAGCTGCGTCACGATATCGGCAAATAATTCCATCCCATCGGCCTGGGCGACATGGATGACATCCGCCCAGGCTTTGCTTTGTGGCAGCAGCTCCAACAGGCGGTTTTCCCGCAACAGGATTTTCTCCGGCTGATACACAACCGCCGGCTGGCCCGCAAACAGGGCCACATAGAATATCCCCGCCTCGACCAGGTCCTGGAAGAAATGGCTGCCATACGACAGCTCAGGCATAAAGCCGGCCTCCGGTGATGAAACCTCACCGATCACCGCCACCTGGCTGAGCTCCGAGAAATGGACGGGTACACCGAGCGAGGGTGTCGTCGTGCCCCAGCGCCCCGGACCCAACAGGAGAACGGACTGACCCTTGAGCCGGGCATTGAGCTGGCCAATCTGGCGGGCGATCGAATATTTGTCCCGGTCGGGGAGCGCCTTATAGGAATCAGGCCGGACCAGGACCACCCAGTCAAACCGCAAATGCGTATTGCCACCCATGAAATTGCCAGTGGCGGCAAACAGGCAATCGGCCGTATCCTTGGCATCCGGAAAGGCCACAGCCTGGCCGAGTCCGCGCGTCTGCAGCGGCCGGCATTGCAGGAGATTGATCTTGAAGCGGCTGTCGCGGCTGAAATTGGCCGTAAACTCGATATCGACCGGGTATTCATAGACCCGCTCCAATAAGGCAAGCATCTCTTTCATGACCGACGGGAATTCCGTCTGGGCCAGCAGTTTTTTGAAATCAAACAGGTAGGGGACAGGCTGGCCAGAGAGGCCCCGTTCACGCAGCCAGTCCGCAGTCTGGCTGTCATAGCTGGCAAACAGGGCTTTGTCGACCTTGATTTCCTGCCGGAAAAGCTCAGACAGATCCACCGTTGCCAGTTGGTTGTCGCTCAGAGATATCAGGTCGGCGCCATGCTGCGAATATTTCCTGAGATCATCGGCGCTGGTCGGCGGTAATCGCAAGGGATCATCAAGACAGACAATCCGGGCATAGTCACCGGCCGTGCGATCGACTGCCCGCGTGCCCAGGCCAAAGACCAGGCGCAGCATGCCGGCTGATGGGTCGATGCTTTTGTCCCAGACATACAGATTGGATGAATTGCCCACCCCGGCCAGGTGGGGGAAAAAAGCTTCACCGTGCTGGTCCCCGGAGACACGCTGGACCAAGATGGCCATCTGCTCGTCCTTGTCGACCAGGCCCCGATCCATCCGGTAGTCGAGGGCATCCGGATTCATCATGCTGGCATAGACAATCCGGATCGCCTGCTCAAATGCCTCATAGCGTTCTTCGGGGGTGCCCTGGTTGGCACAGAAGACGCTTTCATATTTGCCGGCAAAGGCATTGCCGAAATTGTCCTCGAGCAGCGAGCTGGAACGGACGATGATCGGCGACTGGCCAAAGTATTCCAGCAGCTGGACAAATTCTTCCTGGATATCCTTGGGGAAACGGCCCGCCAGCAGCTTTTCCCTAAGCTGTGGCGCCAGCTGGAAATAGTCCTCGGCCGTCTTTTGCCGGGTGCGCAGCCGCCACCAGCCATTTTGCACAATATAGGTGTAAAAGACATCTGCGCCAACATAGAAGGAATCATGGGGTTCGAGATAGGTCTGGAAGCGCTCGCCCGCTTCGGCCTCGAGGATCTTGCGGGCGATCAGCATGCCGATGCTCTTGCCGCCGATGAAGCCGGTGCCGACTTCGCGGGAGGCAATGATCAGGATGTCCTGCAAGGTGAAATAGCGGTCGCAAAGCTCGAACATCCGCGACTGGCCACCGATCAGCATCGCCATCAGCTGGTGCTTGACCCGCTGCTGCACCGCCTGCGGTTCGGCCAGCGCTTCCCGGGCCTTGTCAAAGACGACATTCCAGTGGTCGGGCCGATTGGCGCTGCGCCGGATGCTGCCAAACAGTTCAGCGACCTCGGCGCTGGCGGTCATGCAGATCGCCTCCTGGCCCTGGATCAGGTGCGGGAAGAACATGGTCGGCGAATACCGTTGCCAGACCTTGAGGGGGTGGATATACAGCTTGCCATTGACCTGATAAAGGTCGAGCAGCAACTGGGTTGTCTCGCGGATCCCGGCAATCGTCGCATAGGTGGTGACATCGCGGACAACTGCAAAATAGGCGACCGTGTCCAGCTCGTAGAGATAAGGGCAGGTCACTTTGAAGAAATTGCCGATCATCAGGTCCGAATGCCAGTCCTTGAGCAGATCGGTCAGGCAGTCAAAGACATAAAAGGCCTTTTTGCCGGCCGTCTTGACCAGATGATGGACCTCGGTGGCAAAGCTTTCGAAGCCCTTGCTGGCATCGAGCAGGTGGACCTGGACCGCCGGATGCGCTGGTAGAAGCGGTTCGTGGCTGCCGAAACGCACATAGATCAGTTGGCGCTGGTCGCGGATGGCCTGCTCGACATAGGGCGACACCATCCGCTGGTAATCCTGTGGCGAGTCTACCTGCCAGACCACATTGTCGCCC
>CAZCMX010000132.1:0-2873 GCA_964499985.1 uncultured Mageeibacillus sp.
CACCAATAGGATATACAGAAAATTTACAATCCCATGTTGAGCTCGCGCACCCTTCAGAGCTATTCTTATTAAATGATACGAACTGCTGAAAAGCCGATGCGATGGATCAGCAGACGGCACCGTGTTGCCCAGTCTTTGCTGCGTCCGATTTTGCGGCTTTACTATGGCTGGTCGTACCGGTATAGCGGTGAGCGCTACCGCGAGGAGGACCCGCGCCAGCCTTACCTGATCCTTTCCAACCACAACGGAGCTGTCGATCCCATCTTGCTGGCCCTGAGCTTTCGCCAGCCAATCTATTTCGTGGCCAGCGACCACATTTTCCGCTGGGGCTTGGCCAGCAAAGTGATCCAGTGCCTGGCGGCCCCGATTCCGATTGTCAAGGCTCAGCTCGATTTGAAAGCGATCCACCAGATGGCAGCAATCAGCAGGGAAGGGGGCACGATTGGCCTGTTTCCTTCGGGGAATGGCTCCTTCACCGGTCCGGAGATGCCCATTCATCTCGGCACGGCCAAGCTGGCACGTGCGCTGAAGCTGCCAGTCCTGTTGTTCCGGTTTGAGGGTGGTTATCTGACTCGGCCACGTTGGGGTGTCACCACACGCCGTGGCACCATGAGTGGTCGCGTTGTCCGTGCGCTCAGTGTCGATGAGATCAAGGCGATGACACCGGAAGCTTTGCTGCAGATCATCCAGCAGGAACTCGATGCAGACCCTTACCGCGAACCTCTCAATGACCACGCCATCCCCGTCCAGCTTTTCAAAGGCAAGCGACTCGCTGAATACCTTGAGCGTGTTCTTTTTGTCTGTCCAGATTGCCATCGGCTGAACACCCTGCGCTCGAAGGAGGATCGCCCGTCCTGTTCCTGTGGATTCACCACCCGTTATGGCGAAGATGGTTATTTCTACACCGATGCCTCCACCCATCTGGCAGCTCTCCCGCATGTGAAGGCTTTCGACCAGTTCCAACTCGAGTACCTCACGCGCTGGCTGGCCCAGGAAGATATCTTCCAGAAGCACCGGAAAGCTCCCTTTTTTACGGATGAGGGTGAAACACTGTCAGTCGTGCAACGGGCAAGCCACGCCGAGAAGGCGCTGCATGGCCAGCTGGCCCTCTATTCGGACCGCCTCGTTTTCCGGCCCGACCGGCCAGCCCAGCCCAGTCAACTAACCCAGCCTGTCCAGCCTGCCGACCAAACCGCTCTGGAATTCCCGCTCGAACAGATCCGATTCATCGCGGTTCACGGTCCTCAGACGCTGCAGTTCCAGGATGCCCGGACGAACCTGGTCTACGAAGTCCATGCCGATCATCCCCGCTCAGCCTACCGTTACAGAGTTCTGGTTGACCTGCTCAAACCACGGATCCTTCAGAACCAGTCGATAGATCCCACAACAAACCAAGCGAGGTAGCATATGGATTTTTCTGCTGACAATCCTGCCGTCTGGAACGGCATCATCCAGTTTGGCTGGATCTGCCTCATCCTTCTGGTTGGTAACCTGGCTCGGCGCAAGATCAGCTTTTTCCGCAAAGCATTGTTGCCAACCTCCGTCATTGCCGGATTTCTGGGTCTGGTGCTTGTCCAGACGGGGCTAATAGGCTTTGACCTGGACTTTCTCAATGGTGTGACCTACCACACGATCGCGATCGGCTTCATCGCCCTTGGCTTGCGCATGCCTCGTCGCAAAGACACCAAAAGCCGTGCGGGTCAATCGCATGATGGCACCAAAACAGGCATGTTGATCGTCTCGAATTACCTGATCCAGGGTGTCCTGGGTCTTGTGATCATGATTGTCCTGGCCAATACATTCCTGCCGGACACGTTCCAGGCGGCTGGTTTGCTGCTGCCGATGGGCTACGGCCAGGGGCCCGGCCAGGCCAACAACATCGGCTCGGTCTATGAGAATGTATGGGGCTTTGCCGGCGGCCAGTCCTTTGGCCTGGCGATCGCGACGGCTGGATTTCTCTGGGCCTCGATCGGCGGGATCATCTACCTCAATATTTTGCAACGGCGGAATCAATTGCCTGCCCAGGCCAGTGCCAGTCCGGATGTACAAACCGGCGAAAGCTTCGAAGACCCAGGCGAAATCCCTCTCACGGAGGCCATCGACCGCCTGACCATCCAGATCGCCCTGGTCATGAGCATCTATCTGCTGACCTTCCTGGTATCCCTCGGTGTGGTCCGCCTGTTTGACCTTGCGCCAGCTCTGGCCGGCGCCAAAAAGACGGTCTCCCCTCTGATCTGGGGGTTCAATTTCCTGATCGGATCGTCCCTGGCCCTGGGTATTCGCGGTAGTTTGCAGCGCTTGCGCCACATGGGCTGGATGACCAGGCAATATCCCAACACCTATCTGCTCAACCGGATCTCTGGCTTTGCTTTTGACCTGATGATCACTGCCTCGATCATCTCGATCCAGATCGACGACTTACAGGGCCTCTGGATTCCCTTCATCCTGATGTCCACCCTGGGTGGCTTCCTGACCTTGTTCTACAACGTAGCCATGGCCAGGCGTCTCTATCCGGACTACTCCGTAGCCGGCATGCTCTCCATGTACGGCATGATGACTGGCACAGTGAGCACAGGCATTCTCCTGCTGCGCGAAGTCGATCCCACGTTCCAGACTCCCGCCGCCAACAACCTCGTCATCGGCAGCTCTGTGGCGATTCTGCTTGGATTCCCGATCCTCCTGATGGTTGGCCTGGCTCCCCAGTCCAATGCCATGCTGTACCTGACCCTGGGCCTGGCTGCAGCTTACGCGATCATCTTGAATGTGTTATTGCTCAGGAACACCCATTATCGGAAAATTTAACCAGTCGCCCGATTGCACCATCCCTGTCCAATCTTTGCACCCGCGGGTACAATTTTTGTTCTTCTCTTGTC
>CAZCMX010000133.1:0-2840 GCA_964499985.1 uncultured Mageeibacillus sp.
CTGGCCATTGTCCTGATCGTGTTGGAGTCCTTTGTCCTGGCGTCTGGCCTGGCGGCCCAGACAGTTGCCTACAAAAACCAGGCCCAGGCTAACGAATTGGCGTTCCTGAGAGCTCAGATCCAGCCTCACTTCCTCTTCAATACACTCAATGTCCTGGCCGCCCTGGCCCCCATCGACGGCAAGAAAACCCGGGGTCTGATCCTGGACTTCGCCAGCTATTTGCGCGCTTCTTTCGACTTCCAGGCGCTCAGCCAGGACGTCACCCTGGAGAATGAGCTGGAGGCGATCGAAGCCTATGCCCGTATCAGCCAGGCGCGCTTTGAGAACCGGATCCAGTTCGATTTTGAAATCGAAGACGTCGGTCCTTTGAGGATTCCAAACCTGATTCTGCAACCACTCGTGGAAAATGCCATCCGCCATGGCTTGCGCCATAAACCGGAAGGAGGCCGGATTGCCATCCGGGTGCAACGCGCAAAGAACAAGGTCCGGATCGAAGTCGAGGACAATGGCGCCGGGCTGAATGAAGAAGCTCTGGAACGGATCCGCAAAGTCCCGGCTGATGCCACAGGCAGTGGCGTCGGCTTGTACAACATCCGCGAACGTCTGCGTCTGCGCTTCCAGACGGAACTGCACATCGAAAGCACACCCGGACAGGGGGCCAGATTCTGGTTTGAAATCCCAGCGGAGCGGCGCAAACGGCAACAGGAGGGGTAGCACATGCGGACCATCATCATCGACGATGAATACCTGGCCCAGGAGGGGCTGAAAATGGAGCTGGCCGAATTTCCGGAAATCGAAGTCGTCGGCCAATTTGCCGATGTCCATGATTTCCTGGGCCAAGTCGGGCTGCTGCTGCCTGACCTCCTGTTTGTCGACATCGAAATGCCGCAGATGAATGGTTTCGATCTGATCAATGCCTTGCAGGCCAGGATTCCCGGCCACCAGCCAGTGATTGTCCTGGTCACTGCCTATGCCCATTATGCCGTCCAGGCCTTTGAAGCCAGCGTCACCGACTACCTGCTCAAGCCTGTCACAGCGGCACGCCTGAAAAAGACCCTGGCCCGGATCCTTCCCGCCTGGCAGGCACAAAAGGCCAGCCGCCAGAACTCGGTCCAGTCCAGCCCAGATACAGCAAACCCTCTATCCGGTGTTGCAGAGGAACCCCGCCTGACCTTGCATTGTTTTGGTCCCTTCACCCTGACCCTGGGGGGAAAGCCCCTTGACCTGAAATGGCGTTCGAAAAAGGAAACCGAACTCCTGGCTTATCTTGCCTGCCAGCGTGGCCAGGCCGTGAGCAAGGAGCGCGTGGCCGATGCCCTCTGGCCGGAGCTCGACAGCAAGCGCGCCTCCGCCAACCTCTACCTCACCTACCATTACCTGCAAGTCACCTTTGAGCGTGCTCAGCTAAAGCTGCCCATCATCTCCATCCGCTCCCTGATGCGCATCGATCTCGGGCACTGTGCAATCGACCTGATCGAGTTTGAGCAGCAGGTCAACAACGTCCAGAAAAACCAGGGCCAGGCTAAAATCCAAATCATGGATGAACTCTGCACCCGTTTCAACCAGCCGCTGCTCGACACCATGTCCAGCGAATGGATCACCCCCCTGAGATATTCGACGGAAATTTTGCTGGAAAATTACCGGCTTGAACTCGCCCGTTGGTACAAAATATCCGACCCGTCAAAATCCGCCTACTTTTTTGCACAAATCGAATTTGAATAAACAGCCTTATTATTTTGCCCACTTGCAAAGATTTTATAAAAATTACATAATTTATAGTAAGTGATATTTCAGGCTGATCCGGGCAAGCGATCGTTTGTACGGGTTAGTGGTGTTTTGCTGAAAATTTTGCATTTGGAGATGTGTCATGAAATCTGGGACCAAGTCTGGTGTTTCCGCCCTGTTAGTCCTCCTGCTTATCCTGTCGCCTCTGCTGGCTTTACCGGTGGCTGCCGTGGGAGAAGCCATCGCCATTGCAGTCGAACTTAAAAGCTTCCGTGATGAGGGGGATCCGGGATCCACCCAAAACGTCGGCGGTGATTCTGCCAGCACCTTGCTTTGGAAAAAAGGAGATGCTGATGCGACCGGCGGAGTATTGCGAGTTGTGCCAGATTCCTTTAGCAAAGCGGGCACGGTTGTCCGGCGCAATCAAATTCAACTGACCGACGGGTTCAGCACCTATTTTTCTTTCAAGATCACAGGATTTGGTGATATCGCCGATGGTCTGGCATTTCTGATCTATGAAAGTGATACCGTCCAGATTGGCAAGTATGGCGGTGGCTTAGGCTATAAAGGAATCGATCATTCAATAGCTGTTGAATTTGATGATTATCCAAACGGTGGGGCCCCGACCTACGATCCTGATGGGTATCATATTGGAATCATGCTTAACGGTGATGAAGCGCATGGCTCGGCAAATCCTGGCGCCTCGTTTTCCAGTCTGGAGAATAATACCATCCACGCCTGGATTGATTACAAGGCGGGAATTGTAACGGCCACCTACGGTCTGAGCTCAACTCGCTCCAATAACTCAACCATCACCCGTGATGTGGGTACTTTTCTCGAAGGCAAAAATGTCTTTGTCGGCTTCTCAGCCTCAACCGGGGGGTCCAAAGGCAATCATGACATCCTGAAATGGTATTTCAAAGACTCGTATGTCTCTGGGGGGCTGAGTGCTGCTGCCAATGCCTATACTCAGGCAGCGTCTTCAGTCGGTATCACTTTTGACAGCGACACCCATGCCAGCACTGCAACCATCACGACCTACAGTGCAGCAGGTTCAGCTCTGGCTAACCAGTCTGTTTCCATTTATATCGATGGCGTCAAACAGACTGGCACCT
>CAZCMX010000134.1:0-2674 GCA_964499985.1 uncultured Mageeibacillus sp.
TGTCGCGCCTGTTTGCGCTGGCTATGCTCAAGCATGGCCAAGGCCAGATCCTGAACGTGGCCTCGACTGGCGCCTATCAGCCAGGTCCTTATACGGCGGTTTATTACGCCGCCAAAGCCTATGTCCATTCGTTTTCACTGGCTTTGGCTGAAGAGCTGCGCGGAACAGGGGTATCCGTCACCGTGCTTTGTCCGGGCGCGACTGCCACCGAATTTTCCAGCCGGGCCGGCAAGGCTGACCTGACCTCGGCGATGCCACCCTCGCGCGTGGCCAGCGCTGCCGTGCAGGGCCTCAAACGGCGGCAGCGCCTGATTATTCCGGGTATTTCCAACCGGCTGGTGATCATCCTGTCCAAAATCCTGCCCGGCCACTGGCTGGCCTGGCTGGTGGCCCGGATCCAGAAGCCACTTTTGCTGGACTAGGGCGGATCAACCTGGCTCCCGGATTGGATCCAGGCTGAATGCCCGGCCAACTGACCGGATAGAATCTGAAATACAAATGGAGGTACAGTCCATGATCAAGCATATCGTGATGTGGAAATTCAAAGCTGAGGCCGAGGGCAAGACCCGGCAGGAAAACCTCGACCATGTGGCCGAGTCCCTCCTGGCCTTGCGGCCGATTATCCCGGAAATCGAGAGCATGGAAATCGGCCAGGATATCGGAGTCGGACGGGACACCTATGACATGGTCCTGGTGACAACCTTCGAAGATGCCGAAGCACTCGAACGCTACCAGCACCATCCGGCACACAAGGCGGTGTCAGCCTATGTGGCCAAGGTCCGCACCGACCGGGCCTGCGTTGATTTCGAATTTGATCGCTTCTGAGGCCGTTTGGCTGTCTGGCTTTGGCTGTGACAGGCCTGTGGCTTGAATCACAAGACCAGATAGACGAAGCCGCCGCCCCGGGAGGTCGTTTCATACCATTCGCGCAAGTTCATCGTGAAACGGTTCAAGTTGTCACAGATTTCGACTTCAACGTCAGTCAGACTGTGCTCCACCAGAGCTGTAATCGTCACCCAGTGCCAGGGGTCCAGCTGCCGGATTGCACCATTGCTCAAGTTAAGGAAGGCCACCGGACCATCCAGGGCCAGGCCTGCACGAATGAAGGCGACCACCTCGGCAAAAGCAGGCCGCCGGTTGGAGCGCCTGTGGACCAGCAAGGCCTGAGTCTGGGCCTTGATCCCATAGTGGCTGAAAAAGCTCTGCAGGCCCCTGGCAAACAGACCGGGCGTATGGACGCCCATGGCAGTTGGCTTGACATGGGGCCAGACCGATTCCATCAGCACAAGCCCCTGGTCGGTGGACAGGACTGGCTGGGGCAAGGTCAGGTGACCGGCCCGCTGATGGTAGATCAGCAGATTGCTGGCCGTCGTCGGGCCGCAGCCGGCGCGGCGCTGCCAGAGGGACCGGAACCAGTCCTGGTTGCAGCCGCAGACAGGCTGATTCTCAGCGGCCAGCAGGAGATGCCCGGGATTTCGTATCGTCGTTTTCATCAGCTTTTCTGCTGCTCGATTTGCTCGAGCAATTCATGGAGATAGACCCAGCGTTCCACCGCTTGCTCATAAGCCATGGTGGCCTGAGTCAGCTGATCCCCCAGATCCTGGAGCCGCAGATAGTCCGTGGCGGCTTCATCCATCTGGTGCTTGATCTGGTCGCAGGCGGCCTCCAGTTCTGCGACCCGGGCATCGATGGTTTCCAGCTCGATCTTTTCGCTCAGCTTGAGCTTGAGCTTGGGGGCCCGGGGCGAGCGGGAGTCCGCCGCGGGTTCGGCCATCGGTCTTGAGCTGGCAACGGAAGCTTTGCTTGCGGCAGAATCGCCAGCAGGCAGGTTATGCTGCCGCTTGGACTCCAGATAGCCGGTGAAATCACCCTCGAATTGCCGGATCTGGCCGTCAGGCTCAAAGGCCAGGATGCGATCGACCACGCGGTCGAGGAAATAGCGGTCATGGGAGACCACGATCACGGCACCGGGAAAATCCTCCAGGTAGTTTTCCAGGATTGACAGGGTGGTGATGTCGAGATCATTGGTCGGTTCGTCGAGCAACAGGACATTGGGAGCGCTCATCAGGATCTTGAGCAGAAAGAGGCGGCGACGCTCGCCACCGGACAATTTACGGACGGGGGTCCATTGCAAGACCGGAGGGAACAGGAAGCGCTCGCACATCTGGGCTGCAGACAGCTCGCCATCGTCAGTCCGGACGATTTCTGCCGCATCGCGGACGTATTCGATGACCCGGATATCGGGATCGATCGGCTCAATATCCTGGGTGAAAAACCCGATCTTGACGGTGATGCCGGCCTCGCGACTGCCCTGGTCGGGCTCCAGACGTCCAGCCAACAGATTGAGCAGGGTCGTTTTGCCGCAGCCATTGGGACCGACCAGCCCCAGGCGCTCCGCGCGGGAAATGATGTAGGAAAACTCCTCGAACAAGGGTTTGCCACCCCAGCTTTTGCTGACCCTGACCAGCTCGATGGTTTTGCGGCCGAGGCGGGAGCTGGCAGTGGTCATCTGGACTGAGGCATCGCCCTGTCTGCTCTCGGCCTCTTCCAAGGCGTGGAAACGGTCGATGCGCGCTTTTTGCTTGGTGGAGCGAGCCTTGGCCCCACGCCGGATCCAGGCCAGCTCGCGGCGCAGGATGTTCTGCCGCTTTTGCTCACTGGCCTGCTCCTGCTC
>CAZCMX010000135.1:0-2592 GCA_964499985.1 uncultured Mageeibacillus sp.
CCATGAAGAATGTCTCGATCAGTTCCAGCCAATTGGCCAAAGCTCTCGATGGCCTTTGCATGTTCGATGGCTCGGCCATTGAAGGCTTCACCCGGGTCGAGGAGTCCGACATGTACCTCGAACCAGACCTCGACACCTTCCTGATATTCCCCTGGCGGCCCCAGCAAGGCAAGGTTGCCCGGCTGGTCTGTGACCTCAAGACCTTGGATGGCAAGACCTTTGCCGGTGATCCACGCCAGATTCTGCGCAAGGTGGTCCGGCAGGCTGAGGAAATGGGCTTTGTGTTCAATGTCGGTCCGGAATGCGAGTTTTTCCTATTCAATACCGATGACCAGGGTAATCCGACTACGCAGACCAATGATACGGGATCCTATTTCGACCTTGAACCGCTGGGCCAGGGAGAGGATGTCCGGCGCGAGATCGTCCTGGCCCTGGAGGAAATGGGCTTTGAAGTCGAAGCGTCCCATCACGAGGTCGCCCCGGGCCAGCATGAGATTGACTTCCGGTTTGACGAGGCCGTCGCCGCCGCCGACCGCCTGATGACCTTCAAGCAGGCTGTCAAGACGATCGCCCGCCGCTATGGCATGCATGCGACCTTCATGCCCAAGCCAGTGGCCAAAGTCAGTGGTTCCGGCCTGCATACCAACCTGTCCCTGTTCCGGGACGGGGTCAATGTGTTCAATGACCCGGCTGATCCGGAAGGACTTTCCCAAATCGGCCGCCATTTCATCGGGGGCCTCCTGGAGCATATGCGTGGCATGACCGCCATCGCCAATCCGCTGGTCAATTCCTATAAGCGTTTTGTACCCGGATTTGAAGCGCCCTGCAATATCTCATGGTCCCTGCACAATCGCAGCCCGCTGATCCGCATCCCCGCCATTCGCGGCGAGAATACGCGGATCGAGCTGCGCAGCCCCGATCCAGCCAGCAACCCCTATCTGTTGTTTGCCACCTGCCTGGCGGCCGGTCTGGACGGCATCCGTCGCCAGCTCGATCCGGGACCCTCGCTCAATACCAATTTCTATGCCATGAATGCCGAAGAAAGAGCGGTCCGCAAAATCCTGGACCTGCCCCAGAGCCTGCAGGAAGCCCTGGATGAGCTGGAAAAAGACAAGCTGATGCATGAAGTGCTCGGTGAACATGTCATGGAGAAATACATGGCTTCGAAGCGGAGGGAATGGGGTGAATACCGCAAAGTCGTCACCCAGTGGGAAATCGACCAGTATCTGCGCCAGTATTGAGCGCTAAAAATCCAGACCCGGACGAATGCGGCGGAAAGGAGGTGTTGC
The DNA here is from genome assembly GCA_964499985.1 of uncultured Mageeibacillus sp. Classification (GTDB taxonomy): domain Bacteria; phylum Bacillota; class Clostridia; order Saccharofermentanales; family UBA5734; genus UBA5734. Next base: position 1,290 of record CAZCMX010000135.1, read on the forward strand.
CTGGTGCGCAGCCTGATCATTGCCCATCCGGACCATGACATGGCCGGCAAACTGCATCATCTGCTGCGCAGCAATGGACTTCCCGTCCTCGGCATTGCCACCAGCGGGGCCCAGGTCCTGCAACAGGAAGCCCTCTGCGCAGAGGGAGGCATCGTCATCTGCCCCTTTCGCCTGCCCGATTTATCGGCCAATGAAATCCGGCGCCTGCTCGCTCCGGCCAGTGATTTGCTCGTCCTGGCCAATGCCCGCCAGATCAGCCAGATTTATGGCGAAGGCATCTATACCCTGGTCCAGCCTTTTTCGAGCCAGGATGTGCTTGACGCGGCCAGAGGCCTGCTTGTGCACCAGCCACCACCGACCCTGCTGCCGCCACTCGAAGCGCTGCACTATGGCCAGCCAGCGGTCAGCTCCGCCGGAGCAGACAAGACTCCGGTCAACCGCAGTGCAGAAGAGCAGCTGACGATAGAGCGTGCCAAGACCTTCCTGATGCAGCGCAAGCACCTGACAGAGCCGGAAGCTCATCGCTTCCTGCAGAAACGCAGCATGGAATCGGGGATTCGGATTGTCGAACTGGCCCGCCGCCTGTTACAATAGTTTTGCAAGTGAATTGACAGGAAGTTGCAAGGAGGCACTTTTACCATGATTGGCCAGAATATCCTCGTCTTTACCAAAATGCACGGGGCCGGCAACGACTATATTTATATCAATGCGATCGCCCAGCCGGTCGCCGATCCGCAAAAACTGGCGATCCGCCTGTCGGACCGCCATTTTGGCATTGGCGGGGACGGGCTGGTCCTGATCAAGCCTTCGCGGACGGCAGATTTCTGTATGGACATGTACAATGCCGACGGTTCGCGCGGCAAAATGTGCAGCAATGCCAGCCGCTGCGTGGCCAAATATGTGCATGACCGCCGCCTGACGGATAAGACAACCCTCGAGATCGAGACCCTGAGCGGGATCAAGCAGCTCCAGCTCCAGCTTGACGACAATCGCAAGGTTGCCCGCGTCACAGTCAATATGGGGGCACCCCTATTCACCCCGGCCGATATTCCTGTCCGGTTTGCCGGTGATGCCATGATCGAAGCCCCGGTTGAGGTGGGCGGCCAGACCTATCAGCTCACGTCCGTTTCGATGGGTAACCCGCATACGGTCATATTCACGTCAGACGTCAACGCTCTCGACCTGGCCCGGATTGGCCCCCAGTTCGAGCATCTGCCGATCTTCCCCGACCGTGTGAATACGGAGTTTTGCGAGGTGATCGACCGCCAGATCGAGTCCCTGCAGCGGCGGATTGAGGTGGGGT
>CAZCMX010000136.1:0-2552 GCA_964499985.1 uncultured Mageeibacillus sp.
TAACAAATGACACAGAAATGAAGCTGGCGTTTGGTGATTATTCATCTTGGCGTAAAAATGTAGCTTCTGTTACAGGGAAAAGGACCCTCTGCTGATCCCCGGATGAATTGCCCGTTCTTTTTCTGGTGTGCTATCATGAGAACGATTGTTTGGTCTGGCCAGACGAGTTGAATTTCGAGGGCAGGAGACTGATTGTTTCATGGTGATTCTAGGCATTGATCCGGGTTATGCGATCACAGGCTTTGGTGTGGTGGACTACAACCGCAACCGTCTGCGTGTGATCGATTTCGGCGTGATCTCGACCAAGGCCAACACGCCTTTCCCGGAGCGCCTGCTGCAAATTGCGGATAAGATCGACCAGCTGATCACCCTGCATCAGCCAGCGACGATGGCGGTCGAGGAGCTGTTTTTCAGCCGCAATACCACTACTGCGATTGGTACGGCCCAGGCACGTGGGGTGGCGATCCTGAGCGGGGCACGCTCCGGGCTGCCAATCTATGAATATACGCCGATGCAGGTTAAACTGGCCGTAGCAGGCTATGGCAAGGCGGATAAGACGCAGGTCCAGCAGATGGTTCGGGTCTTGCTGTGTCTGGAGCAGGTGCCGCGGCCGGACGATGCGGCCGATGCCCTGGCGGTGGCGATCTGCCATGCCCATTCCGGCAACCGGTCCGCCGCATTGGCACGAGGAGGCTATCAATAATGTATGCATACATCAAGGGCAAGCTGGTGGCCAAGACCATCGACGGCCTGATCATCGAAAACCAGGGCATCGGCTATCGCCTGCAGGCCGCATCCAGCTTGCTCGACCGGTTCGGGCCGGTCGGTGAGCAGATCACGGCCTATACCCATCTCTATGTCCGTGAGGATATTTTTGCCTTGTATGGATTCCCCTCGCAGGAGGATGTCGGTCTGTTTGAGCTGCTCCTGACCGTGAGTGGGGTCGGCCCCAAGGTGGCCAGCAGTGTGGTCGGTTCGGTGACCCCGAGCCAGTTCGCCCTGGCCGTGATCACGGGCGACACGAAGACGCTGACCCAGGTCAAGGGGATCGGCAAAAAGGGCGCTGAGCGGATGATCCTCGAGCTCAAGGACAAGCTCAAGGGCTCGGACTGGGGCGGGGAGTCGGGGGCATTGTCTTCGGTTGCGGCCAGTGGGGTCCCATTGCCCCAGGGAGCTGAAAATGAGGCGATCAGTGCCTTGCTGGTCCTCGGTTATTCCGGTGTGGAAGCGAGCCGGGCCGTCCAGGCGGTCCAGGCCCCAGGCCTGGCGGTCGAGGAGCTGATCCGCCTGGCCCTGCGCCAGCTGGTGCGCTGAGGCTGGCCGGCGATCGTCCTGCTTGCTGTTTGCAACTGTTATTGGTTGCCATTTTGTGGTTGATGTTTGGTCTGAAGGAGCCTTGTGATGCCGTTTGATGATTACGATGAAACCGATGAGTTCGCGGTCGCCGAAACCGAGCGCCTGCTGGGCCGCGAACGGCGGGTCGAGGATCAGGATGAGAATACCCTGCGCCCGACGCGCTGGGCCGATTATTTCGGCCAGACCAAGGTCAAGGACAATCTCCAGGTCTTCATCGAGGCGGCCCGGCAGCGTGGTGAGGCGCTGGACCATGTCCTGCTCTATGGACCGCCGGGGCTGGGTAAGACGACCCTGGCCGGAATCATTGCCAATGAGCTCGGCGTGCATTTACGGATCACGACCGGGCCGGCGATCGAGAAGCCAGGTGATCTGGCGGCGATCCTGACCAATCTGACTGAACGCGATGTCTTGTTTATCGATGAAATCCACCGCCTCAATCGCTCGGTCGAGGAGATTCTCTATCCGGCGATGGAGGATTATGCGCTCGACATCATGATCGGCAAGGGGCCCAGCGCCCGCTCGATCCGGCTCGATCTGCCGCATTTCACCCTGATCGGGGCGACGACCCGGGCCGGTCTGCTGACGGCGCCGCTGCGCGACCGGTTTGGTATGATCAACCGGCTCGAGCTGTATTCGCCGGAGGAGATCGGCCAGATCCTGCAGCGCGATGCGGCGATCCTGAATATCGGCCTCGATGCCTCCGGCCGGGCGGTCATTGCTGAGCGCTCGCGTGGCACGCCGCGCATCGCGATCCGCTTGCTGAAGCGGATGCGCGACTTCGCCCAGGTGCGCGGTACCGGTGTGATCAATGCCGAGATCGCCGATTTTGGCCTCAAGGCGCTGGAGATCGATCCCCGCGGCCTCGATGCCACGGACCGGCGCCTGATGCGCAATATGGTCGAGATGTTTGGCGGCGGACCGGTTGGCCTGGACACGCTGGCGGCGACGACCGGAGAAGACCCGGTGACGATCGAGGATGTCTACGAGCCGTTCCTGATGCAGATTGGCTTTCTGGCCAAGACGCCGCGTGGCCGGGTGCTGACCCGGCTTGGCTGGGAGCATCTCGGCTTGCCCTGTCCGGCCCAGTACGAACGCAAGCTCAAGGGGCTGGGCACCGCCTTGCGCGGCACGGAGGCGCATGATTTTTCCGATGGCGAGCAATTGCAACTGGAGATCGAGCCATGACTGAGAATGTT
>CAZCMX010000137.1:0-2529 GCA_964499985.1 uncultured Mageeibacillus sp.
AAGATCTTGGTGATCCCCTGGAGTTCCAAAATGAACTCTGACACGCTTTTTCCCCCTTATTCCCTTCACTACTAGCCTGGAATATTCTGGCTGGTGACCAGCTCCACAGGCACATAGATTTCACGTTTGTCCGGATCGTCGAAAGTGATGCTTTTACCTTTGATCAGGCGGTCCGCCAATTGGACGGTGATCCGGCCCATCTCTTCCGGATTCTGGGCGACCGTGGCCTGCATCAGGCCAGCGGCGATGGCGTCGCGGGCGATTTTGTCACCATTGAAGCCCACCACCAGGATGTTCTTTTGCCCGGCCTCGGCAATCGCATTGGCAGCGCCGACGGCCATCGGATCGTTCTCGGCAAAGACAGCCACCAGGTCAGGGTGATCTTCCAGGATCAGCTTCATCGCCGTATAGCCGTCCTCCTGTTTCGAGTAAGCAGAGATCTCGGTGGCTACCGTATAGCCCCTGGCTTCGATGGTCTCCCGGTAGCCTTCCCCGCGGCGGGCGGCATAGACTGCCGATGGTTCGACGGTGATGATAGCCACCTTCCGGCTGCCCGCCCGACCTTGCAGGGAATCAGCCGTGAATTCAGCCGCGAGGACACCGCCCTGCCAGTTATCGGAAATCACAATGGCATCATAAGCTGAACCGCCACCGCCAATATCATTGATGATGACCGGAATCCCCTTCTCATGGGCACTGTCGACCAGCGGGGGCAAAACCTCGGGACTGATGGGTGACACAATGATCGCTGCGACCCGTTCTTCAATGAGTCGCTTGAAGCTGGTGACCAGACGGGTTTCGTCGCCTGCCTGATCATACCGGATGCTCTGGTAGCCAAGATCTTCGGCCCCTGCCATCACTCCGGCTTCCATGCTGTGGAAGAAATCGAGCGAGAGGTCATAGCCGGAAAATCCGATCACCTTGGGCTGCAATAGCGTTGCCGCCAGAATGGCGCCGGCGACCAGAAGTATGACGGTCGCGAGGGCGATCAGCCAGATGAAGCGGCGGCGGGAGGGCGAGCCCGGCTGGTTGCGGCCGGCGGCTGTCGTGACCAGTATCGGTTCTTCCTGCGGCATAACCAGCGGGCTCCTTCCCATCTTGTCCTGTCCAACCGGAATCTGCTCCCCAGATGCAAGATCTCATGTCTGCCAGATCGGCTTGGCCAGGCTCACCTGACGGTTTCAGTTTAGCCCAGTTCCCGTTTCCGACAAGACCAGACAGGCCGTTCTCTTTCACTTTGCGGCTATTTAAACCATCTGATTTGAAAACTTATTTCTTTTTTGGGTTATTTACGTTTTTGTTTTGGCGATATATATTTGTAATAACGATATCCCCTCTGAAAATGGCAGGTGCCGGCATGCGGATTTTCCAGCGTTTGACCCAGGCCAATACCCACCAGCGTCTGATCCAGCTGATCATCCGCTGGCTCATCCTGACCTATCTGTTATTCGTGCTGATCTACTCTCTGGTGGCCTTCCGGGGCACTGAAAACCGCCTGCTGGCAGAAAATACCAGTCTTTCCAGTCAGACCCGGCATGCAGTTGATGATTTATATCAGCGCGTCCAGGCCATCAGCAGCCAGATCCTGCAAGATCCCCTGGCAACCGCCTACCTGTACGAGCGCAACTCCTATGCACTGGCCCAGGCCAACCTGAACCAGCTGCTGGTCAACTATCAGAAGAGCCACCCGCGCCTGATGCGCTATATTGGCCTTTATAACGGCTATCTGGGCACTTATGAAACGTCGCTCGGCACGCTGCCAGCCAGCCAGATGGGGCTGCCGGTCGGCAATAGCCCTTTCAGCCTGCGCCCGCGCGAGATCCGGATCGAGGGCACCGCTCTGGAGGCCTTGAAAAATGAATTTTCACGCCTGATTGTCTTCTATGCCCGGGTGGAGGATAATCCACAGCGGACCAACCATGGCCTGGTCATCATCCATGTCGACGAACGAATTTTCACTGACCTGCTTGTCGATTACCAGGACCGGACAAAAATCTACCTGACGGATGCCAATGGCATTGTCTTTGCCAGCAGTGAACCCGATGCCTTCATCACTGACCTGAGTTTCGGCCACCCCTTCAGCGGAATTTTCCAGAACGAAAGCGGTACGCGGCAATTGTCCGACCAGGGGGTCTTGCGCACCGGCCGGCTCTGGCAGCGCCAGTTAACGTATTACCAGCGGTCGCAAACCAGCGGCCTGTTCACGGTGCTGGTCCTCGACGCAGGCCTGATCTGGATGGAGTACCTGAAAACAATCGCCCCGGTCTTCCTGATCAGCCTGCTGTTCGTCCTGACCAGCGCCTGGATCATCCTCAAGCTCTTGTCCAGATACTACCAGCCGCTGCAATCCCTCGTCCGGGAGGTCGCCGGACATGAGGTGGGCGCTGTCGCGGAATATGATGTCCTGCACAAGGCACTCCTGCTCGGCGACCAGGCAAGCCGGATCGCCCGGGAAAAGTTCTTGTCCGATCTTCTGGCCGGCAAGCCCAATCACGAAGATGCCCAGCGGATCCGGCAAATCCTCAGCCA
>CAZCMX010000138.1:0-2485 GCA_964499985.1 uncultured Mageeibacillus sp.
CCAACTGAGCGAAGCGACTGCCGACGAGATCTATGAAACCTGTAATCGCCAGATCCGGGAGCGGCACCTGCGTCCTTCGGACTTGATCCACCAGTCCAATGTTCGCCTGATCGGCACCACCGATGATCCGACCGACACACTGGAAAGCCATCTCGAATTGGCCCGGCGGCCTGACAGTGTCTGCAAAGTCGTGCCGACTTTCCGCCCAGACCGGATCCTGAACATCCATATGCCAGACTACTCGGACTACCTTGGTGTGCTTGCCGAACGGGCCGGTCTGACTGGTATCACCGATTACGCGTCGCTGCTGGATGCCATCCGCAACCGCGTGAGCTTTTTCAACGATGCCGGCTGCCTGATGTCCGACCATTCATTGGAAAAACTGGACCTGCCGGAATCGAGCCGGGAAGAGGCAGACGCTGTTCTGCAAGCCCGCCTGTCCGGAGCCGCCCTCACACCAGTCCAGATTGCAGTTTTCCGCAGCCAGACGCTGACCGAATTGGCTAAGCTCTACCATGAACAGGAGTGGGTCATGCAGCTGCACATCGGTGCATTGCGCAATAACAATCCCTTGAAGCTCAAGAGCCTGGGTGCTGATGCTGGGTTTGACATCATGAATGACTTCCCGATTGCCGAGCCGCTCGCCCACTTCATGGCCCGCCTGGAAACCGATGGAGTCCTGCCAGCGACGATCCTGTATTCTTTGAACAGCAAGGATAACCTGGTCCTCTCCACACTGCCACATTGCTTTGCGGATGGCAAAATGCCCGGTAAGGTCCAGTTTGGTTCGGCCTGGTGGTTCAATGATACGAAAGATGGCATGTACGAGCACATCAAGGCCATCGCAGCCCAGAGCATGTTGCCCTGGTTTGTCGGTATGCTGACCGATTCCAGAAGCTTCTTGTCCTACACCCGGCATGATTATTTCCGCCGCGTCCTGTGCCAGTTTGTCGGGGAACACATTGATAGCGGTGAGTTCACCGCAACCGAGGCGATTGAACAGGAAATCATCGAGGGCGTCTGTTTCCGCAACATCGGTCGCTACCTGAAACTGGTCTGACCGGATGTCTGAGCTTTCAGTTCAGCAGTCTGCTGGCAAGCTGCGCCTCTGGACCCCTGCCTTCTCGATCATCACCCTGATTAGCTTTCTGATCGGACTGGTGCAGTTGTCATTATCGACCAACCTGCCCCTCTATGTCGTTGGCGCCTATCAGTCCACGTCCAGTGCAGGGGCGATGGTGGGTGCTTTTGCGCTGGCTGCCATGATGGGCCGGCCTTTTGCCGGACAGATCATCGATCGTTTGTCTAAACCCAAGCTGTACCTGGCCGGTACAGCCCTATTTACTGCTGGCGTCTCTATGCTGCTCTATCAGGGACCGCTGGTCTGGCTGGTCTTCGCACGCGTGGTCCAAGGTTTGGGATTCAGCCTGGTGTCCACGGTCGCTGGAGCCATGATCGCTGATGTCCTTCATCCGCAACGCCTGGGCTCTGGCATTGCCATCTACACGGTTACGGGGTCATTGGCTAATGCCCTCGGCCCTGTGGCTGGTCTGACTGTTGCCCAGAGTTTCGGGTATCCGGTCTTTTTCAAGACCATCCTTATCACCAGCATCCTGACGGTTGTGATCATTCCTGCCTTCTTCAGCCGCCAGAAAGCCGCAGCCCATCCGGATTTTGAATCCGGTTCGGAATCCCTGGCCGGACACTTGGACCAGGCTCAATCAGCCAAAGGCCCCTGGTGGCGCAAAATCACTGCTCTGATCGAACCGACGGCTGTGGCACCCGCCTCGGTCATGCTTTTCCTGGCGATTACCTATGGAGCCCTGCTCGGATTCATGCCGATCCTGGCCCAGACGAAAAACCTTGGTTCGGCTGGGACTTATTTCGCGATCCAGTCTGGCGCAGTCCTGGCGATCCGATTGCTGATGCCCGCCCTCGTGAATCGGCTGTCCACCCTTCGTCTGGTTCGCCTGGCGATCGGATTATTGGTGCCTGCCCTTGCCATTCTGCTGGTCACCCGCCATCCGGCCCTGTTTTACAGTTCGGCGGTCTTGTATGGCGCCGGCTTTGGGTTGGCCTTCCCCCTGATGAACACCGTGGTTTTTGAACGGTGTCCGCCCCAGGCCCGTGGCAAAGCCAATGCCACATTCTATCTGGCACTGGATCTTGGAATCGGTGCCGGTACCATTCTATTGGGCTACATCGCCAAGCTGGTGCATCTGGAAGCTGTTTTTTTCACGGCACTGGTCGTTGCCATCCTGGCCTTTCTGCTTGCACCCCGTCTCCTTAAAACTGTCTGATTGGAGTTTTGACAGCTGTCCGGCTTTGTCCTTGCAAATCTTGCTCAACATGCTTAAAATTTAATCAGTTGTTGTTGGGAGGCGCTGATTGAATCATTCAGCAGCAGGGCAAGAGAGCAGGTGCTTTTAAATGAAAAATGGCCGGCAGCGATTCCAGACCCGACAGCATATGATGAACAGTGACT
>CAZCMX010000139.1:0-2466 GCA_964499985.1 uncultured Mageeibacillus sp.
GGCCATCGGCAGCTGCACCAATTCATCGCTCTTTGACATGCTCAAAGTCGCCGCCATCCTCAAGGGCAAGACCGTCCATCCCAATGTCTCTCTGGTCATCGCCCCGGGCTCGCGCCAGGTTCTCAAGATGCTGTCCCGCCTCGGTGCCTTGACCGACATGATCGATGCCGGAGCCCGCATTCTCGAGTCTGCCTGCGGCCCCTGCATTGGCATGGGCCAGTCCCCGCGCACCAATGCGGTCTCGCTGCGCACCATCAACCGCAATTTCTACGGCCGGTCCGGCACCGCTTCGGCCCAGGTCTACCTGGTCAGCCCGGAGGTCGCTGCTGCCAGTGCCATCACCGGAGTCCTGACCGATCCGCGTGACCTTGGGGCACTGCCCACAATCGACATGCCGGCAAGCTTTGATGTCAATGACAACCTGGTGATCCTGCCAGCTCCCGCAGGCAATACCGTCGAGGTCGTGCGCGGCCCGAATATCCAGCCGTTCCCGGTCAATACTGAAGTCCCGGCCGAAATCGGCGGCAAGGCCCTGATCAAGGTCGAGGACAATATCACCACCGACCATATCATGCCATCCAATGCCAAGCTGCTGCCCTACCGGTCCAATGTCCCATACCTGGCCGATTATTGCCTGACACCCTGTGATCCGGAATTCCCGGCCCGGGCCAAGGCCAACCATGGCGGCTTCATCATCGCCGGGGCCAACTATGGACAGGGCTCCAGCCGTGAGCATGCCGCCCTGGCGCCGCTCCAGCTCGGAGTCAAGGCTGTCCTGGCCAAATCCTTTGCCCGCATCCATATGGCCAACCTGATCAATAACGGGATCCTGCCTCTGACCTTTGTCCAGCCGGAAGACTACGACGCCATCGACCTGCTCGATGAGCTGAGCATCGCCGATGCACCCGAGCAGATTAAGGCCCTGGTCAATGGTGAGAACCTGGTCGTCACAAACCGGACCAAGGGCCGCACCATGGAGCTGAGCCTGCCCTTGTCCGAGCGCCAGGCCAAAATCCTCTTAGCCGGTGGTTTGCTGAATTTCACCCGCCAGGAAGGCTGAGCAACCATGCCCACCCAGACGCCGCCCCTGCATGGCAGCCTGCGCCACCGCGTCTATACCCAGCTGCGCGACCGGATCCTGAGCGGCACCTATGCCCGAGGCACCGCCCTGACCGAAATCCGGGTCAGCAAGGATCTCGGAGTCAGCCGTACCCCGATCCGCGAGGCCTTCAGCCAGCTTCTGCTGGATGGACTGGTCAAGGCCACGCCGAACAAAGGCATTATCGTGGAGGGCCTCGACCAGAATGACCTGCTCGACTGGTATGACCTGCGGATCCGGATGGAAGGGATGGCGGCAGAAAAAGCAACCGCTCATCTGACGGATTCGATTGCCGCCGATCTGGAGCAGACCATCGCGCAGGCCCGCCAGATGCTCGCCGATGACCAGCTGGAGGCGCTCCTGCAGCAGGATGCCCATTTCCATGATGTGATCTTCCGGACCAGCGGCAGCAAGGTCCTGCAGAATTTCCTCAACCCGATTGCCCACTATACGCGGCAATCCCGCAAAATCAGTCTGGCCAATCCGGAGCGAGCCCGTGCCGTGCTGGAAGAACATACCCAGATCCTTGATGCCATGAGAACCGGCGATAGCCAGAAAGCCCGCCAAGCGATGGAAAAGCATATCGGCAATGCAGCCCAGAGCTACCGCAACATGATTGAAAACCGAACAGGAGGACTCCATGATCACTGATACCGAAAAGAAGCGAATCATCCACGAGATGGCCGAACATTCGGCTGCCAAAGCCCGGATCGATCCGACTCTCTATGAAAAATACAGCGTCAAGCGTGGCCTGCGCAATGAGGACGGAACCGGTGTCCTGGTTGGCCTGACTGAGGTTGGCGATGTCTTTTCCTATATCATCGACGGCGGCGACCGGATTCCTGTCGAAGGCCGATTGTTCTATCGTGGCATTTCGATCGATGACCTGGTGAGTGGCTTCTACAGCAAGAAACGCTATGGCTTCGAAGAAACCATCTACTTGCTTTTGTTCGGTGAGCTGCCCAACCAGGAGCAGCTGGACCAACTGGAGACGATCCTGTCCTCTTCGCGTGAGCTGCCGCTGAACTTCACCGAGGACATGATTCTCAAGGCCCCGAGCCCGGATATCATGAACAAGCTGGCCCGGTCCGTCCTGGCCCTGTATTCCTATGACAAGAATCCGGATGCCATCGATATCGAAAATGTCATGCGCCAGTCCCTGGAGCTGATTGCCCGCTTCCCGGTCATGGCTGCCTACGGATTCATGGCCAAGCGTCATTATGTCGACAAGGAAAGCCTGTTCCTGCACGCACCGCGGCCGGATTACAATACCGCCCAGAACCTGCTCTACATGATCCGGGCCGATGGCCAGTTCACCGAGCTCGAAGCGCGGGTCCTCGACCTGGCGCTGGTCCTGCATGCCGAAC
>CAZCMX010000140.1:0-2330 GCA_964499985.1 uncultured Mageeibacillus sp.
AGCGAGGCAGTTGGTGGTGCAGGAAGCGTTGGAAACGATCGCGTGCTTGGCAGAGTCATACTCGTTCTCGTTGACGCCCATGACAATGGTCTTGACATCGCCCTTGCCAGGAGCAGAGATGATGACTTTCTTGGCACCGGCAGCGAGGTGGCCGCCAGCAGCTGCGGAATCGGTGAACAGGCCGGTGGATTCGATGACATAGTCAACACCCATCTTGCCCCACGGCAGGTCGGCCGGGTTGCGCTGAGCCATGACGCACTGGATCTTGTGGCCATTGACAACGATGACATCATTTTCAGCAGCCTCAGGGCTGGACTTGGTGGTGGACACTTCGTGCTTGAACTTGCCCTGGATGGAGTCGTATTTGATCTGGTAGGCAAAATAGTCTGCGTCGGTTGAGACGTCAGCAACGGCGACAACATCGATTTCCTTGCCTAAAAGACCCTGGTCACAGAGCGCCTGGAAAACCATGCGGCCGATACGGCCAAAACCATTGATACCAACTTTAATAGCCATGTGTGTTCCTCCCGGTAACCCTCTGGATAATGAGGGTGATTAAATTTGCATCGCCTGTCATTTTAGCTCAAAGCAGCCTTGATTTCAATTGTAAGAATAACTAGATGTTGATTAACCTTTAGCTATCAGGTTGAGCGGTTTGCCAAGCGGCAGGACAACCCGGCCAAACTGGTTGTTCAGGACGGCGGCCGCTGAGCCATAGAAAGACAGCAGGGCAATGCCAAACTCGGACCAGCCGGCCAGAAGGTGCATCGGTTCCCTGGCGATGCCGAATGTGCTGAGCGACAAGCCAAGAAAGAGAAAGTCGATCAGGACAAAAATCGCAAACAAGACCTTGGTCGTCGAGCTCGCACCGAGCGTCATGTAAAGGGTGAAAATGAGATAGCCGACAAAGGCAAAGCCAAGCTGTTTCGGGTCAGCGGCTGCGGCCAGCTTTTCGCCGAACACGCCGCCCTGGATCATCCAGCTCGTACCCACGGCAAACCAGAAAAAGGCATAGCCGCCAAAAGCTGTGGCACCAAAGACATTGTTCTTTTTCGCATCACCCAGGCTGGCCACCAGCTGTGCCGCCGCACCCAGGAAAATCGCCCAGGGAATGACCAGACTGGTCCCGGAGGTCCAGCCCAATTTAGAGGACGAGGCAACAAGTGTGACCATCGCCAGGCCAAACAGGCCCAGTGCAGTCGGATCAGCGGTCAGGATTTTTCGTTCTTCCATCATGAATACACCCCTGGTTCAAATTGATTGTTGGCAAATTGGAACCAGTATAGCAGGGGTAACCGAGGGTCACAAGGGCCATTTCCGGCACGGCCATTTCCGGCAACAGGCAGCCGACTGGGCATTCGATTGGGCAGCCGCTGGCGAACGGTTACGGGAATGAACCAGTCGCAAATGCGGCTCAGGCCAGTTGCGGCGCCCAGATGGTGATCGCGTCACACAGAAATTGGGCTGCGCCCTTGCGATGCTGGTCATAGTAAAGGGTGAAGCGTTCATCAGCCACATACATCTCGCCGAGTCCGATATGGGCCATGGCCGAATACGACGGCCAGTAAAGCTGCAGCCATTGCTTGTGCAGCGCCACCGCTTCATGCGCCAGTTCACTCGCCGGATCACCCAGGTCCATGGCCAGCAAGAGTTGCCTGATGATCGCGCTCGCCAGCTGCTCTGCTTGCTCATAGGTGGCCTGATCCTGGTTCAGATAGCGCTCATTGGATGCCCGGACGGTCTCTTCGCCATAGGAAGCGCGGATTTCTGCGCCATAGAGCCGCTCATTTTCCTCGAGCTGCTTCTTTTTGAGTCCTGCAAATTTCGCCTGGTCTGACATCTGTTTTCCTCCCTGATATGCGGCAATCGTGCGATCAAGCGTTTCCAGCAGCCGCGTCGTCTGTTCAAGCCGTGTCAGCAAGAGCTGGCGTTGCTGTGCAAGAGTATCCAGCGGGTCACGGGATAGAGGGCCCAAGGCCTGTTCAATGTCCTCGAGGCCCAGGCCCAGCTCGCGGTAAAACAGGATCTGTTGCAGCCGGTCGACCGACTGACTGTCATAAATCCGGTAACCGTTGCCGGAGATCCGGCGCGGCTTCAAAAGCCCCACCTGGTCATAGTGGCGCAAGGTCCGCGTCGTGACGCCCGCCAAGCGGGCCAATTGGTTGATCGTATAATCCATGACACCAGCCTACACCTTGACGTAACGTCAATGTCAAGGGGTCGATCGGAAATCATGAGTCATGCAGGCGGCTGACAAGTGCCCAAGTCAGGGCCGGGGGGTGTCGCGCCGGGGAGCCCAGCATGTGGGGTGGCCTCGCGCCGGGGGTGTC
>CAZCMX010000141.1:0-2263 GCA_964499985.1 uncultured Mageeibacillus sp.
CCGAGGTTGACAAAAAGACCGTCGAGAAGAAACTGGCTGATTTCGCAGACGCCATCACCGCGGCATCCCAGGCGGACTTGTCCATTCTTGTGCTGGGCGACAAGGCCGGTCTGATCGAGAATTGCACCAGCGGCGAAGCCCGTGACCGGGTCAGCCTCGACTTGCCTGGCCAGCAAAAGGCATTGTTGCAGGCGGTCTGTGCCCTTGGCAAGCCTGTCGTTCTGGTTCTGGTCAATGGCCGGCCCTTTTCCCTGAGCTGGGAAGACCAGCAGGTCAATGCGATCGTTGAGGCTTGGCTGCCCGGTGAAGAGGGTGCGGCTGCGATCGCAGATGTATTGTTCGGCAAGGTCAATCCCGGCGGCAAGCTGCCGATCAGCTTCCCGCGCACGGTTGGCCAGGTGCCGGTATTTTATGCCCATCGTCCCTCCGGTGGCCGCTCGCACTGGAAAGGCGACTATGTCGACGAAAGCTCGAAGCCGCTTTATGCGTTTGGCCATGGCCTGAGCTATACAAGCTTTACCTATTCCCATCTGGCTGTGCCTGCCCAGGTGGCGATCGATGGCACTTTGGCAATCACATTCCAGCTGCAAAATACAGGTGCGATGGCTGGCGAGGAAGTGGTCCAGCTCTATCTCCATGATTGTGCAGCGGACATCACCCGTCCGGTCAAGCAGCTGTTTGGCTTCAAACGCATCTTCCTGCAGCCGGGCGAAAGCCGCCAAGTCCAATTTAAAGTATCCACAGACCAGATGGGCTTCTATGATCGCGACATGCAGTTTATTGTCGAACCGGGCGATATGGAAGTCCTGGTAGGCTCGTCCTCTGAAGATATCCGGCTCCAGGCCCCCTTTGCACTGACCGGCGACAGGCGGAAGGTCACCCGTAAAGCCTTCGCCAGCACGGTTGAACTGGCCTGAAACTGACCCTGACCAGACCTGACATTCCCCGGATCCTGCCATGACCAAAGGGCCGCCGCAATCCTGCAACGATTGCGGCGGCCTTTCCCTTTATGACCAGGGCTGGAAAATAAAGAGGCAGGCTCCGAAGAGCCTGCCCCTGATTGCCCGATTCACTGGTTCCGGCTGGTTTTGCCCTGCCCGGTCAATCCTTAAAAGCCCAGGACATCGTGCAGATAGCGCCTGGAAACCATGGCCGACTTGTAATTGCAGACCGGTTGCCGGTCCAGCTCGACACAGAGGTAGCCATCATAGCCATGGGTTGCCAGCGCGCGATGGACACCAGGGAAATCGATGGTGCCATCGCCCAGGGGGCAGAAGCATTCCATCGGGCTTGTGGTCAGCCTGGCTGGATCTGGCAGAACATCCTTCAGATGAACATAGCCAATCCGGTCCGCATACTGGGTGAACGCGGCGACTGCATCCATGCCCGCGATGGTCGTATGGGCGGTGTCCAGGCAGAGCTTGACCCATTCCGGACGGGTGCAGGCGAAGAAATGGTCGATCTGCTCCTGGGTGAAGATTGCAGTATTGGCATGGGGATGGAAGCAGGCAACCAGGCCGTTTTCCTGGCAAAGCTGGCCAATTTGATCGGACAGCCTGGCATAGGCCTCGATCCTGGCCCGATCGGTCGGACGCAGATTGGGCTCGTCCTTCCACATCACGGCCTGCAGATTCAAATATTTAGCCCCGATTTTTTTCATGAAATCGACATAGATCTGGGCATTCTTGTAGTCTTCTTCCGGGTCTTCGGAATAATGCAGGTAGAGATTGCAGAATTCCAGCTGGTATTTTTGCAGCAGACGATTGATCTCTTCGGCGTCGAAGTCAAAATACTTGGCGACAAAAGCAAAGTTTTCCACCGCCTGGTAGCCCAAGTCATGGACCTCTTTGAGAAATTGTTCGAATTCAAAACGATGATTGTCCTGGTGGTTGATGATGCGATTTTCATAAGATCCTCCTAATGGTTTTCTTGTGTTTAGTCCAGGATGCCGTGGACATTTGTCTGCGGCATCGGCTTGGTACGCTGATAAGGGGATTCGATGGCGACAGAAGCGTCGAGCGCCGCACTTTTCTCAAGGCTGGTCAGGATTTCCAGCACATGGAGCAGTTGAGCCTGGCTGGCGCGGCATTCGCGCTGGCTGGATACCGCTTTGGCCATGTCCGCCAGGCCAAGCCCGCGGCTGTTTTCCCTGTAGTCATAAAGCAGCGGCATGTCCTTGAATTCGCCATCCTCCGGCCGCAAGGGCTGTATCTGTCCGCCAAAGGTATTGACGAGTGCCGAATACTCCCGTTCTGGGTCAATT
>CAZCMX010000142.1:0-2221 GCA_964499985.1 uncultured Mageeibacillus sp.
ACACGCACCTGACTGAGGCGATCCCCATGATCTGCCTCGGCATAATAGGCATAGGTCCCGTCACAGCTGATATAAATCGACCGGACATCGTTCAATTTCTCCCGTTTGCTGCCGTCGGTGCGGATCCGGTACAGCTTGCCGCCATCATCACCATTGGAGTAATAGATCCACTCCCCAGAAACTGCGAGATAAGACGCATAATCATCACCCAGCCGGGTGCGCTCTGTCCCATCGACCCGGATCCGGAACAGCTTGGAGGATTCACTGTCATTGGCATAATAGACCCAGCCGTCTTGCACGGCCAGGCCGGAATAATCCAACGGGTCATCAGTCAGACGCTGCTCGTCTGTGCCGTCAATTTTCGTCCGGTACAGGGTATAGTTGTCATCGACATTCCGATAGAAAAGATTGTCGCCTTCGAGCACCAGATTGGTGATCTGGTACTCGTTCAAAAACTCGCTCTGGCCGCCATCGGTCCGACGCCGGCTGATGCCTGAGGTGTCACTCTGGCCTTCCTCTGCATAGAGCCAGCCATTTCCCACGGCCAGTTCATCCAGCCACAGATTGTCCAGCTGGATCTTTTCTGAGCCATCCGACCTGATCTTGAAGAGCTCCATCCCCGAAAAATAGAGCCAGTCCCCATCTGCCACCAGTCGGAAGGCTGTCGAATCATCCATTTTCTCTTTGCCGGACCCGTCTGGATTCATCCGGTAAATCTGGTAGTCATCATTGGTATTGATGTAAAACACCTGGCCGCCAGCAAAAACCACGGGTGAGGAAATGGCATGGCCTTTGAAAAACACCGACTTGACGCCAAAACCGGCCAGGCTGAGGACTACAACCACCAGCAGCGGCAGAAGGAATTTCCGGAGCCGGTCGTGACCGAGGGGCTTTGTTTCGGATAAAAGAGCCCCTGTGCCTGCGCTGGGCTCTGGCTGCCGGGGTTCGGCGCTGACTGTCGGAACGGCCGCGATTTCAGCCGGTTCGTCAACCGGCTGACCGCATTCCGGACAAAATCTCGCAGCGGGTTCTTCGAGCGGGGCTCCGCACTGGGCACAAAACTTGATCGTTTCCATACCGGCATTCCTCATGGTTTTGGCTTTGATTATAGCAAACCCTGCCGAAAAAGGGACCGGGTCCCTTTTGGGGCAAAAAGGACTATAATCTTCTTGTACGAGGCTTCTTCAGGTTTTTTCAAGCGAAAGCGGGTGAATACGCATGATGTCTTCGCGCCCGATTCTGATCCAGGCTGTGGTCAAGGCCCTGCTCTCTGTGCTGGTCCTGGGCATGCTGATTTTCCTGCCCGCCGGAACATTCCGCTTCCCCAATGGCTGGCTTTTTCTGATCACGCTCTATGCGCTGATGTCCGTGACCATGATCTATCTGATCAGGAAAGATCCCGAACTCCTGCGCAAGCGCCTGCAGTTGAAAGAGCGGCAAAAACAACAGAAAAGCCTGATGAAATTCACGGCGGTCTTTTTCCTGCTTGCCTACACCTTGCCAGGATTCGACTACCGTTTTGGCTGGTCGCAGGTCCCGCTCTGGCTCGTCATTCTGGCCGTGCTCATCATGATCCTGGGCTATGCGCTGTTCATCGAAGTCATGCGGGAAAATTCCTATGCCTCGCGCATCATCGAGATCCAGGAAGGCCAGAAGCTGATCGACACCGGTCTGTATGGGATCATCCGCCACCCCATGTATGCGGCCGCCCTGCTCATCTACCTGGCCTCACCCTTCGTCCTTGGCTCCTATTATATGATCATCCCCATTCTGCTGCTGCCGGTCATTCTCGTGATCCGGATCCAAAACGAAGAGAAACTGCTGCTCAACGAACTGCCCGGTTACGAGGGCTACCGGAAAAAAGTCCGCTACCGCCTGATCCCCAGGATCTGGTAAGCCATCGGTCCAAAATGAAAGAAGGTGCTTGATCCATGTCACAGAAAAACGTCATCACATTCCGGAAGAACCGCCAAAACCGCAGGCTAAAGGTGCTGCTCCTGGTCCTGCTCATCCTGCTTGGCGCCGTATTGCTGACCGCCTGCATTCCCGGCGACGGCAAGGCCACCCCGGACAAACCCGCCGGATTTTTCTGGGGCGTCTGGCATGGCTGGATTGCCCCGATCTCCCTGATCGGCGGCCTGTTCAACAAGAGCCTGCGCGTCTATGAAACCCACAATACCGGCTGGTGGTATGATCTGGGCTTCTACATGGCGATCATCAG
>CAZCMX010000143.1:0-2221 GCA_964499985.1 uncultured Mageeibacillus sp.
TTTCGGCGGCCTTCCACCTGAATGGCCGGGAAGAGGAGCAGATGCGCCAGGAGAGCCTCAAGCTCCTGGACATGGTCAAGCTCCTCGACCTCAAGGATGAGATCGCCAATAACCTGCCCTATGGCAAGCAGCGCCGCCTGGAGATCGCCCGGGCCCTGGCCACATCGCCAGACCTGCTGCTGCTCGATGAACCGGCCGCTGGCATGAATCCGCAGGAAACCCAGGCTCTGACAGCCTTTATCCGCCAGATCAAGCAGGATTTCAACCTGACCATCCTGATGATTGAACACCATATGAATCTCGTCATGGATATTTCCGATCGGATCTATGTCATCGACTTCGGTGAATTGATTGCGACTGGCACGCCGGAACAAGTCCAGAATGATCCAGCCGTCATCGCAGCATATCTGGGGGTGGATGAATGAGCCTGCTCGAAATTGAAAACCTGAGTGTCCACTATGGCGGGATCGAAGCGCTGAAAAGCATTTCCTTCAAGGTCGAGGCTGGCGAAATCGTCACCCTGATCGGAGCCAATGGGGCCGGCAAGTCCACGACCTTGAAAAGCATCAGTGGCCTGGTCAGTGCCTCTGGCGGCACGATCCGCCACAATGGCGAGACCATCAGCGGCCTCGACTCCCAGAAAATTGTCGAGCGCGGCATCGTTCTGGTCCCCGAAGGCCGGAAAGTCTTTTCCAATCTGTCTGTCCTGGAAAATCTCAAGATCGGCGCCTATCTGCGCAAGGACAAAGCAGGTATCGCCAAGGATATCGAGCGCATGTATGATTTGTTCCCGCGCCTCAAGGAACGGCACTGGCAGATGGCAGGCACCCTCTCGGGCGGCGAACAGCAGATGCTTGCAGTCGGCCGGGCTCTGATGGCCAAGCCACAGATCCTGATGATGGACGAACCGTCGCTTGGTCTGGCACCGCTGATCGTGCGCGACATTTTCTCGATCATCCGTAAAATCAATGAGCAAGGCACGACCGTGCTGCTGATCGAGCAGAATGCCAATGCAGCCCTGAAAATCGCCGACCGCGGCTATGTCCTGGTGACGGGTGAGGTCAAGCTCAGTGGCAGTGGCAAAGACCTGCTCAACGACAAAAGCGTCCAAGATGCCTACCTGGGCACGTCGGCTCACTGAGCCTGACCCCTGCACGACTCAGGCTGGATGACAGTATGACAGGGATAGAATGAAGCGTAAGACAGTTTGCCTGATCCACACCGGAGGAACCATCGGCATGACCCGCACTGAGCGTGGCTATGCACCCGAGGCCGGTTATCTGGAAAAAGCCTTGGCCGGGATCCCCGAACTTCGGGACCCGGCCATGCCTGTCTGCGACCTGGTCGAATTCGATCCGCTGCTCGACTCCTCGAACATTGCCGTCCACGAATGGACGAAGCTGGCCGAAGCCATTGCCAGCCGCTATGACCAGTATGATGGGTTTGTCATCCTGCACGGCACCGACACCATGGCCTATACCGCATCAGCCCTGTCGTTCATGTTGGACGGACTGGACAAACCGGTCATCGTCACCGGCTCACAGATCCCACTCTGTGAGATCAGAAACGATGCCCGTGACAACGTTATCACGGCCGTGCTCCTGGCTGCATCCAGCCAGCCGATCCCGGAAGTCTGCCTCTTTTTCGGCAACCAGCTCTTTCGCGGCAACCGGGCGACCAAAGTCAGCTCCGATGAGCTGATTGCTTTCGACTCACCCAATTACCCGCCCCTGGCCGAAGCCGGGGTAAAAATCGTCTTCCAGCAGGACCTGCTGCTCAAGTCGGGCGGTAGCCTCTGGATCAGCCCCTTCCGGCCGCAGAAAATTGCCGTCCTGAAAATTTTCCCCGGTATCCAGTTCGACTTTTTCGAAAACATCCTGACCGGCAGTCTCGGCGGCCTGGTCCTGGAAGCTTTTGGCGCCGGCAACATCCCGGAGAGCGAGTCGCTGCAGCATTTCCTCGACAAAGCACGCGCAAACGGAACCGTGATCGTCGTATGCACCCAATGCCTGCGCGGCTCTGCCGTGATAGGCCAATACGAGACCAGCAGCATGCTCAAAGCAGCTGGTGCCGTCAGCGGCGGCGACATGACCGTCGAAGCGGCCGTCACCAAGCTCTACTATCTCCTGAGCCTCGATCTCGACCCTGACACGGTCAAGCAGATGATGCAGCAAAACCTACGCGGGGAACTGACGGTCAGTTAAGAGCAAAACCTGGCTTC
>CAZCMX010000144.1:0-2199 GCA_964499985.1 uncultured Mageeibacillus sp.
GGCCTGTCGCAGCATATCATGTCAGCGGCGAATACAGCATGATCAAGGCCGCAGCTGAGAAGGGCTGGATCGACGAACGCCGGATCGTGCTGGAGTCGCTGCTGGGCAGTCGCCGGGCTGGCGCCGCGATCCAGATCACTTATCATGCGCTCGATGTAGCGCGCTGGCTGACAGCAGGGGAGGGGCTATGAACAGATCCTTAACGTCGTCGGACTGGTTTGACCGGGCCCAGCACTCGATCCCCGGTGGGGTCAATAGCCCGGTCCGGGCGTTTCGCTCGGTGGGCCAGTCGCCCCGCTTCATTGCCCGTGGCCAGGGCAGTCATGTCTGGGATGAAGAAGGTCGCGAATACATCGATTTCGTTGGTTCGTGGGGCCCGCTGATTCTCGGCCATGCTCATCCTGTCGTCCAGGAAGCGATCGTGAAAGCTGCTGCATCGGGTTGGACCTATGGCGCACCCACCTCGGGTGAAGTCGAGCTGGCCGAACAGATCTGCCGCCTGGTGCCTTCCGTGGAAAAAGTTCGCCTGGTCAGTTCCGGGACGGAAGCCGTCATGACAGCTATCCGCCTGGCCCGCGCATTTACCGGCCGTGACCTCATCATCAAAATGGACGGCTGCTATCATGGCCACTCCGATGGGCTCCTGGTCCAGGCGGGGTCTGGACTGCTGACCCATGGACTGCCGGACAGTGCCGGGGTGCCGGATGCCTATGCCCGATTGACCCTGAGTTGCCCGTACAATGATTCGGCCACTCTGGAGGCCCTGTTCCAGCAATATAAAGGACAGATTGCGGCCGTCATCGTGGAGCCAGTTGCAGCCAACATGGGCGTGGTCCCACCGGTGCCTGGATATCTGGCGGCGCTCAGGCAGCTGACCCAGATGGATGGAGCGCTCCTGGTTTTCGATGAAGTGATCACGGGCTTTCGTCTGGCGCCTGGCGGTGCCCAGCAGGTCTTTTCGGTCCAGCCAGACCTGACAACTTTCGGCAAAATCATCGGGGGCGGTTTGCCGATGGGGGCTGTCGGCGGCAAGCGCGCCATCATGGACCAGCTCGCACCTCTGGGTCCGGTCTATCAGGCCGGTACCTTGTCTGGCAATCCGCTCGCCGTTGCTGCCGGGAGAGCGACGCTGACAGTCCTCGAGCAAAATCCCGACATCCATCTCCATCTGGAACAGAAGGCCATCTGGCTGGCAGAACACATCCGTTCCGCCTCAGCCCAGAATTCGATTCCTGTGACGGTCAATCGCTGTGGATCTTTGCTGAGTCTCTTTTTCTGTCCGGGCCCGGTTGACAATCTGGCCCAGGCCAAAACCAGCCGCACGGATCAATTCAGCCGATTTTTTGCCAGCATGCTGGCGCAGGGCATCTATTTGCCACCCTCCAATTTCGAAGCCTGGTTTCTCTCTGCCTTGCACAGTGAGGGTGATATCACCCGCACGGCTGCAGCCTGTGTCGCAAGCTTGCAGGCATTGAACAACAGGAAGGGATGATCATGGCTGCGACCATTTTACTCATCCATGGCAGCAAAAATGACCAGACAGCTCAGCAGGCCAACGATCTGCGGGACCGTCTGCGGAAAATCCCGGTACTTTCCAACATGCGACTGGAGATCGCCTATCTCCATTTTGCCCAGCCCGACCTTGGCACCGTGATTGAGTCTTTGTACCTGTCAGGGATCCATCAGATCCAGATCATTCCTTTGTTCACTTTTTCCGGAAACCATACGATGCAGGATATTCCCCGGATCTGTACGGATATGAATGCCCTGCACCCAGATTTGGAATTTTCTATCGGCCAGCCATTGGCCAGCCAACCGGGATTTGTCGATTTGATCAGTCAAATACTGCTTGAGGCACACAAAGAGCCCTGCTGACTTGAGCGTCTGAATGTGTACCTGCCTGCTCCGCTCACTCAATCACAATCACAGCTGTCTTGCCGATTTCACTCCAGTCCCAGAGGTATTTGGCGTGGCTGGTGTAGTTGCGCACGCATTTGTGCGAGCGGGGTGTCGTGCCGATGGTCGATGAATATTCAACCATCGGAGGAAAATAGGTGACGCGCTGGCCAACAGGAACATTGCGTCGCAGATCGACCGGCACGCCGTGGATGTAGGCGCCGCCGCCAAAGCGGATGCCATAGGGCGCATAGCCGGCAATCTGACGGGTCACGTCGTCGAGGTAGAGGAACTTGTCAACCT
>CAZCMX010000145.1:0-2137 GCA_964499985.1 uncultured Mageeibacillus sp.
TCAGCGATCAGGATGGCATGGCTTTTGCCCCAGTAGGATTTGCCCGCGGGAATGAAACGGTCCACCGCCTGAGAAACGGCATCCTCCCCTGTTTTGACGATCTGGGTAAAGTGCTCGAGCAGATTGCCCGACCGGTCCAGGACGGTCAGGCGATCCGATCCTTCCAGGCGCACGATAGCCTGCTCACAGACGATTTCCAGGAAAGGATCTGAGCTGGCAGGATAGGCATTGGTCGCATAGAACACCCCGGTGGCACCCGTTTCAAAGCGCAGCAGCAGGCTGGCGGTATCTTCCACCTCGATCACATTTTCCAGGTGGTCCGTGTGCAGATGGCCTTTGAGCGACACAATGGGTTCATCAACGAGCCAGAGCAGCAAATCCAGGGTATGGATGGCCTGGTTGATCATCAGGCCACCCCCTTCGGTCGCCCAGCGGCCGCGCCAGGGGCTTTGCAGGTAATACTGGTCATCCCGCCACCAGGTGAGAAAGCCACGGGCGGCAAGAACCGGGCCAAATGTCCTGGCTTCCAGAAGCTGGCGGGCCTCCCGCGACGCAAAGTTGTACCGGTTCTGCAAGCAGATGCCGAGCTGCCGGCCGGATTTGCGGACAGCCTCTGCCAGAATTTCCAGGTCAGCCTTCTGGGTGGCAGCCGGCTTTTCCAGTAAAACATGGCAGCCCGCCGCCAAGGCCTGGCAAGCCAGTTCCACATGGGTATGATGCGGGGTCAGGATGTGGACAATATCCGGACATGTGGTGGCCAGAAGCTCGCTGAGGCTGGCAAAGATGGCCGGCTCGTCCTGGCCGGACAATTCTGCAGCCTGCCGGGCCAGGGAACGGGCAGCGCCCAGGTCAGGATCCGCCAGACCAGCCAATTCAATGGCCTCATTCTGGGCCAATAGCCCGATCAGATGGAGCGGAGCGATGGTTCCGCACCCTGCAAAGGCGACTCTGAGCGGGCGATTCTGTGTACCGTTCATATGTATCGATCCCTTCAGGCCAGGTCGAGCTGACTCAAGTAATGAAAGCTTTGACGCAAGGCTTCGAGTGGATCGCCCTGGCAGATGTCCTGTTCCACCAGGACATGCTTCGTCCCTGCAGCCTTGCAGGCGGCGGTGATCCGTTCAAAATCCATATTACCGCTGCCAACCGGGGTCATGATCTGCTGGAAGCCGATCGGCGAGGAAAAGTCCAGGCCGCCACCCTTTGGCGTCTGCAGGTCCAGCTTATGGTAGATCCCGAGGTCTTTGAAATGGACCACCGGAATCCGGCCAGCCAATTTCTCCAGCCAGGCCACGACATCGCCACCGCCGAACTGGATCCAGAAGGTATCGATCAAAAAGCCAACCTGTCTGGGATCAAAGCCGGCAACCAGCTGCTCAAAGATCGATTCACCATCCTGACGGGCGAATTCAAAATGATGGTTATGATACAGGAAAGTCATGCCAGCGGCAGCGATCCGTTCGATCGCCGGGGAAAAATCCTGGATGAAGCGCTGGGTGTCCTCTCGGGTTGCGCGACGCACTGGATGGTGCTGGCCCTCTCGGGTTTCGACACCAAGATAAGAAACTGGCATCATGCCAAGGCCGATGTACTTAGCGCCAAAAACCTGATGGTCCTCGATCACCTGCTCAATCTGGTTCAGTAATCTCTGGGGGGCTGTATGGGAAACAACGATGTCGAGACCATGGTTGTCACAGAGGCGGCGGATCGTCTGGGCCGGAATGTCAGCACTGACTCCGGAAATCTGGACAGACCGGTAGCCAATGCTGGCAATGGCTTCCAGGGTCCGGGCCAAATCCCGCTCATTCTGGCAGAGTTCACGGACTGTGTACAGCTGTGCACCAAGTTTCATGGCTGTTTCTCCTTTTCGCAGGTCATCAAATGACCTGGCTCTGCTGGGCTGCGAGGGTGCGGAAGGCCGCGATACCGGCGGCAAAAGCCGTCAATGCATCCGTATAGTCACCACCGACACCGACGTCCTGGCCACTGCCCGGATTGCCGGACATATGGATTTCCAGAGATTTCAAACTGGCAAACTCAAACAGATGCGGCTCAATGGCAATCGACTGGCGGCCAGGCTTAGCCAGGAACAGTCTCAGGATCTCGGCAATCTGGCCGTCACCGAGTCCGGCTGCAA
>CAZCMX010000146.1:0-2118 GCA_964499985.1 uncultured Mageeibacillus sp.
AGGTTGACAAGTTCCTCTACCTCGACGACGTGACCCGTCAGATTGCCGGCTATGCACCCTATGGCATCCGGTTTGGCGGCGGCGCCTATATCCATGGGGTTCCGGTGGATTTGCGCCGTCCCGTTCCGGTGGGCCAGCGCGTCACCGCCTTCCCGCCGATGATCGAATATTCGGCGACCATCGGCACGACGCCCCGTTCCCACAAATGCGTGCGCAATTATACCAGCCATGCCAAATTCCTCTGGGACTGGAGTGAAATCGGTAAAACGGCTGTGATTGTCATCGAATGACTAGGCCAGCAGCTGGATCAGGAATTCGATGAAGCCAGGCTGGCTGACCAGTGGCGGGCCGATGGCAATCTCCAGGTCCGTGTGTCTTTGGGCCAGCTCCGCACAGATCCGGGGAATGTCGGCCAGGGTATGGTTTCCGGGGAAGGTGAACAGGGGCAAGAGCCTGATTTTCCGCCAGCCTCTGCCATATAAATCTGCCGCGACCGTTTCCAGGCTGGGCCTGGCGAAATGAAGATAAGCCAATTCCAGGCATTGTCCGGCAAGAGCCGGCTGCGCGAGCAGCCGGTCCCGCAAGGCGGCAGCCTGGCTGACTGTCTGGTCCTGCCGGCTGCCATGGATCAGCAAGATTGTCGCGTCCATGATCATGCCTCCTGGCTGCCAAGCTCTTGCAAGCTGGCCAGGCAAGCCGCCTTTGTCCGGGCCAGGTCTTCCTCACTATGCTGGGCCGAAAGAAACCAGGCCTCGAAATTGGACGGCGGCAAATAGATCTTTCGGGCCAGCATGCTGGCAAAAAACTGGCTGTAGCGGTCGGTGCGGCTGGTCTTGGCCTGGCGCAGATTGTGTACTGGGCCCGGGCAGAAAAAGAGGCTGAGCAAAGAGCCCATGCGATTGACCGTCAGGGCCATCGTGCTGGCAGAAGCTGCCGCCAGGATGGCCTGTTCCAGGTCGATGGCCTGCTGCTCCAGTCGCTGGTAGATTGCCGGGCTTGCCTCCAGCACATCCAGCGTCGCCCGGCCGGCTGCGACGGCCAGAGGATTGCCCGACAAGGTCCCTGCCTGGTAGACCGGACCCAGGGGGGCCAGCTGGTCGAGGATATCCTGGCGGCCGCCAACCGCTCCCATCGGCAGGCCCCCACCGATGATTTTGCCAAATGTCGTCAGGTCCGGTTCGACCGCAAAAACCTGCTGCGCCCCGCCCAGAGCCAGGCGAAAGCCCGTGATCACTTCATCGAAGATCAGGAGCGCACCCTGGGCGCGAGTCAGGGCACGCAAGGCCGCCAGATAACCAGGCTGCGGGGGGACGACCCCCATATTGGCAGCAACCGGCTCGACAATGAGGGCAGCAATCTGGCCGGGCAATTGCCTGAATACGGCTTCCAGGGCAGCCAGGTCATTATAGGGGCAGCTGAGTGTCAGGTGGGCAAAGGCATCCGGTACCCCCGCGCTGTCCGGCAAGCCATTGGTCAGCAGGCCCGAACCAGCCTGGACCAGTAATCCGTCAGAATGACCATGGTAACAGCCATCCAGCTTGATGATGAAATCCCGGCCGGTGAAGGCGCGGGCCAGGCGGATCGCGGTCATGACAGCCTCGGTGCCGGAGCTGACCAGGCGGACCTTGGCCACCGAGGGCACCAGCCGGCAGATCTGTTCGGCCAATTCGACCTCTCCGGCCGTCGGCGCGCCATAGGTCCAGCCGGATCCGGCAGCCTGGACAAGGGCGTCCTGGACCACTGGATGGGCATGGCCGAGGATCAGCGGGCCCCAGGAGCCCACATAATCGATGTATTCAATCCCATCCTCATCCCAGATATGGCTGCCCTGGCCGCGTGCGATGAAACGCGGGGTCTGGCCAACGGCCCGGAAAGCCCGGACCGGACTATTGACCCCACCGGGGATCGACTGCTGAGCGCGCAAAAACCAGTCTGACGAAGATGAAGGGCGGCTCATGGCTGCCCCTCCCCGGCCCTCAGCCAGCGGGCCACAGCCAGGGCATGGTAAGTGATCTGAATCGTCGCTCCGGCCCGGCGGCTGCCCAGGAGTGATTCGAGGACAATCCGGCGCTCGTCGATCCAGCCCTGGGAGGCTGCGGCCTTGATCATGCTGTATTC
>CAZCMX010000147.1:0-1293 GCA_964499985.1 uncultured Mageeibacillus sp.
TCCGGTGGCCGCGGCCTGATGAGCGGCGAAGGTGCCAGTGCAGACCTGCGGCTGCTGCTGGATCTCGAGGCTCAATTCGAGGACATGCTCTTCTTGTCCATCCATTGCAATGCCCTGGATGACGACGCCAGTGTCAGTGGACTGCAGGTTTTCTACCTGACCGGAGCCACTGCCTATGTCCGGGAAAATGAGCTGGCAATGGACAGGGACTTGGCAAAAGCCTCGCCAGTCTATAGGATGTACCAGGATGAATCGCGCAGGAGGCTGGCCGGACTCGTCCATGAATCGATCCTGGAACAGCTGCCATCCTTGAAATATCAAGGCCAGAAGAGCCTGATCGATGAAAATTATGCCGTTTTGCGCGAACTGAATCTGGTCAATGTCCTGATCGAGCTGGGTTTCATCTCGAATGATCATGATCGCAGCTTGCTCACCGACCCAGCCAGCCAGCAACAGATGGCCACTGGCATCGCCAAGGCCGTCTACCACTATTATTGCTTGCCATGAGGCAAGGAATTTGCCTGCCGCGAAGGCAGGGAGGAGTCCAATTGCCATGAATGTCCATTATCGGCGCCAGAGACGGCGCACCGCCCCATCGCCCTTTGTCCTGTTCCTGATCCTGGTCGTGATTGCCACCGCCGGAATCCTGGCTTATTTCCGCTTCTTCCGGTTCCCCCTCAAGGTCCTGGCCAAGACCCAGACGATCGAACTGGGATCACCTGTTCCCGCTGCAGCTGCAGACTACCTGACAGGCGAGGCCAGTGTGCTGGCCAAGGCTACGGTGGATATAGCCGAGGTTGAGGCTGGCCAGGCCGGGACATACCCGGTCACGCTCGCCTATGAGGGCCGCAAACGCAAGGTCAAGCTGGTCATTGCTGATACTATTGCCCCCCAGGCCAGCTTGCGGCGCCAGCCGGTCATTTCGGTGCTGGGCAAACCCCTGGCGGCTGATGACCTGGTCATGGATATCGAGGATGCCGCAGCGGTGACCGCATCCTTTGATCCCAAAGACAAGGTTGGGACCTACCAGCCGGCAGCGCTGGGCCTTTTTGATCTCAAGATCTACCTGACGGATGCATCCGGCAATCAGACAGCCCTGCCGCTGCAGCTCAAGGTGGTCGAAGCCGACCAGAATCCGCCGCAATTCGCAGGCATCGATGCAGCCCAGCTCGATCTCGGCCAGGCCTTTGACCCCCTGGCCGGCGTGACTGCCATGGACGAAATTGACGGTGACCTGACACCGGATATCCAGGTCGAAGGCGACGTCGACACCAGCCGCACGGGAGCCCTGAC
>CAZCMX010000147.1:1303-2076 GCA_964499985.1 uncultured Mageeibacillus sp.
GCAAGCCGCTGCACGCCGTGCTCGAATACCTCGACCTCAATGTCCGGTTCATGGGCATTGTCTACCAGGACCTGACCACTGGCGACAGCTTTGCGATCAACCCGGACAATCAGTTTCGCTCAGCCAGTACCGCCAAGGTTTTCGTCAATATGGCCCTCTATGATGCGATTGACCGCGGGGTCTATTCGCTCGACCAGAAGATCCCCTACGAGTCCTCTGACTTTGAAAGCGGCACCGGCATCCTGCAGGGCATGGACCTCAAGGTGCCCTATGCACTCAGCACACTGGCTGATTATGCGGTCATTTATTCCGACAATATCGCTTTCAACATGATCCGCCGCTTTGTCGGCCGCCAGGAAACCTTCGACTATTATGAGTCGATCATCGGCCACCCGACCAACCGGACCAGCACCTCGATGGGGGCCGGAGATGGCGCCAGACTGATGGCCGAGCTGTACAATTCCGACTCCGCCAATTTCAAGCATATGCTGGACACCATGCGCCAGACTCAATTCAACGACATGCTGCCGCGTTTCCTGCCCCAGGGCATCGTCGCCCACAAGGTCGGCTTCTACAATACGGTCTACCATGATGTCGGCATCGTCTTCGACGGCGACAAACCCTATATCCTGACCGTTTTTTCCGAGGGCCTGACCAATCCGTCCGATGTCATCGCCAATGTCTCGAAGCTGGTCTACGAGAATCGCTGATTAACGGCAAGGAGCACCGGCCATGTACATCAAAAATGTCGTCCTCTTCATTGAAAGAGAGCA
>CAZCMX010000148.1:0-2043 GCA_964499985.1 uncultured Mageeibacillus sp.
TTTACAAATGCTAAAAAATTTTATCACAAGGTCTTATTATTGTAAAGAAATTGCCGTAAAATGAGGATTGGTAAAATTTCTGCCTTTCCAATCGAGATCCAATTCCGGAAATACCAGGAGCGATTGCACGAATGATCGAGTCGATTTCAATCTTCATGGCTGTGATCTATGGTCTGCTCGGTCTTCTGATCGGCAGCTTCCTCAATGTCTGCGTCTACCGGATCCCCCGCGGTGAATCCATTGCCGTAGGACGTTCACACTGCCCGTCCTGCGGCCACGTCCTCTCTCCGCTTGATCTCGTGCCCGTCCTGAGCTACCTCGCCCTCGGCCGGCGCTGCCGCTATTGCCAAACAACCATTTCACCGCGCTATGCAGTCGTGGAGTCACTGACAGCGTTCTTATACGCCACGGCTGGATTTGCCATCACCTGGATGGGATTGGACGCTGATTGGCCTGCCCTCTGGCTATTCCTGGCGCCACTCGCCTATGTCAGCGTACTGTCCGTTATCTGGACCCGGCACTTGATGCGCACGACTATTCTGAAGGTGCTGGTGAAAAAGGCCGTACTGGTCGCCATTATCCAGCTTCTGCTGCCGTTTATGCTCAACCGGGCATGGTAAAATGAGTTCATTCCTGATTTTCGGAGGTGTCCTGGATGAATTTCACCTATGTCCATACCAATCTCAATGTGCGTGACCTGGATTCTTCGATCCGTTTTTATGAGGAGGCGCTCGGCCTGGTGGTTGAGCGGCGCAAGCCAGCCAGCGATGGCAGTTTCGAGCTCGCGTTCTTGGCTGACGGCCGGTCTGGCTGCCAGATTGAACTGACCTGGCTCAAAGACCACCCCCAGGCCTATGACTTGGGTGAAAACGAACATCATATCTGCTTTAGGACCGACGAGTTCGAAGCAGCCCATAGCAAGCATGCCGCCATGGGTTGCATCTGCTATGAAAATACGGCCATGGGCCTGTATTTCATCAGCGATCCCGACGGCTACTGGATCGAAATCGTCCCAGCCCGCTGAAGCTGAAGCGGATGGCCGAGACGATATTCTCCCGTACCGAGCTGCTGCTCGGACCTGATGCCCTGGCCCGCCTTGGCCGCTGCAAAGTGGCCATTTTCGGCATCGGTGGCGTTGGTTCCTATGTGGCAGAGGCCCTGGCACGCTCCGGGGTCGGCTCTTTTGTCCTGGTCGACAGCGATGTCGTGGCGGTATCCAATATCAACCGCCAGATCCTGGCTTTGCACAGCACGGTTGGCAGGCCTAAAGTCGAAGTCATGCGCGAGCGGATTCTCGATATCAATCCCATGGCCAAAGTCGAGATCCTGCAGCAGTTCCTGCTGCCGGACAGCACCGCCCGGATCCTGCAACCGGACTGGGACTATATCGTGGACGCGATTGACACGGTCAGTGCCAAGATCGAACTGGCTGTCCAGGCGACAAACCGCGGGATTCCGCTCATCAGCAGCATGGGCGCTGGCAACAAGCTCGATCCAACCCGGTTCGAAGTGACCGACCTCTACCAGACCAGCGTCTGCCCCTTAAGCAAAGTCATGCGACGCGAACTGAGAAAACGTGGTGTGGATCATCTGAAGGTGGTCTATTCCCCGGAAGAACCGCTGAGCCCTGCCGCCAGCGAATCTGCTCCGTCCGATCCGATGGATGCACAGAAACTGGAACCCATCCTGGACGACACACTGCCGAGGACACCCTCTAAAAGGCGCATCCCCGGCAGCGTCGCATTTGTTCCTTCAGTTGTCGGTCTGATTATTGCGGGTGAAGTGGTCAAGGATTTGATTCAGGTGGTCCGTTAGGCGCATCCGGCCCTTTGCCTTTGCGCTGCTTTGGTGCCAGTCCTTTCCGGTTCCGGCGGCGGCGCCAGACCAGGAAGACGATCAGTGCGATCACGAGCAGGGGCGAAGCAGCGACCAGGGCGATCAAAAGCCACTGTAGGACGGTGACAAATCCATTGCTGATCCTGGTCAGTCCGGAACGCATCAGATAGGCCATGTCGGCCCAGCTCAGCGCACTCCAGGTGATCT
>CAZCMX010000149.1:0-2038 GCA_964499985.1 uncultured Mageeibacillus sp.
CTACCTTTGTTATGCCTATGGCCTGTACCAGTTCCAGGAGAGCCGCCAGCGCATGCTGGTCCGCCGGACTCCGGAACCCCAGGAGCCTGTGGCTGAAGACATCACCGTGGACTATGTGACCTCTGTGACCATGCCTGCTGAGCCGGGCCTGTTTTTCTATTGGTTTGAAATCCAGAGCGGCGAGAACCGCGTCTACTATACGTGTGACCTCTATGGCGATGGCAGTGGCTGGATCAGCCACCATAAGCCCCATTATCTGCCAGACGGGGCCCATCACCCCAATCCCTTCCAGATCACCGTCTATGATCCAGCCATCGAGGTGCCGTCCTGGATGATTGGCGCCGTCATCTATCAGATTTTCCCCGACCGTTTCCACCGCGACCGGGACTTTACCGAGGCCCGGTTCGAAAAAGCGGCCGCCCTCAGGCCGGAGCGGATCTTTCATCCCGACTGGCATGAAGACGTGGACTACCAGGGCAAACCGGAGACCGGCTATCTGGCCTGTGATTTTTATGGCGGGTCCCTGCGCGGGATAACCGAAAAACTCGATTATCTCGAACAGCTGGGTGTCACGGTCCTCTATCTCAATCCGATTTTTGAATCGCGCTCCAACCACCGCTATGACACGGGTGACTATGAACATGTTGATCCGCTTCTGGGAACGAATGCCGACCTGATGGTGCTCTGCCGCGAGGCTGGCCGGCGCAACATCCGGGTGATCCTGGACGGTGTATTCAGCCATACCGGCGCTGACAGCCGCTATTTCAACAAATTCGGCCGCTATCCCGGCCCGGGTGCTTACCAGGAGATGACCGGCCAGGGCTTGTCCCCCTATACCAACTGGTATTCCTTCCATCGCAAAGGGGAGGACCTGTTCTACGATTCCTGGTGGGGCTTCCCGGATTTGCCCAATGTCAATGAACATGATTTGAACTTTATCGACTATGTCTGCGGCCATGATGGCATTCTGCGCACATGGCTGCGCCGCGGCATCAGCGGGTTCCGCCTTGATGTCTCTGATGAGCTGCCGGACATGTTCCTGCGCGAGATCCGCCGCACCCTGCGCCAGGAGAAGCCTGATGCGGCCATCCTTGGCGAGGTCTGGGAAAATGCCAGCCACAAGATCAGCTATGGCTCCTATCGCGATTTTCTGTTTGGCCGTACCCATGACAGCATCATGGGCTATCCGTTCCAGAAGGCTCTGCTGGAATGGTTCACCCAGCATATTTCCAGCCATGTCCTGGTCAACCAGCTCGAATCGATCCGGGAAAGCTATCCCCTGGCCTCTTTCTATGCCGGCATGAACCTGGTCTCCAGCCATGATATCCCGCGGGCGATCACGATCCTGGCCGGGCTGCCTGATCCGGGCAGCCGGGATATCCAGGCCAAAACCTTTTTGTCGCCACCAGCCCGCCAGCGCGGTCTGGCCTTGCTGCGCCTGTGCTACCTGTTCCAGATCGCCTTTCCCGGCATGGCTGCGATTTACTATGGGGACGAGGCTGGTCTGGAAGGCTATCGGGATCCCTTCAATCGCCGGACCTATCCGTGGGGCAGGGAAGACCTCGATCTGGTCGCCTGGTTCCGGAAGCTGGGCCAGCTGCGCAAGCAATGGCCCGTGCTGCAGACAGGCCATGTGCGTCTGACTTATGACAGTGACGCGGTTGTGGTGATCGAACGCTTCCTCGACCTCGGGCGAGATGCTTTCGGCCATTTTGTCGAAGGCCCCGAGCGTGTGCGCGTCGCGATTAACCGCAGCCCCCATCCAGTCCCAGTCCCCTGGAGTTCCAACGGCGACCAGCTCCTGGCCTATGGCGGCATCCTGCAGGCTGGTGCCACGGAAATCAGGACGGAGCTGGAAACTTGGTGAATGGATTGATACTCTAGAGGCAGACACATCTTGGATAGCCGATTTCTGGCATCACATTTAAAAGCAAAAAGGAGATCTGAACGATGTTTTGTGAAAGTTGCGGTAACCAGCTACCTGACAATGCCAAGTTCTGTACCGCCTGTGGCGCGACTACGGGGCGCACCCAGGCCG
>CAZCMX010000150.1:0-2012 GCA_964499985.1 uncultured Mageeibacillus sp.
CCGTCTCGTTCCAGAAGCTGGTAAGGCGCTTGTTGCACAGCCATTTTTCATCACCCCCTTTCATTATGGCACAAAAAGGGACCCGGTCCCTTTTTTGTTCAATTGCCCTGAATCGCCTGCCAGAGCAGGCTTTGCGGGTCGATCAGATCCTTGATCTCTGTGTAGGGGATCGAGAAGGTCGGGAAGCCGGCGGCATAGGCGGCAATGGCATAGGGATCGTAATACAGCTCCAGATGATCCGCTGTCAATCTGAAATTATGTTCGTTCAAAGAGGGATTTTTATCATCATACATCGCACCGCCAGCCGCCAGCTGAGCCTGGATCTGCTGCCGGATCTTGCCTTCGAGCGGTGCCTTGTAATCCACACCCGCCTTGAACAAATCTTTCAGAGCATAGATCTGGCCGGTCCGCAGGTCGATATGAATATTCGTCTGGGTGGGCATCCCATGGGCTGCGCCGATCGGGTATAGATAGCCAGCCTGCTGGACGACCAGCAGCTCAGCGACAGTCTCGGCGTTGAAATCTGCCCAATAATAGGCAGTTCCCGGCGCAGCCTGTGAGCCGTCAAAATTGATGGTTGCAGCATCGCTGGCAAAAGCCGCCTTCAAGGTGGTGTTGATCGTCGTCTGCACGGACGGATCACTCAGTCCAGAGATTTCTGGATAATAGATCACGGTAAACCGATCCGGACTGGATTTTTGCCGGGTCACTTGCCAGCCATTGGCCAACTGTTCGACTGGGTTTTCCTGCCAGACCAGCTGGCCATCCTGGGTATAATAAGACAGCTGCTGGTCAATGGTCGCCTTGAACAGGCCCTGGTCCAGTTCAATCGTCCCGTTCCCGGGCAATTTCCCCAGGGCGGCTACCAGCTGGCCCGCTTCATCCAGCAAATAGGTGTCGTGCAGATCTGCGACTGAGACCAGGCCTTCGCCGGCCGCAGTCAAATCATAGTAGATAAAATCACTCCGCTGTTGGCCCTTCTGGTCAAACAAAGCCTTGGGCAGGTCGCGGTACCAGAAAATGTCGGGCGTTTCCCTGGCCGCTGCGAAAAGCGTGTCGCCCAAACGTTCAATGCCGGCGAATTCCTGGGGCAAGATCGCCTGGCCATCCGCGGCAAACAAGCCATAGAGATCTTTGTATTCGACCGATTTGCCGATGATTGCCAGCCCATCGGCAAATGTCTGGTCGTATTGCAATGCATTGCCGGATCCAGGCGCCGGCGCCTGGTAGTCAATCACGTTCTCACCTTTGTTATTGATAGAGTATTGGCTGCCATCGGCGGCATAGACCAGAGCATGGCCGTTTGCAAACGCCCCGACCGAACCGTAGACCTGCGCAATCACCTGCCCCTGGGTGTCGATCAGGCTGCTGGCCTTCGCATTGTCCCAGTCATAGGCCGTGGCAATCCCTTCGGAAAAATCAGTGATATCGTCATAAGTCGGAGCCACCACCCACTGGCCTTGCCGGTCGATCAGCCCGGTCTTGCCATCGAGCTGGACCTTGGCCAGACCATTCTCCATAAAGTCAGCCGCCATGCTGTAAAGAGGCGCCAGGACAAATTGGCCGGTGGCATCGATGTATCCCCAAAGCTTGGCACCCTTTTCCCGGACATAAGCCGGATACAGACCATCCGCCCTATCGGCCACTGTTGTCAGACTGTTCTCGGTTTCAGGCGTTGCCGAGCTCGTTGCAGCCGCTGTTGCAGCCGTTGCAGCCGTCGTCGCAGGCGTTTTCGCCGCACAGCCACCCAGCAGGCCCAGGAACAGGGCCAGGATGCAGATCAGAGCCAGCAACTGCGGTCCCCTTGGCATTTCAGCCCGCCAGTAAAATGGAAAATAATGTTGTGAAGCTCGTTTTGCTTGTTTCATCTTTCCGTCCTCTTGGTTCGTAAATCGTCTCGATTTAATTGCTACTCAGTATGACAGAAAACGAAGCCAAAAGTTCCCGCAAAGAAAGACCATTTCATGTGTCGGTGCCCTATGCAAACTGGTCTTATCAAAAGCATACTTTTC
>CAZCMX010000151.1:0-1995 GCA_964499985.1 uncultured Mageeibacillus sp.
CTGTTTGAGCACAGTGACATTGGTTTCCGGCTTGGCTGCACCGCGCTTGCCCTGGCGAGTGAAAAACACGGCACTGCCGATCCCGGCGACCAGTGCCACAATGATCAAAATGGCCAATCCTTTGCGGTGTCTGCCCAGGAAAAGTGAAAATCTGCTCACAAATGACTCCTCCAGTTATATCTGTCTCATCAATCCATAGCTTGCCAGAATTGGATTAACTCGAGATAAACTCATAAGCACCCGTCTAGCCCTGTGGGCTGCGAGTCGAGTGCCGAGGTTGATCTTGAGTTAATCAAACGGGCATAATCTTTAATGCAATCTAGTGTACCGTACTTTTCAGGATAAATCAGAAACACTCGAAACAAGAAAGGGCCGGTGAAGATGTTCAATATCCTGGTTGCCGAGGATGACACCAATGCCCGGAAATGGCTGGCAGCTGTTCTCCGTGCCAATGGCTTCAACCCGATCCTGGCCGAAGATGGCCAGGCAGCCTTAGATCTGCTGGACCATTACCCCATAGACCTGCTGATCGCGGACATCATGATGCCCAGGCTGGATGGTTTGAATTTGACCCGCCAGCTCAGGGCCAGTGGCTCGACTCTCCCGGTTCTGATGCTGACCGCGCGGCAGCTGCCGGAGGATAAGCGGCAGGGATTTCTGGTCGGCACCGACGACTATATGGTCAAGCCAGTCGATGACGAGGAGATGATCCTCAGGATCCGTGCCCTGCTCCGGCGGGCCCGGATTGTCAGCGAGCGCCGTCTCGCAATCGGACCGGTCACCCTCGATTACGATGCCCTTTCGGTCGGCCGCAACGGCCAGAGCCAGACCTTGCCCCAGAAGGAGTTCTACCTGCTGTTCAAGCTGCTCTCCTATCCGGATGTCATATTCACCCGGTTGCAGCTGATGGATGAGATCTGGGGCATGGATTCCGAGACCGATGACCGGACCGTCAATGTGCATATCAATCGCCTGCGCGAGCGGTTCGGTGACTGGCCGGAATTTGAAATCGTCACCATTCGCGGCCTGGGCTACAAGGCCGTCAAACGCCTGTGAAACTAAGGTTTCAGCATCAAGGGGCTGCCGATCCGGCCCGGGGCATCTGGAGGGCTAAAATCCCTTCCATGGTCCTGGCCCTGACCATTTTTGTGTTTGGCATCCTGGTCCTGACCGTGCTCCTGATCGGTCTGGTTGCCGGGGCCCTGATTCATTTCGATCTGATCACCTTCCGAGGCGAAGGCCATGGTGGTTTGCTGAGCGGACTTCTAATCCTGATGATTTTCAGCGTCGTCATCGGGACCTCCCTGGTGGCGATTCTCGGCCATGTGCCCCTGCGACCAATCCGCAAGCTGAAAAAAGCCATGCGCGAGGTGGCAGGCGGCAACTTTGCCGTCCGGGTCAGCCCTTCCCCTGTGCCCGAGCTGAACGAGCTGATCCATGATTTCAATACCATGGCGGAAGAACTGGGCAGTGTCGAGGCCCTGCGCAAAGACTTCATCAACAATTTCTCCCATGAATTCCGCACCCCGATCGTCTCGATCAAGGGCTTTGCCAAGCTCCTGCGCATGGGCACGCTCAGCGAACCGGAGCAAGCGGAGTATCTCGACATCATCATCGATGAATCCGACCGTCTGGTCCAGCTGTCGAGCAATGTGCTCGCCCTGTCGCGCCTGGAAAACCAATCCACGGTGACCGGACAGACGACCTTTTTGCTCGACGAGCAAATTCGCCGCTGCATCCTGCTGCTGGCGCCGCAATGGCAGGCCAGGCAGCTCCAGGTCGATGTCGAGCTCGAACCGGTCGAGTGCCATGCCAATGAAGAGCTGCTGCGCCAGGTCTGGCTCAACCTGATCAGCAATGCCATCAAGTTCACACCCGCCGGTGGGCAGATCCGGATCGGCAATACCCGTTCTGGCAAAGTCCTCGTGTCCGACACGGGCATCGGCATGGACGAACATGTTCGGGCCCGGATTTTCGAGAAATTCTACCAGGGGG
>CAZCMX010000152.1:0-1678 GCA_964499985.1 uncultured Mageeibacillus sp.
AGCCAATCCGATCCTGCTTGAACAGCACGGGGCCCTGGGAGCCGAGCTTGATCAGCAGGGCAACCAGAAGCAGCAGTGGCGACAGGAGAGTCAGCAAAACAAGAGAAAACAGGATATCCAGGATCCGTTTGACTGTAAGGTAGCTCATCTTCCCTCCTGCGATCTGGTCGACTATGTTGGTGATCGATTATTCGCCGCTGATGATGTTCTCCCAGTGCCGGATGACGGAGTCAAGGCCAAAATCAGTCATGCGCTGTCTGGCCAGTCTGGCATAGGTCTGACGGCTGTCTGGATCCGACAGCAACAAGATGGCCAGCTCAGCCAGCAGGGATTCGGACTCGGTCAGGGGAACCTGCAAGGACAGATACCGAGAATAATCTACCGGATATAATAAGCCAAAGCGACCAGATTGTACACCATAGGCGATCTCAGCCAGACCGGTTTCCGCCGGGGCCAGGATCTCGCGCGGCCCGGAATGGCAGTCGCTGGCGATCACCGGCACCCCGCAGGCCATCGCCTCGGCCAGGGCATTGGGGAATCCTTCATGGTGCGAGGGCAGGACAAAGGCCGTCGCATGGGCGATCAAGTGGTGGGGGTTTTTCTGGAAACCCGGAAAGTGGATGGCTTCCGCATGGCCGGACGCGCGGGCCAGGGCTTTCAGCTCGCCCAGCAGCTGGCCTTCGCCCAGGATAACCAGCTGGGCCGCCGGTACCTGGGCCTTGATCGCCGGGAAAGCCCGGATCAGGTGCCACTGGCCTTTCTGGGCATTCATCCGCCCCATCGTGACCAGTGTGGGGTGCTCGAAAACAGCCCTGTACGCCGGTTCAAGCTCCACTGCAGCCTGGCGAGCCAGTTGCTGCAGATCGTAGGCATTGTAAAGGACGCGAATCTTGTCGGCCGGAATCTTGAAATGGGTGATCAGGTCCTCGCGAATGTCATTGGAGACTGCCAGGATCTGTTCTGCCCAGTGGTAGGTCAACCGGATCAGCGTTTTCCAGAACCAGGCTTTCAAGCCCTTCTGATGCTTGGCTGACAGGTGGTTGCGAACCGAAAGAATGGTTCTGGCCTGGTGAGTGGACAGTGCATTCAAAAGATTTGGATATTCGAGAAAGCTGATAAAAGCAGCCTGGGGATCCTGCTGTTTGAGCTGGCGAATTTTTCTCGCCCGGCTGATGATGGTCAGAAATTTGTTGAACGGCGTATTGAACCGGGTTTGATCGAGATAGATCAAGTCGCCGCGGACAGGATAATCGATCCGGGTACCGGTGCCAAACAGCAAAATCTTGACCTCGATATCGGGAGACAGGTACTGGCTGATCGTGGAAACAGTTCGCTCTGCACCACCCTTGGACAAGGTGCCGATGAAAAAATAGACCCTCTTCATGCGTTTGATTGCCCTTGGGCCGCGTAAGATTTCAGGAAATCGAGGAAGATTCCCTCCGTCGTCTGGTCCGGATGCTGGGCATCCAGCACATAGGTGTCGATGAATTGGTCATACGCTTGCGAGTTGACCTCAATCGGGAAAGGTTTAAGATTATCCAGATCAATGACCGGGGCTTTCAGCATCTTGCCTAATTCCATGCCACCGATCGTGATGAATTTCTGCCCACACTTTAACATTTCCTTGTAATACAGGAAACCAACCGGTGTTCGGGCCAGGATCGCGTTGATGAAAGCA
>CAZCMX010000152.1:1722-1972 GCA_964499985.1 uncultured Mageeibacillus sp.
GATCGGCCGCCCATGGAATGTTTTCTCTGTGTAGCCAGCCTTGGGATGCGCTGCAATCACAACCTTGAGACCGCTCTGGGCTTCCAGGAAATCGAAGAATTCATTCATCAGGCGAAGGTAGCGATCCGCGTCCAGGTTTCGCCGGCTGGTGTATTTGTAAGTTGGATGCGTCGTTGCAGCCGAATCCAGGAACAAGGCATACGGACCTGCGATGACCGGTTCTGTACCACGAAAGGCCAGGTATTAATCG
>CAZCMX010000153.1:0-1943 GCA_964499985.1 uncultured Mageeibacillus sp.
CTGCCCAGCGCGACCCAGAATGAAATCGACAAGGCCAGCGCCGAGCTGCTGGTCAAGAACGGCTGCTTCTGCGTCGCCGAGGGCGCCAATATGCCTTCGACTCCGGAAGCCATCGAAGTCTACCTGGCCAACAAAGTCCTCTATGGCCCGGCCAAGGCTGCCAATGCCGGCGGTGTTGCCACTTCCGGTCTGGAAATGTCCCAGAACTCGGCCCGACTGTCCTGGACCTTCGAAGAAGTCGATGCCAAGCTCAAGAACATCATGGTCAGCATCTTCAAGGCTTGCGAATCTGCCGCTGCCGAATACGGCATGCCCGGCAATTACATGGCGGGTGCCAATATCGCCGGCTTCCTGAAGGTTGCCGAAGCCATGAAAGCTCAGGGCTGCGTCTGATCCTGACTGCAACAAAATTGACTGGTTCAATCACCCGAAGAGGCTGCCGCAAGGCGGCCTTTTCTTTGTCACATGCAGGGGCCAGGCGCCGATGCATGCAATTGATGATAAAATGATCTGGAAAAATCTGGCCGGAGGAAATGACATGAGAAAAGCACATGAGGTTGAATTCCAGGTTCTGGGCGATGATCTGCAATTTGTTGAGGTTTTGCTCGACCCGCGCGAAACAATGCTGGCCGAGGCCGGTGCAATGATGTACATGGACAGTGCCATCACCATGGATACGATTTTCGGCGATGGCTCATCTGGCAGCAACGATTTCATGGGCAAATTGTTTTCGGCCGGGAAACGCCTGCTGACCGGTGAAAGCTTGTTCATGACAACCTTCACGAACCAGGGGGCCACGAAAAAATGTGTCGCCTTTGCCGCTCCGTATCCCGGTAAGGTGATTCCCTTCGATCTATCCGAACATGGCGGGGTGTTGATCTGCCAGAAGGACTCCTTTCTCTGTGCGGCCATGGGCATCTCGGTTGGCATCGCTTTCCAGAAAAAGATCGGAGTTGGCCTGTTTGGGGGCGAAGGATTCATCATGGAACGGCTCGAAGGCGACGGACTGGCCTTCCTCCATGCGGGTGGCACGATCATCCGCAAGGATCTCCAGCCGGGCGAGCAGCTCAAGCTCGACACCGGCTGCCTGGTTGCTTTGACACCATCAGTCCATTACGATGTGCAATTCATCGGCAATATCAAAAGTGCCCTGTTTGGTGGTGAAGGCCTGATGCTGGCATCCCTGACCGGCCCAGGCACGGTCTGGCTGCAGTCGCTGCCCTTCTCGCGCCTGGCCGACCGGATCATTGCCGCGAGTCGGATTGGCGGCCAGAAAAAGGGCGAAGGCAGCCTATTGGGCAATATCGGACTGGGCACCTTCTTCGGCGACAATAATTAAGCCGCCTGGCAGGCAGGATATCGACGCGGCCAAGGCCCTGCCGGACGAAAATCCGGCAGGGCCTTGGCCAGGCGTCATGATGGTTCAGGGATTGGTGAGCTTTTGATAGTCCTTTTCACGGAGCTTTTTCAATCCGATGACCGTATAAACATCATTGAAGGCGGCCATGCTATTGAATTTCAGGTGAGTGCCGGGAACCAGTCCAGTCTCCCGGTCTACCTTCAGATAAGGGAAAATATCATCGCGGCCAATGAATGTCTGATGGATCGGATTGCCCTTTTTCGGGTAGCACAGGTATAAAAGGCCATCATCACGCAACCAGGCCTGGCCGGCTGTCCGGTGGACGATGGTTGCCATGTCCTCCAGATTCAGGACAAAAGCCAGGACAAGATCATAGGCGTCCGGGCCTGGCTTGACATCGAATTCGAGCCCCTCCAGTTCAACCACGGGCCCGAAGGCTTGGACCAGCAGTCGATGGGGATATTTCTC
Organism: uncultured Mageeibacillus sp.; assembly: GCA_964499985.1. Lineage (GTDB taxonomy): Bacteria > Bacillota > Clostridia > Saccharofermentanales > UBA5734 > UBA5734. The sequence continues at coordinate 1,829 of CAZCMX010000153.1, forward strand.
GAGCCGGAGTTTTTTGACCAGTGCTGCATCAGACATCCCTCAATCTCCTCTTCATGCCAATAGATCACTCATAGCGCAGGGCTTCGATCGGATCGAGCCGGGCTGCTTTATTGGC
>CAZCMX010000154.1:0-1927 GCA_964499985.1 uncultured Mageeibacillus sp.
CCGGAACGCATCAGATAGGCCATGTCGGCCCAGCTCAGCGCACTCCAGGTGATCTCTTTCTTGATCTGAACCGGATCATCGATCTGGCGGATTTCGAAGTTGACCGTCGATTCGGCCAGCATGCTGTCCCAAACGCGAAGCATGCCTTTCATCGATTCAATCTCCACCGTGAGCTGATTGATATAGCTTTGAACCTGCAGGACTTCCTCGATGGTCTCGGCCCGGTCGAGAAATTCCGTATAGCGTTCAAGGGACTTTTCCATCGTCTTGAGCCGGGTCTGGGTGTCATAGTAATTGGTGGTGATGTCATCGGTTGAGATCTCGGTCCGCAACGCATTGCCCAGCGTGCTGGCATAGTCGATCAGGCCGTCCAGTTCCTCAGGCTTGATCTTGATGGTCGCATAAAGGACCAGCCAGTCTTCACTTTTCTGCTCATTGCGCATGGTCTCATAGCCCTGGCGCGCCTGGGCATAGGCCAGGATCTGGTCGTAGGCAGCGGCAACATCAACGACTTCGAGTCCAATCGACGCATTGCGGACGATTTTGCGCTCAAAGCCGGTGACCGTGCCAGAGCCCGGTTCGCTGCCATAGGAGCCGGATCCGTCTGGAGCCATGCCGCCTTTGGACTGCTCTGCGGCATAGTCACCAGCTGCCATTGCTGCCGCCGTGGTCTCCATGGTCTGGTAGTCGCGGTCATTACTCACGGCACTGCCGCTGGCACATCCAGCCACGGTAGCCAGGACGAGGACGAGCACCAGTACCAGAGTCAGTATGGATCGTTGCTTGAACATGACCTTCACCTCCAAATGACGTGTTTACTCAATGTTGCTACGGTTTGGACGTTTCCTGAGTCAGAATGTTCCCTAAGCCCTGCCATCTGCAGTTCCTGCCTGCGTCAGATCCTCACATAGGGATAGAACTGGACATCTTCCGTCAGCATGTGGAAGACGAGCGTGTCCCCGACCAGATGTTCCATTGCCTGCAGGAGTGAGATTTCACCCTTTTCATAGCGGGCAACGAGTTCGCGGTCGGTCTCGAGCAAGGCCTGGTGCAGCTTGCAGTGATCCTCCAGGTCCGGGTATTGGACGGCCGCCAGAATCTGCTCTTCATTGGCAAAATGTTCCGCCAGCATGACAATAACCTGGTGCAGATCGATCTGGAAGTCAGCTGAGTCCGAGGTGTCCCGATAGTAGAGATAATGCCGGATCATCAGGTTGGCACCACGGATCAGGGCCTGATGCTCATGGTCGATCTGGTCGTTGCCAGACTCCCATTTCGGCTGCCAGACGATCCGGAAATTGGTACCTTCACCCCGCCAGAATGCTTCCCAGGAGAAACAGGCACCCTGTTCTTCAGCCCGGGCCCGGCCAAGGCAATATTCAGCTCGAGACAACCAGTCAGCAAAGGATTCACTCGGCCGATGGGTTGCAAGGCCACAACTGATGCGCTGGATGCCCGGTACTGGGAACGCATGCTGTTCCACGGCAAATCTGAGCTTGGTGGCCAGCTGCAAGGCAGCATCCGGATCGGTGTCCTCGGCCCAGACCAGCAGGACTTCCCCCCCCCAGCGAAAAACCTGGTCTTTACGCCGCACCGTCGCTTCGACCAGACGACAAAAATCCTTCAACACCTCATCGGCAGCAAGATGGCCAAACGTATCACTGATGGTCCGGAAGTGATCGAGGCCAAACAGCAACATGGACGGTTCGGCAGTAGCTCGACCAGGGGCACCAGGCTGCCAGGCTGTGTGCTGTTCGATCGTGGACAGCAACGCCGAACGATTCAGCAAGCCGGTCAGAGGATCGCGCAGGCCAATGTCCCGCAGGATTTTCTCCTGCTCCTTCTGGGCTGAGATATCGGTAAAACTTTCCAGCAGGTAGTCTTTGCCGTCCAATTGCAGATGCGAAACCCGTTTGAGGATCGGGAT
>CAZCMX010000155.1:0-1804 GCA_964499985.1 uncultured Mageeibacillus sp.
TGACTGCGGGTTCAGTGTGACGGTCGATACCGTCCCGTGCTGTCTCCAACCGTGCCAACTGCCCGTCAACCCAGTTATCAGACAGGTCTTCCAGCAAGGACCGAGCTTTCTGATCGCCAAACACAATCTCGATGGCACCGGAAAAATCGATCCAAGTCTGTTGTTGCCCGTCTGGCCTGTATGCAATTTCTTGCGGCTGAGGATAGATCAGCCACGCTGGCGTTGAGTGTTCCATGGTTTTAGTATAGGATAATTTGGAACTCGATTCAGTAAGACAGGCAACGGAGTACCGATTGAATAATAATCACCCACCCGTCATTCCCCTTGTGGACAAAATTGGCTATGGCCTGGGCAATCTGGGCGTTGGCATTGCCATGCAAGTCATTGGAGCTTACTTCGTCTTTTTTGCCACGGCCATCCTGGGCATTCCCGGGAGCCTGGCCGGCCTGGCGGTAGGCATCAGTGTCTTCTGGGATGCCGTGACCGATCCATTGATGGGCTATCTTTCCGACCAGACCCGCACGCGCAAACTGGGTCGGCGCCATCCCTACCTGATTGCTGGCAGCCTGGGCATCGCAGCCACCGTCTACCTGATCTGGATCATTCAGCCCGGCTGGCAGACCGGGGCCAAATTTGCCCTGATGTTCATCATCCTCATCATCTTCAAGTCCGCCATGACCGTCTACATCACACCGTACACCGCACTGGGTGCGGAGCTCTCGACCGACTACAATGAGCGGACCCAGATCCAGGGCATCAAGACGATTTTTTTCCTGTCAGGCCTGGCCTTGGTTTCTGTCGCCGGCATGTATTTCTTTTTCCAGCCTTCGGCAGACTTTCCTGTCGGCCAACTCAATCCCCGGTCCTACCGCAACATCGGCCTGGCTGCAGCCATCCTGACGGTAGCCTCAGCCGGGATTTGTTTCGGCCTGACTGCCAAATACATACCGCGACTCAGGCTCAGCATGCCTGCAGCAGACAGCAGACCGAGACATGCTTTGCTCAAGTCGATCCAGGACACGGTCAAAAACCGGCCCTTTCGAGCCACGGCCTTCAGTTATCTGTTCAACAACCTGGCGTCAGCACTTTTGAGCAGCATTGGCCTGCATGTTTTTACCTACACTTTTCATCTTTCAAGTCAGCAGATCGCCCTGGTCGTTGGCCTTCAATTTCTCATCAGCATCATTTCGCAGCCAATGTGGGCCGCTGTTTCGCGCCGGATGGACAAAAAACCAGCCCTGCATCTTGGCCTGGCATTTGCCAGTGCCGGCAGCCTTATCTTTATCCTTCTCGTCCTGTTCCGCCATCAGCTCCAGGCCAATCCTTACGCGTTCATTCCCTTTTCCCTGCTGACAGGAGTGGGTACCGGAGCCCTTTTCACATTACCGCTGTCCATGGTGGCCGATACAATTGATTTCGATGAATTACGGTCAGGTCAACGGGCAGAAGGCCTCTATTACGGCAGCCTGACTCTGTACTACAAGGCCTCCCAGGCAATCGCCATTTTCCTGATCGGGATCCTGCTCGACTTGATCCGGTTCGATGCCAGCCTGCCCGTGCAAAGTGACATCACCACCCTTAGTCTGGGACTGGTCCTGGCGGTCGGATCGTTGCTCAGTTTTGGCTTGTCCTATCTGAGTTTGCGTGGCTATGACCTCGATGAAGCAAAAGTCCAGGCGATCCAGGCCAGGATCGGTGTGAAGAAGGCAGGTGCTTGAGATGGCAATCCAACATGAAGAAAAACCAGAGCGTAGCCCAGCGTATTCGCACAACAATCTAGCCCAGGCACCGTCGCCCTATTTGC
>CAZCMX010000156.1:0-375 GCA_964499985.1 uncultured Mageeibacillus sp.
CTCGCACTTGGCCAGGGGGACTACTCCTGGATAAAATTCCATCCCTGTTCAAAATGTGGCTATACGCAATCCTGGCAAACGAGCAGGCTTTTCAAACGGTCAATCAAGTTTTTTGTCCTGGATATCTTGATTGTTTTTGTTTTAATTTCCTGGCTGACCAGTGATTCATCTGAAGCAATATCCAGAGGTCTATGGGGATTTTTCGCCTTTCTGGGATTGGTTGTCCTGATTCCAATCCTGATCCTTGTCCTGGCTTTGAGAAAAAGGGACAAGGCTCGGACGAACAAACCGGACGTCACGTTGTGAGTCCGCTCAGATCTTGCTGAGGGCCTGCTCCAAGTCCTCGATGATATCTGCCACGTTTTCGATACCAAC
>CAZCMX010000156.1:385-1669 GCA_964499985.1 uncultured Mageeibacillus sp.
CATGGGCAGGATGACGTCACCATATTTTTCCGGCCGGTAGGGACCGCGCAGCAGTTCGGCGATTTTCCAGATGAAGTTGACTTTGGAACTGAAGTTGTTCATGATGACACTCGCTTTCCAAATGATTCTATGCTCAAATCTTGTCCAGGGCCTGCTCCAAGTCCTCGATGATATCTGCCACGTTTTCGATACCAACTGACAGGCGGATCAGGTCAGGTGCAATACCTGCCGCTTGCAATTGTTCGTCGGACAGCTGGCGGTGCGTATGGCTGGCCGGATGCAGCAGACAGGTCTTGCTGTCGGCGACATGGGTGACAATCGATGCCAGCTGCAAACTGTCCATGAACCGGTTGGCCAGCTCGCGGCTGCCCTTGACGCCAAATGCCAGGACGCCGCAAGAGCCATTCGGCAGGTATTTTTGTGCCAGGGCATAAGATGGGCTGGTTGGCAGATCCGGATAATTGACCCAGGCGATTTTATCATGGCTGGACAGGTATTGGGCGACGGCCAGGGCATTGGCACAGTGCTGTTTCATGCGCAGATGCAGCGTTTCCAGGCCAAAATTCAGATAGAAGGCATTTTGCGGTGACTGGATGGCCCCGATGTCGCGCATCAGCTGGGCGGTGGCTTTGGTGATATAGGCGCCCGGGCCGAATCGCTCGGCATAGATGATGCCATGATAGGAATCATCCGGGGTGGTCAGGCCGGGGAATTTTTCGGCCTGGGCCAGCCAGTCGAACTTGCCGCTGTCGACGATGCAGCCGCCCACGCCGGCCGCATGCCCGTCCATATATTTGGTTGTCGAATGGGTGACGATGTCGGCACCCCATTCGAAGGGGCGGCAATTGATCGGAGTTGCGAAGGTATTGTCGACGATCAGCGGCACGCCATGCCGATGGGCCAGGCGGGCGAATTTCTCGATATCAAATACGGCGACAGTCGGGTTGGTGATCGTCTCGCCGAAGACGGCCTTGGTATTCGGCTGGAAATACTGGTCCAGCTCACTTTCCGGCAAATCCTGATTGACAAAGGTGCAGGCAATGCCCATTTTTTTCAGGGTGACCCCAAACAGGTTATAGGTCCCGCCATAGATCGAAGACGTGGCGATAAAATGGTCGCCTGCCTCACAAATATTGAATATGGCATAGAAATTGGCGGCCTGGCCTGAGGCGGTCAGCATGGCGGCCGCCCCGCCCTCGAGAGCCCGGATCTTGTCAGCGACCGCATCGTTGGTCGGGTTTTGCAGGCGGGTGTAAAAATAGCCCGCTTCCTCGAGATCGAACA
>CAZCMX010000157.1:0-1618 GCA_964499985.1 uncultured Mageeibacillus sp.
CGCCAGCCGCGGCTACCCACGGGGCCTGTTTCGCAAAGCGCTCTGATCGGCCCTCTACGCACCACCGCTCCTACCAGAGCTGCTCGACATCGTCCCTGATGTATTTTTCGTAGATTTGCCGGACAGCGCTCATTTGCTCAGGCGTCAGTGCCGGCAGCAGCGAGGCGCCGGTATTGGCCGTGATCTGCGAAAAATGGCTGGCGCCGGGGATCACACAGCTGACGGCGTCAAACATCAGGATCCAGCGCAGGGCCAACTGTGGCAGCAGACCGGTTCCGCCAAACAAGGCCTTGAGCTCCTCGACAGCCTGCAAGCCGCGCTCATAGTTGACACCGGCAAAGGTCTCACCTTTATCGAACAGCTCACCATTCCGATTGAAGAACCGATGGTCATCCTTGGCAAAGACACTGTCCCGACTGAACTTGCCGGTCAAAAGTCCACTGGCCAGGGGCACCCGGACAATCACACCGACATCCTTGGCCTGGGCTGCCGCGAAAAAGGCATCGGCCGGTTTTTGCCGGAACATGTTGAAAATGATCTGCACCGAGGACAGCCCCTCATATTCGATGGCCATCAGGGCTTCCTCGACCTTCTCGACACTCACCCCATAGTGGCGGATTTTGCCCTCACGTTTCAGCTCGGCCAGAGCTGCGAAAACATCCGCCTGGGCATAGACCTCGGTCGGCGGACAGTGCAGCTGGATCAGGTCCAGCGTCTCGAGGCCCATGTTCGAAAGGCTGTCATGGACAAAGCGCCGGATATTCTCCCGGTTATATCCCGCCGCAGTATGCGGATTCAGCCGACGCCCGCATTTGGTCGCGATATAGACCTGCTCAGAGCGAGACTTGACAACCCTGGCCACAGCCTTCTCGCTAAGGCCATTGCCATAGCCATCGGCCGTATCGAAAAAATTGATCCCCTGGTCGATCGCCTGGTTCAGGGTCTCGTCCGCGGTCCGGTCATCAAAATCCGAGCCCCAGCGCCCACCAATCTGCCAAGTCCCAAGGGACACCTCTGAGATCTGCATGCCTGTTTTGCCAAGTTTCCGGTAATTCATAAGTAAACCTCCTCAACAATAAATCCATCATAGCACTTTCCTTCCAGCCGGCCGTCCATTTTCAGGTCCAGGCGGCGAAAATCGGCCAAAATTGCAGCTGGTTAAAATCCCTTGGGAAGGGTATGCTTGAATCAGGCCTTGAACAACAACCGTCAGGGCCCTGACATTTTTATTCAGGAGAGGTGCAAAATTATGTTGTGGAAATGTACAGTCTGTGGCTACATGCATGAAGGCTCGGCAGCACCGGACATCTGTCCCAAATGTGGGCAAGGCCAGGAAAAATTCGTCGCGCTTTCCGAGGAAGACGCGAAAAAAGTCTTCGAATCCGACCCCACCAATGACATCCATATGGAGATCGTCAAACTGGCGATGAAAATCAAAGACCTGGCCAAAAAAGGCATGGACCTGAACCTGGATCCGGCCTGTGTTGCCGTGTTCAAGAAAGCGCACCAGGACGCTTGGGTCATCAAGCAAAGAAGCAAAGCCGAGATCGAGCAGCATATGAAAAAAGGCAAATGGTAAGCGAGATCCCGACCTAGAGCAAAACCCATGGCACGCCGG
>CAZCMX010000158.1:0-1606 GCA_964499985.1 uncultured Mageeibacillus sp.
ATCATCACGTGCCACCTCGGATTTGGTTCCTCCATCGCTGCCGTTGACCGGGGCCGCAGCGTCGATACGTCTATGGGACTGACCCCGCTGGCTGGCCTGGCCATGTGCAGCCGCAGCGGCGACATCGACCCTGCGATCGTCACCTTCCTGATGGAAAAAGAACACCTCGATATTGACGGCATGGAAAATCTGCTCAACAACCAGTCCGGCCTTTTCGGCATTTCCGGTGTCAGTCCCGATCTGCGCGACATCTATGCTGCCGCAGGTGAGGGCAACAAGCGGGCAGCCCTGGCGATCGACCTTTTCAAATACCAGTGCCGCAAACTGATTGGCGCCTACACCTCGACCATGGGTGGCGTCGATGCAGTCGTATTCACAGCCGGTATTGGCGAAAACGCCCCTGACATCCGGGCTGGCGCCTGCAAGGACTTGGGCTTCATGGGCATCTCGATCGATCCCTACCGCAATGCTGCTGCGATCGCCAGGGAGGCCGTCATCTCGGATGACGACTCGCCTGTCAAGGTCCTGGTCATACCCACCCGGGAGGAACTTGTGATTGCCCGCGAAACGGCCCGTGTCTGTGGGGTGTCCTGAACCAGCCGCAAAGCGGTCCTTTCCTGGTCCAGTTAAAAAAAGCAGGGCGCTCGTCCCTGCTTTTTTCATGGCCTGATCCGGGATTCAAGGACAGGGTCGCTCATCCGGGTACTGGGCAACTGCCTCCTCGGCCAGATGACTGAGCTGTTCTTTCAGGTGACGGAGCAGATCTTCCTGGTCTGCAATCGACTTGGCGCCCTGCAGCTCAGTCTTGAGATGCTCAAAGGCTGAGAGGAATTCGAGCTCGATCGTATCGAGGGCTTCGGTTGCTGCCTGGATCCGCAGGCTGAGCGGGCGGGCTTCGACACAGCTGGGTCGAGCAACCGGTTCGCCCAGGACAACGGTTTCATCCAGTTCGGCGATATGTGTGGCGATCCCGAATTGCTGCTGGATGCTCTGTTCAAACCGGGCAATCACCTCAGGCTCGCCATGGACCAGCATGATCTGGCGGGGCTTTTGCGCCATGGCTGCAATCCAGCCCAAAAGACCGTCCCGGTCGGCATGGCCGGAAAAGCCTTCAATCATTTCGATCCGGGCATTGACCAGGATCTCCTCGCCAAAAATCCGGACCTTTTTCGCGCCATCGACGATCGCCCGGCCGAGCGTGCCCCGGGCCTGGAAGCCGACGAAAACAACCGCTGAATCTTGGCGCCACAGATTGTGCTTCAGATGGTGCTTGATCCGGCCGGCATCGCACATGCCGCTGGCTGACAGGATGATTTTGCTTTCATCGTTCTGATTGAGACTTTTTGATTCCTCGACACTGGCCGTGAAGTGCAGGTTGGGAAAGTCCAGGGGATTGTCACCATTTTCGACATACTGGCGTGCCTCCTCATCGTAGCAGTCGGTATTGTTGCGGAAAATCTGCGTGGCGGAGGTCGCCAGCGGGCTGTCGATATAGACCGGTGTCTTCATGAAGGCCTGGCGATGGGTCTGGTATTTTTCCTCCTCCCGGTGCAGGGCATAGATGATTTCCTGGGTGCGGCCGACGGCAAAGGAAGGGATCACCACA